>CAYPIX010000042.1:0-33022 GCA_964410875.1 uncultured Kofleriaceae bacterium
GACCTGCTATGGCGTGTTGGAGCTCAAACGTTAAACCGGTGTAACCAGCTATGGCGTTCTTAGAAGGGGCGACACCTTGGGTTTGGAACTGTTGTGAGAACCGCGACAGGCCTGCGACGACACCAGCAGATAGTGTCAAGGTTCGTATGTCAAACCCGCGCGTGACTCGCAAACCCATCTGTAGCTCACGTGTCCTAGCCGTCAGGCTGACGTTGGCGGAGTCTTGTTGGCCGAACGCAACCTCTGGAGAGATTGTGAGCGCCGACAAAGCCAGGTTGTATCGTAGCCCTACCAATGGCATCGCACCCATACCGGTGAGTACTGGGCCTCGCTGTCGAAAGTCGAGCCGAAGAGAATGGGCGGTCCGCTTAGATGTGCCGCCCTTACGAACCACACGGGCATAAGCAATGCGCGGGAACTTTCTCATTGATACTTGGGCTACTTTCCCCGCCACAAGGGGCACCGAGCCTTGACGCAGGTGATCATTGGCTCGCCTGCGAATGAAATATTGGCCAGCAGGTAGGGTGAGCTCTTTACGACCCGAACCGGTATGAACTTCTGCCAAGAGCTCTCCGTTTTCATTGTCTGCAAAGACAAAGTAGTGGCCGGCCTCACTAAGTCGTAATTTACCGCGGCCTTTTTTGGCGTCGATCTTGGCAAGGGCTATGTCGCCCATACCTTTTACATCGTAGTGAAAACTAGGATGCTGAGGGTTGCCGGCGCTTTGGCTAGAACTGCGAACTGTCCCCGCGTATGCGTAGTTGTATGCTTCTTCAAGAGAAACAAGACCGTCGTTGGAGATGTCCGCAGCGCCAAGTAGCCCTGAAACAAGATGGTGCGTAAAGAAAGAGCTCTTCAGTTCATCTGATTCCTGGGCGTCCTCGTTCGCCGCGCTCGCTGTAATTAGTACAGCTCCGCTGGATTGAAGCCGGTCATCCACATCGATAGAAAACGAGGGCGCCGGACTCCCTCCTTTGGTTCGTGGGAGGGGGCCGGAGCGGCACGAGTCCAACACGAGTATTCGAACGGTGGCTGGTGACGAGAGGACCAGCGAACGGAGTTCCTCGAGATCAAAGCGAGATCCTCCCATGTGCAGAGATTCTTCATCGCCATGCCCAGAGTAATAGACGATTAGAACTGTGTCCCGCCCGCTTGTTTGTATCTCCTTGCGAATGCGTTGGTTGGTATCAATCAGTGCTCTGCGTACTTCTTGAGCTTCCTGATTGGCAGCGATAATTGCACTTTGAATTGCTACATCGCCTACGCCTACTAGGGTCGAAAACACCTTTTGCGCATCGCTTACAGCGTAGCGGAGACTTTGTTCATCTGCGTCTCCATGGTCGTTTCCAATGACGACGGCGTACCTCTTAGTACTGGCTTGTGCAGATTGTACCAAGAGCGTCATTGCTAACGCTATTGCGAGTCTCACCGTGAGGCGCCTTTGGTGAAACGGTGCGTTGCACTGTCGCAGGAATCAGGGACTGCAATTTTGTCTAAGCCAAGGTTTTCGATCTTGTTTTCAATTAAGCGCAATTGGATGGGGTCGTCGCAGACCATAGCAAAGATGGTCTCTTGCCCTTGGGACTCATCTAGGACAATTGCACCTGGTACCCTGTAGTTCCCTTTACGGGAAATTCCAAGAGGAGACGTTAGATCCTGCCCGTACGGATAAAACACAGTGACCTTTTGGGAAGCCTCAATGTTGAAAATAGCCAAGTGTCGTCCAGGCTGTGGGGGCACGATGAACTGGACAACATCACCTGGCGACAAGGGGTCTTTCTGTGTTGCAAGAAAAGTTCGAGCACCTTGTTTGACTTCAAGGGTTAGAGAAAGCGAACCCTTTCGGCGAATCTCTGGCTCATCCGATCGAGAGAGGAAAAACAAGGCCGATGCTGCTACCAGAATTGACGCACTCACTCCTAGCCATCTGCTCGACCGGCTTTTCTGAGAAACGGAAGGGCTTAAAGGGATATCGAAACCGGCCCGATCCTCGGCGAGCTCTTGGAATCTCCGGTGACAACGTAGACAAGTACCAATATGTCTTTCCCGTTCCTTCGTAGCGAGGTCATCTAGTTCATTGAGAAGTAGCTCGTCCAGTTTCATGTCCGAGAGACAACGTTCGTCGTAACGAGTGATGCGTGCTGCGGCTACGCTGCCCATCCCATTGCCTCCAGGGTTTCCTTGGTACGCGCAAGTTTGTGGCTAACGTTGCGCCGTGAACATTTGAGTAGCGAACTGATTTCTGCTTGAGTCATTTCATCGAGGTAGTAGTAGACCGCTATCTCTGCGAGGTCTTCGGGAAGGGAAGCCAAGAGAGACTTTGCTTCATGTGCCGTTTGTTGCTCCGCGGTTCTCCGGGTTTGGTCGATATCGTCTTGTGCGCTGCCAACGGAACGCAAAAGACTTCGACGGTTTCCCGTATTTCTCAATTTGTTCAGAGATCGGTTGGTCGCTACTTTATAAAACCAGCTCATAGTGACGCCTTTTTCCTCAAGGGCGCTTTTCTGCGAAATAGCAGTGACGAAAACATCCTGTAGGACGTCTTTTGCCGCATCCCCGTCTCCAAGGATCGACCGTGCACGCCGAAGTACAATCGGCCCATAGCGCTGATACCAATCGGAAATGTCATCCTTACTCATTTCCCTCCTCGGTAACCTAACCCCCAACTCGGCAATTGTGGCCAAGAAAAAAATGGCCCACTTATGAGTGAAATTCTCTCCAATGAGAGAGCTACAGGAAAACGTGACCAGTAGCACCCTTTTTGCAGTGCTACTGCTTGGTTAGCTCGCGAGTAATATTCTTTTGGTGGGCTTCGATAGTGCCACCGCCGATTTCAATGAGTTTGGCGTCGCGAAGAAATTGTTCGACACGAAATTCGGTGCAGTAGCCCCAACCACCAAGAACCTGGACGGCAGCGTCGGCGACTTCTTTTGCCGCGGTTGCGGCGAATAACTTTGAGGCGTCGGTACCAAGCCGGTTTTTGGTCTCCGGCGAGACCGAGCGGGCCACGCAGTAAACAAGGGCGCGTATGGCTTCAGTCTTCGTATAACTCTCTCCGATGTACCGTTGAATTTGACCGAACTCCTTAATGGGCTTCCCAAAAGCCTCTCGTTCCGTCGCGTATCGGGTCATGACCTCAGTGCAACGTTGCGCGATACCGAGAGACATCGCGGCCAGCGTAAGCCGTTCAATTTCTAGGTTTCGCATCATATTGGTGATGCCGCCACCTTCTTTGCCGAGAAGGTTTTCGACGGGGACGCGACAGTCATCCATGATGAGCTCGCACATTGTAGAAGCGCGCATTCCCATTTTAGGGATTTTCTCGCTGGTGGAAAAACCCTGAAAATTGCGCTCTACGACGAAACTGGTGATTCGCCCATTTAACTGCGCGTACACCACGAAAACGTCGGCTTCTGGACCATTGGTAATGAAAGTTTTGCGACCAGTGAGGAGGTAATGGTCACCTTCTTTGCGCGCAGTGGTTTGCATGCCTAGGACGTCTGTGCCTGCTCCTGGTTCAGACATACCCATCGCGCCTATCCACTCCCCGGAAATCGTTTTGGGGAGGTAGCGCTTCCTGAGGTCTGGAGAAGCGGCATAGTAAAAGTTGTTTACAAATAGGCAGGCGTGAGCCAGGTAAGCTAACGCGAACCCCGGGTCGGCCCAGGCCAGTTCCTCGTGTACAATGACCGACGCGCTTGCGTCGAGCCCAGCGCCTCCGTCCTGTTCGGGAATTGTTACGCCCAATAACCCCATTTTTCCGCAAGCTTTAAGGAGAGATTTATTGAGTTCACCTTTTTGGTCGTACTCTTCTGCTTGGGGCTCTACTTCTTTGCGTACGAACTCCCTAACCGATTTACGCAGCATCGCGTGTTCTTCGGTTGGATTGAGTAGACTGGCTAGTAATGAGGTCTCGGCTACCATTCTTGGGTTATAACCGGGATAGTAGAAACTCTGGTGAGGCTTGATGTCACCCAGCAATTTTCTACGGAAACGCGAGGACTTAGATGAGCGAAG
Organism: uncultured Kofleriaceae bacterium; assembly: GCA_964410875.1. Taxonomy (GTDB): domain Bacteria; phylum Myxococcota_A; class Polyangia; order Haliangiales; family Haliangiaceae; genus CAYPIX01. The sequence continues at coordinate 4,018 of CAYPIX010000042.1, forward strand.
CACTGATTTTTGGTGGAGTACGGACCCCTAGAGGGCGTGGAAAAGCGGGAAAAGGCGGTCTTAGCGGAATCCATCCGCAGGAACTTTTCGCCCAATCGCTTAACGCACTCCAAGGCAAGCTTGGCTTTTCACCCGAGAAGGTTGAAGACGTCATTGCGGGGTGCGTGACTCAGGTAAAAGAACAGGGCGCCTGTATTGCTCGAAACGCGGTTCTGGCAGCCGACTGGCCCGATGATGTGACTGGTGCCACCGTGAACCGTTTCTGTGGCTCAGGACTTCAAGCTATCAATTTCGCGGCAATGGGAGTTGCAAGCGGATTTCAACAGGCCGTCGTTGCAGGAGGGGTTGAGTCCATGTCTAGGGTTCCGATGGGATGTGATGACGCTTTAATGGACGGACATAATCTCCAACTCCGTGAACGAGTACCTCAGGTTCCTCAAGGGATATCCGCCGATTTAATCGCTGCGCGCGAGGGCTTTTCGAGGAAGGGCTTGGATGCCTATGCCGCCGAGAGTCAAGCTCGAGCAGCTGTGGCTATGAAGGAAAACAGATTCTCATCTATTTTCGCGGTGAAGAATTCTGCTGGTGAGACTGTTTTGGAAGCAGACGAACATCCTCGGCCAGGAACGACAGTCGAGACATTAAGCGAGCTTCGCCCAGCGTTCGAGAAATTGGGCCAATCGCGATTTACCCCCGAAGGACAAACAATGGTCGAGTTGGCTCTTGCGAAGTATCCCGACGTAAAAGCAATCGATCATGTTCACACAGCGGGAAACTCGAGCGGGATTGTAGATGGTGCTTGTGCCGTTTTGGTTGCGAGCAGTGCTTGGGGAAAAGAAAATCAGTTGTCCCCTAGAGCGAGAATCAAAGCCATCGCAACAGCAGGCGCCGAACCGGTCATAATGCTCACTGCTCCGACACCTGCTTCGAAGCTGGCTTTGGCACAAGCCGGTATGGTTGCGAGTGATATCGATCTTTGGGAGATAAATGAGGCCTTTGCCGCGATTCCTTTGCAAACGATGAAAAACCTGAAGATCGACCATTCGAAAGTGAATGTAAATGGCGGCGCGATTGCCCTTGGGCACCCTTTGGGCGCAACAGGGGCGATACTCATGATGACTGCCGTCGATGAGTTGGAACGGAGGAATCTAAACACTGCGTTAGTCACGTTGTGCATTGGCGGCGGCATGGGGATTGCGACGATTGTCGAGCGGGTTTGATGAATCCAGAGTTTTAGAGGCTGATTCATCTCTATGAATCCCCGACGATAACCTCGTTTTAGTTCGAGCCATTATGTTGTATGCAGAGGTTATGGCACTGCCGATTCGCTCTGCGCTCCGCTCCGCTGGCCGCTATTTGGCCAAGAACCCGACTTCTATCCTGAAAGTGGCGAAGCACGCTGTGGGTTTGAAATTTGCTGTTCCTCTTGATGCGATTCGCTGGTTCATCGTCAATACCCCCCCGGGAAAGAATGCCCCGACGGATGTTGTGGTCTCTGCGAGGCCGCCAGCTGTTCATATCGCAGCCACTCTTGACCTCATGGGTGCCAAGCTTCGAGCCTCGTCCTCTATCAAAGTGGATGAGCTGCGAATCGACGCAGACGAGATGCGGATGACTCTCAAGCTCGCGGATGTCGACATGAAGGTCCTTGAAGGGGAAAATTCGCCCGTCGCTGGACTAATAAAATCAGGAGCTCTTGATTTATCCAAGCCCGGTAATTTGGCTAATTTTATGCCTAAGCGTCCGCCTGCATTGGTCGAAGCCCACGACGACACGTTGGTAGTCGATTTGATGAAAGTCCCTAAGTTGGCAAAGAACTTCAAACTCCGCCGAGTTCTCGAGCGGTTGACCCCTGTTGTGAACGTCAGCGCTCTTGAGACCGACGGCGATTTTCTCATCGTTCAATTGCGCGCGACCCCTGCGGGTCTTGCGCGCTCCTTATCTCCAGCCGCCTACTAGGCTGGCGAGGCACGACGTAGAGTTTTCAGCATCACAAAAATGGATGCGATCCCTAGGCACGTGAAGGCTAGGCTTAGGTTGTGAAGAGATTCACCAATACCCTGAACGATTAGATAGTGCTGGTCAGCCGGGAACTGAGTTCCGACTTGGATAGAGCGAATCACTCCCATGACAAATCCTAGGGAGCCGCAAATTAACGTCAACACCGCGCTACTTAAAACCACGCGGAGCCAGCGCTTGTTGTTCGAGAGTCCGTAACAAACCGCTGCACCAAGGACCACAAGCCCAGCCACTGCCGTCGGGTACATACCCAAACCACCCTGTTGAAAATTGATCATATTCTTCTCCTTTAGAGGTTGGACAGCAACGAGCTCGATAGGTTCCAATTATTCTCCGTCGTGATTGGAAAAAGTACATGAGGGCAACCTGTTCGTCCTGCGGACTCAAATACGATATTCCGGGAAACGCAGCCACAATAGAGTGCTGGTGTGGTCAGACTTTGGCAACGACAGTTAGCCCACTCAAAGACAAAGGCCTTCCGGAATTGGTTCCATCCGCCGGGAGCGCTTGTCCATGGTGCGACCATACCTGCGAGGGCGGTACGTGCAATCAATGCGGCTTCGAGATTAGTACGCAAGCGGAAATCGCGAGGGGCAATTCTGCACTCTTGTGCCCGGTCTGCCCCAACAGCAAGCTGACCAAGCGAACTGTTTCGGGAGTTCTCTTAGAAGACTGCGAGGAATGCAGAGGTATTTGGCTCGAGGTCGAAATTGCCAAGACCGTTATGAAACCGGGTTTCACTTTGGCTGAGGAGCTCTTGGAACCGGGGGCCAACAACGCCAATACGACATGGGACGGCGCGCGGCCAAACGGAAAGCTCTACATACAATGTCCCGCCTGCGACTTGGTGATGAACAGAACGAACTTTGCCGGCATGTCCGGCATCATTATTGACGTGTGTCGGTATCATGGGACGTGGTTTGACCCGACCGAACTTAGTCGTGTGGTTTCGTTTGTTCGTGAAGGCGGTCTTGAAAAGGCCAGGTCCACGGAAAAGCTTGGACGCGACAATGCGAGAGATGAAAATCCAGCAAAGAGCCTAAAACGCTTGTTCGCTCAGCTTGGAGAGCAGCTGGAACGCAAAGGTTCCTGAGTCCTTTGCGTATCTGAGAAGCTGTGGCACTCTTTTTCTGTGGTCCCTGTCGTACTGTTAACTGGCTTTCTTGGAAGCGGGAAAACTTCGTTACTGAACCTCCTCATGAAAAGAAGAAACGATTCTGCTCAGAAATGGGCGGTTATCGTCAATGAGTTTGGACAGGTTGGGATCGACGGAGACTTGCTTCCCGCAGGGGTGACCGAGCAAGTGGAGCTGCCCGGTGGCTGTATTTGCTGTGCCCTCGACGAGGACTTGGAAAAGACGTTGATGAAACTTGTTGGTGAGAAACCAGATCTTGAGATGATCTTGGTTGAAACCACAGGAATAGCAGAACCACTTCCTATTTCATGGACCCTGGCGAAGGACCCCTTGGCACAAAAAGTTCAACTTACTGCAGTTGTGACAGTTATCGATAGCACTCAATTTGTAGAGCAACGGCGTTTGAGCCCTGGTGTGAATAATCAGGTCGAGTACGCTGATGTGTTAGTGCTTTCCAAATTAGACCTTCTTGAAAAACGGATGTTGTCGCGTGAGTGTACCGCCGCTATTGACGAGCTAAACCAAGCAGCTCCGAGAATTGAGAAAGATGACCAGACGGTTGCGGATGTACTCTGGGATATCCTTACCGGGCCGAATATACACAAGACTAGAATCGAGCCTGAAAATACGCCACAGACTCATGAACATGGCTTTAAGTCTGTGTCGGTGGAAATTACTGATGTGCTCGATTGGGATGAGCTTGAGGAGCAACTTGAAGCACTGCCAGCCCACTACATAAGGGTAAAAGGAATCGCGCGGGTGGTGGACGGGTCGTCTGGTTCCAAAGACGTAACCAATATGGCGTTCCACCGTGTGGGACAAAGGGTCTCACGGGAACCGGCTAAGGATACGACGACCTATCGCGTGGTTGCCATCAGCGAAAACGTAGTCGAGGATGACCTTATTGCCTGCGTTGAACGTTCTATCTTGCGCTAGGTGGTGGGACCGCAGGCTTTTGTCGTCGCCCCGCTGCACTAGGCTTAATATCCAGTTCTTCAAATAGGAAATTCGGGGTCACGACAGAGCTTTCTATACCAGAGGATGGCGCATATCCATCTCCACCGCCGGCAAGGCGAATCAAGAATGGGTCGTCGGTGGAATGCAAAAAGTTTTTGACAGTCTGCTCTTTGGATACAGCAAGTATGTCTTTCCAGGCCCTAACGCGGATTGGGCGGAGCTGCACTCCACGTACAAGCTCGGTTTTTCCGTTCGGAAACAAGCGATATGCCGTCGCTGCGATAGGTGGTGCGTTTCTGTCGAGAGTTGATAGCAATTGAAAAAGACGGAAACGGCTAAGTTCGTCCGACATAGTCAGAGCTGGGTCGTCAAATTGGGTAATGACGATTCCATAAGGCAAACCTTGTTCTTTGACTTCTTTCAGCAACTTCTTGCGAAGAGTTTTTTTCGGCACGCCGCCTTTGCCTTTGATGAAGAGATTGGTTGTACTTCCACGAAAAATTCCGCCGGGCATAGAGAGGCGAGCATGCCCATTACTAGACTTTATCCCTTTCGATGGTGTGCGACTCATAAGCAACGAGCGGAGTTTGCCCGCCTTGATAACGTCTACACGCTGTGACGCTACACCTTCATCGTCCATTCTGTATCCGCCGATTAGGTGGGTTTTTTTCCATTTGCTTACGGTGGGATCGTCGGTGATCGTGAGCGATGGAGCGGCAACCCGTAGGCCAATACGGTTAACGAGTTCACCACCAAAGCGTAGGGAGTCTTGATCGGAAAGTCCTACAGGTAGTGGAGTCCCGCTAAGATGTCTAGCAAGTGAGTGTTCCACCATGCCTACTGCTCCTTCGCCTTCGAAAAGGACTGGTCCTGTATAGGAGTCCACAAGTGGTGCGGCAGCTAGTTGCTTGAGTTGTTTGGAAAGTCTTTTGGCTTGTTTCTTGAGTTCTTTGTCCCCGGGAAGATCGGCACTGGTCTCTCCATATTCCGTGAAGAACTGTGCGATTTCTTGACCGTCGTTGGCTTGGCCGGTGGCAACAAGCGCGACACCGCTGACCCGCCTAGTGTCGTGGACCTTGGTTCCTTCACTGTTCAGCAGCCAACGTCGTTCGAGGAACGAGGTAAATGCGACGCGTGAGTCACGGACCCAGGGCTGGCCCTTGAAAGAAGTGGAGAGTGCCTTGGCTCGCTTACGCATGGATTCCAAGTTTTCTAGTTTTGGGACAGCTATCGGATCCAGCTTTTGGACCGCGGGGCTCTTGCTGTAGCTGGGTATATTCGATTCGCCGCCCGAGGCACCGCTGCGGAGAGCGTCCTGCTTTGCGCGGAGTTGTTCAAGTGCCTCTTTGTAGGCTGCATCGGTTGCGATCCAGGCGGAGCGCCGAGCTAGTTTTGGTGTAGCTTCTAAAGGAAGGGCAATTTGTGCGATTCCGTCGACGCTTTCTCGCCGCGGAAATACGAAGTTGGAGTTATCAAATTGGAAGGTACCCACGTGTACATGCGCTTCGAGCACGACGAAATGACGTTCTCGGTCGGATGTCGTCGCGCCAAGGCTTGCTGCGATATCGTTAACTTCAACTTCCGTGATTTTGTAACTGATGAAGTAGGGATCTTTTGCACCACCTAGTTTTAGGTTCTTCATGGAGCGAGTGATTTCCTTCTGGAGTGCATCCACGATTTCTGGCGTAACCGCGTTTGAACTGCCTGCACCTGCCGCGAACACAGACTGGCTATAGCTCAGGCCAAGTAGAAGAATAGGAATGAGAAATGGGGCGGTTCTATTTTGCATGGGAACTCATTTCAGAGATTGTGGAAGGAGCTGGAAGAATGGGAGCTCGGCCGTTGCCGTCAAACCCGCGCTCAATTTCTAGTTTCTCAAGTAGCAAGCTTGGAGCGGATGCCGACACGGGCACCCAACCGCTTTCTGCTCCACACATACCATTAAAGGTTTCAACTGGACGGGCCGCGCTGACTATGGAGCCAAGAGCCGTTAGGGGAGTCCCGACAATGTCAACACCGCGTACCAGTTCCTCGCGACCGTCTGGATATACGCGAAATGCCATGATGGGTTCGACCTTGAACGCTTGTGGCATGAAACGAGAGGTATTTGTGAAACCGCCGCTGATATCCGTGAAAACCATGCCGTAGGGTTTCTTTTGAGCTCGGATTCTTTCTACCAACTGTTTCCGTAACTGTTTACGCGTCACAGACCGAGATGCCTCAACGATCAAGTTGCCCTGTCTGCTTACGATGGGAAAATGACCCGCTTCTTTGCGTCCATGCCCGTTTGACTTTGGGAAACCCTTGATAGGATTTCGGCCTTGGACGAAGCCAGTGAAAACACCGCTTTTGACGAGATCAGCTCGTTGTGCTGGTACCCCCTCATCATCAAACCGGTAAAATCCATTGAGGGTTGTGCCATTTAGTGTCGTTACTCTGGGGTCATCGTAGACAGAGAGCCACTCCGGCATGATTTCCTCATTCACTTTACTCGTGAACGTTTTGCCACTCACCGATCCTTTTTGGCGATGCCCTTCAATTCGGTGTCCAAAAACTTCGTGGAAGAATACAGCTGCAGCTCGGCCTTCTAGGATCGCAGGCCCAACATAGGGATCGACCACGGGAGCTTTGTGAAGGTTATTAAGGTCGGTGTTGACCATCCGAATCATTTGGTTTTCTTCTTTGAGCCCAGGCAGGTCGGATGGCGAGGATGCGAATCGCTGTTCCGTACGCGACAAAGGCATCCCATCGTCGGCTTTGACGCCGACGGCGACGCTCATCCTAGCCCTGGTGCCAGATTGTTGGATGACGGCTCCGTCTGAGTTCACGAAGTAAACAGTACTCTCCTCGAATACTACCTGGCAGTTTGAGCGAGTGGCGACTCCTGCGTTGGCTCTTCTCGAGCAACTCTTGACTCTCTTGACCCACTGCTTTTTGTCAAACTCGAGCTTTTGGTTTGGCCCAATAAAGGTACCTCCTTTCATATGCACGAAATCAGGAGCCTCTGGCTTACGCGACGAGACTCTCTGTTCTTCTCGAACAAAGTTGTAGAGGTCCGCGGCTTCTCGGTACCGCCTGTCTGTTTCGAGCCACAGAGCATGTCGAATGGCGTCTTGGTTGGTTCCGTAGGGAATACGCCCCAGTCGAGCCGTATTTGATAACGGAGCCTTGTTTGGATCTTCGAGTGGATGGACATTGTCGAGGGCAGGGGTACCTACTCGGACTTCAACATCGAGAACTCTACCTTTTTCATCCTCGTCCGTTGTTAACGCGCCACCTTCTGCACCAAGAATCACGGTTCTTCGATCGGTGATTTGGTACGCGACATAATGCGCCGGTGCAGCGGGGTTTTGTTTGAGGGCATCGAGCCATCTCTTGTTCTCGTTTTCCATCACCTTCAAAATTGGCGATGCATTTTTTGGAGCAGCACCACTCCTAGGCTTTACCCTCGTGACTTTTACTTTCGCCGGTGTTTTTGAAAGAGCGAGAGACGATGCGATTTTCTTATTGGAATCAGAGGGGCTGGCCGATTTCTTCGCCGAGCCGGAGCACCCGAGAACCAAGAAACACGGCAACAGGAGGGGGATCGTCAGATGACGCTTGAGCATTGGTCAAGCGTATGGGGAAGCGGAGTGCTCGACAAGCGTCGGGTTGCGAATACTGCTCGGAAGTGTGGGCTAACGTGTCTCGAGCGTCTGTACTGCCTGGAATTGAACTTGAGCAGCGTGTATGGAAGCACCGAGGCATACCGCATGCTCGGGAGGGACTCCGGTCCTTATGTCAACGGCGAAGTATTGCTTCAGAGCTTGGCGAACAGCCGGAATGTAAGTCGTACCGCCGCTTAAGTAGATCGCGGAGAGATCTGATGGGGCGATTCCTACGAGCTCCAGCGCTTCTCCACACGTGTCGAGCGAGCGCTGAATAATGGCAGCACACGCACGGGCCAGAATCGCTCTGTCTATCGCTATTCTAAGGTCAACCATTCCTTCTGCGGTGCGAAGTACTTCTGGAACGTGGATAACCGCTTTTTCGGACGTTGATAGATCGCGTTTCGCTTTTTCGCAGGCATAGAGAAGCCGCTGCCATTCAAGTGCTTGGCGACGAAGGTCAACTTTATGCTCTCGCCAAAATTGGTTGGCTGCAGCCTCGGCGAGCACTCGATCGAAGTCATCACCGCCGAGCCAGGTATCGCCAGCGGTAGCAAGCACTCGAAAATCACCTTTGGAGACGTCAACGATCGAGAAGTCAAAAGTACCGCCACCAAAGTCATACACGCCGACAACCCCGCCAAAATTAGGATCGTATCGATTAGCAAGTGCCGCAGCACTTGGTTCGTCAATTACTGCTACAACTTCAAGTCCTGCAAGTTGACCGGTGCGCTTAAGTGCCTCGACGCGGACATCATCGTATGAAATCGGAACCGAGATAACTGCCTGGCAAATTTCCTGCCCCAGTTGTTTCTCAGCTAAATCACGAACGTCCTTTAAAATAAGCGACATGATCTGAGTGAACGGGTATTGGTTTCCACCAAACTCAGCGATGACAGAGCCATTCGGGCCTTCCACGGTTCGGTACGCTGCTTGTCCAATGAAAGTCTGGACCTCCCTTTCGCCGAATTTGCGGCCCAAAATTCGTTTTGGGGAGACAACGGTGCGAGCAGGGTCTGTGGCAATTCGTCTACGAGCTTCTGCGCCAACTATGATTTCTCCGTCTCGCCCGAAAGAAACGACAGAGGGAGTAGAACGGGAGCCATCCTCGCGTTGTAAAATTGTGACTTTCTTCCCGACTACAGCTGCGACCGAGGTATAGGTGGTCCCAAGATCTATACCGATAATAGGTCCCGATGGCTTGTGTGGGGTTGGATTGCTAGTCGGGGGAGCTGTTTGCGGGCTTTCCGGTGCGCGGGGCGATGGTGTTGCCGGCGAGAGGTTCTCGACAGCCTCTCCTACAACAGCCTCTTCCAAAACCTCAAAGTCGCCGTCCATCTCCACTGTTGACGGTGGCGCTGTCGGTGGAACTGTCGCGGGTCGCGGCGCATTCTCCTGCGCTGTACGGAGCACCATGTCGAAGTTCTGTTTTTGCTCAGGGGTGAGGTCGGATAACTTAACTCCCAAGCCTGGGGCTCGGTTGAGTTTCTTGGCCCGCTTTGCGTCCAGTATGTTCACGACGGTACCTGCGACTTTAAGTTCCGATGCGTCGGGGAGCCGAATTGTCAGCTCAACCTTCTCGCCCATTTTTGCGCTTTGGGGTGTTGGGATGAACATTCCGCCGGCGCTAACGTCGCCAGACATCATCGAAGCGAATTGGGGCCACGAAGAACACTTCGCTACCAGAGAGGCAGCGTACTTGTAGCGAGTCGATTCCCGCTTCCGTCCTCCGATCTTGTCGGTTAAATCCCGTATCCAGCGCACTATCTTGGAGATGGTCTCATTGTAAATGCGGCAAGCGCAATACTTTCAAACCACAGCTATTTCCAGGTTCGCGGACACTCCCGCAATGCAGTGCTAGTTCGTTGCGTCAGAGAACATACCCTCGCGGTACGAGGTGATCTGTCCAGTGACTGCCGAGGCGGCAACGGTCAAGGGAGAAGCGAGGAACAAACGACCCGGGCCCGAACGACCCTTGTAGTTCCGGTTGATCGCTGAAACGGTGACTTGATCTTCTTGAGAGGAGACACCCGGCCCGCACCCAATGCAGGCTCCGCAGCCAGGGGATATTACCGTCACTCCGGTGCTTTCAAATAGATCGACATAGCCCTTGTCCTTGGCGTACTTGGCGACTTCGCGAGACCCAAATTGAATAACAAAACTGACGCCTTTGGCCACCTGTCGTCCACCGTCTTTCGCGTCTTGCATGACTCTCGCGTAGAAGTCCAGGTCGTCAATTTTTCCGGCGGTGCAGGAGCCTCCATACGCAATATCGATTGCCGTTTTGGGGAGCGAGGTAATCAGTACCCCATTCTTTGGGTCGGATGATTCACCTTTTGCGGGATCTCCAGGTGTGGCGACCATGGGCTCAATTTTCGCAAGGTCGATTTTGTGAATGCCGCCATCATAGTGAGCGCCGGGATCGGGTGTAACCACTCGTTTTGCTAGCTCTGCGGCTGTGGTGTCCTGCCTGCGCGACGCGATCCACTCGAGCATTGACTTGTCGACCTCCATGATTGCTCCGCGCGCAGAACATTCAGTCGCCATATTCGCGAGAGTTGCTCTTTCGTCGGGAGACATTTTTTGAAGACCTTCGCCGCCCCATTCCATCACACGGTCAAGGGTGTCCTCGCGTTTCGCAAAGGTATTTAGGATTTGTAGAATTAGGTCCTTGGCGGTGACACCGTCTCGAAGTTCTCCAACGAGTTCGAACCGTATGGCTTCTGGAACCGAGACTGGTTTGAATCCCCAATAAGCTAAAGCGGCATACTCCGTTGTTCCTACACCATAAGCTAGCGAGCCTGATGCGCCTCCCATACAAGTATGGCTGTCGGTTGCCTGTATGAAGTCGCCCGGTTCTATGAATTCTTCTCGAGCTACCTGGTGACAAATGCCTGGTGAGACACCGTCTTTGGCGCTGTAGTTTCGTACGCCGGTATGTTTTTGAAAATCGCGTTGAAGCTGACGAAGCGTCTCAATTTTGTCACCGAATGGAGCCATCTTTGGGACGCCGTCCGCGTAGATAAGATGGTCTTCAAAGACTGCCAGTTTGCGCGGGTTTTTGACTTGGTAGTCCTTGCCGTAGTGAGCAGACAAGAATTCGTGGACTTGAGCAGAGGTGAATTCATGGGAATACCCACCATCGACTTCAGCCATAATTGCGTCGCCCGGCTTGAGTGAGCTGCCTTTGTTTTCCAAGAGATGCTGCGACAAGATCTTCTCGGTCATGTTTTGGGGGCCGTTGCCGTTTTTCACAGTAGGCAGTTCGATTTTCCCTTCAGAGAGTTCTCTGCAAAAAGAGAAGAGCCCCCCGCTTTCAATAATTTGCTGGGTGATGGGATCGTGCCCTTTGGTAAATTCGTCAAGATCCAGTGTTTCGCCCGATTGGAGTCGGCGCAGGACTGCATGATCAGCCATCAGCAGTCCGGTATTGATGTTGTTTCGAGCGTGAATCGGGGCGAACGACGCTGCAATAGCAATACGTATACCGCTAAAAAATTCGGCTTGTGCTGCGGTCTCTCGACTAGAGCCAACGCCTTTTTGCTGGCCTGAAACAATGATTTGAAAGTTTCCATCACGAATCGCGTCCTGTTCAAAGAGGCGCTTGCCGTCGACTACAAGGCCAGCGTACGCATTGCGGGCAATTTTTTCCGGTTCGTGATCGAAGCAAACCCATGCAGGGGTCATCGCATCTGTGTTTATGTCATCGAGAAGGTCGTCGACCGTGAGGTCATCCATCGTTAAAGCGATTTCTTTGCGAAGTTGTTTGCGAATGAGTTCAGGATCTTTTGTGAGGAACAACACTCTCTTGCCTTCTTCGAGGCGCACGGTCTTTCTTGCCATTCTATTTCTGCCTTTTTTCCCGGTGCAGCGATACACGCATTTCACCTTTGCCGCAGCAGGTGCGTGCTCCGTCGACTGCCCGCACTACGTCAGCCCAATGAAGGGCAGGGGACGCCATAACTTGGGTATCGTGAATCTTCATGGCTTTCATTGCCTCACGTACAACCTGCCTAACCCCCGAACGAGGAACGTATCTACCATCTGGGCTCTGCGTGCATTTTGCCTTTTTTGCTCTTGGAAGTTGGACACATGCTTTTCCGTCTTCCGTCGCTGTGACCTCAATGGGAGCGCGGGTTTTGAGTTCGTCGCTCATTTTCAGTGCGAATACTCTGTGGCGGTTGCCAACCAGAATCGTTACTTGTTTTTTCTCGCTCTCCAAGCGAGACAATAGCTTGGAAACGAAACGCCACGGCACTTTGCGTCCTATGACGAGCTTCACATGATTCTCGCTTGGGAGAGCCGGCTGCTCTTGCACGCTGTCCGGAATAATGAGTTCCACGCCGCCTGTCGGCGCTGGGTAATAGGCGTCGGCCTGCGGAATCAAAACACCTTGGACTTTTGCATGACCTTTCCCCTCGCAGCCAAGCGACGCTAAGAGAAGAACGAAAACAAGGCCAGCGGGTGCGAACGTTGGGATTTTTGAAAGAGAACCGCCAACTATCATGAAGGAATCTTTACGTTGATACTGCTGGCTGCTTGGGCGTTTTTCATCGTTTTGCGAGCCTGGTCGAGAGCGTCGTCAATCATTTTTTGTTGTTTGCTCTCGTCACGCCAGTCTGCCTGAGCTTTGTCAGAAAGCGTGTCAATAGGATCGAAATACATGAAGAATCCGGGTTTGACGCCCGGAGCGGTGTAGACGCTGATACCGCTCTCGCGGTTGTAATACTCGTAAGAGTGAATTGAACGCTTTCCACCGCCGCCTGGGGCGTCGCATACAAATGTTGGTGTGTTGAAACCAGCAGTATCGCCTCTCACGTGCCTCTCGATATCGATGCCTGTTTGTAGAGTCGTACGCAAGTCCTCGACCCCTTGTACGAGGTCGTGGATGTAAACGTAGTAAGGTTGAACGTTGCAGTAAGAAAGTCGACGAACAAGTTCACGCATTGCGGGGATTGTGTCGTTGACTCCGCGCTGTAAAACGCTTTGGTTACGTACCGTAATGCCGCGCTCGAATAGAGCATCCATCGCACGCTTGGTTATTTCAGTAATTTCATTCGGATGGTTGAAGTGCGTATGAACCACGACCTCTTTGTGAAGTTTTCGACCTAGGGTAACTACGTCGCTAAGGGCTTTAAGCCAAGCTTCGTCGGTGAGGATTTTTTGGGGCATGACGGCCGGGCCCTTGGTCGCGAAGCGAATCCGGCGAATGTTCTTGAGATTCAAAAGGGTTGTACCGATTGCCTCAATTTGGGTAGCGCGGAGTTGGTAGGAGTCACCGCCCGAAATAACAATGTCCTCGAGTTCCGGTCTGGACTCGATGTACGCGTAGACTTCGTCCCAACGGTCTGCTTTTGCCTTTAAAGATACCTTCTCAACTTCATCGGTATTGATACCGACTGCATAACTTCGCGTACAAAAACGACAGTAGACCGGACATGTGTCGAGGGCGAGAAAGAGAGCTTTGTCTCGGTAGCGATGAGTTAGTCCGGGAACCGGTGCATCTGCTTGTTCCCCAAGCGAGTCCAGAGTCAATTTAGGGTGGTCTGGAAGAAGCTTCGTTCCAAGCGGAATAAACTGTGTCCGAAGCGGATCGGCATATGGGTTTTTCCAGTCGATTAGACTGAGCAAGTATGGTGAAACCCGCAGCGCCATTGGAGCACGGCGGAAGCCCTCAGACACATCATCGTAAAACGATTGAGGGACCAGGTCTTGAACTGTGGCAAGTAACTTCTCTGGTTTGGTAATGGAGTTACGTGCTTGGAATTTGTGGTCGAGAAACTCTTCTTCGCTAACGTCTTTGTAGGCAGGAATTTTCTGCCAAAACTTACCCCCCAGTAAATTTTGGTGAGTAAGTTCTGCTGGGTCCACCTCGGGCTTTAGATGCGGGGTTGGTTGAACAGTGGGCAGGGTAGGTAGCTTGACATTGGCCATGGGAATCCTCAGCTGTATTCATAGTAAGCGGGCTTCACCTTGTCAAAGGTCGATGCTTATGTTTCGGACTTTGATGGACGTTTCCGGTGGGTTTAGTTTTCCGAGTCCGGTTCTACTTCGTCAACGATGGGTAGCCGACGGGTTTGCGGTGTGCATTCATTCCGTCCATCAGTGGTTATTAGGGAACGCAATGCTTCCGTGTGCTCTATCCAAGTGTCTTTCACCAGCGGGCTCAAGGCGTGAGCATCCATGGTTTCTTTTAATATTTGCAGCCGCCGGTTGAAGTGTCCTCCCATGATCGGGTGTGCCGCGTGGGCAGAACGGATCGATTGTCCCGTGTACTTGATGTCCTTCTTGCCGAGCATCCGGGCAGCCAGCTCCCATTCCTTGTCTATAAGGCGGTTTTTGTCGGCGTTTCTAAAGAAAAAACCGATCATGACGTCGTCCAGTACTCGTTCATAAAAGTCGGTGACGACTTGTCGCAGTTTCTCAGAACCAATTTCGTCGAATGCGGTCATGTTCGAAATGTAGCGTAGCGCAGCTCCAGAAAATTGGGGCGAGGAGATTTTTAGTGAACTTATTGTTCACTTACATGAGTCGAAACAACGGGCCCTGGTTTAACAACGGCCTGATAATGTTTCGAGATGGATAAGCCTCTAAAAGTCGGTGTTGTAGGTGGCCTTGGTCTAATGGCGTCTCCTATGGCAGGGCATTTGGCGGAAAAAGACGTTTTCGACGTAGTTCGTGTTCATGACCGTGGTCGGTCAGGTGCGGCCCGAGACAAACGTCGTGCTGCTTGGAAGTCTTCGGGAGCCCTGTTGGTTTCGGAATTGGAGGAATTGGTTGGCAAAGATTCCTTGGACGGTGTGTTCGTATGCTGTGGAAAAAACGGTGATGACGCCAAACTCATAGGTGCGCTAACAGCACTTCTCTCGACGCAAAATAACGCACCCTTTCTTTGTCATCTCTCCACCGTTAGTGCGGGTTTTGCAGATGCCGCGTTTAAGCATGCTGCAAGCAAAGGAATTCGGTACGCGAACTACCCATTGACCGGGGGGCCAATAGGGGCCGAAAAGGCGAAAATGCTGATCCTGGCAAGTGGGTCGCGAGAGCTCTATGATCAACTCCTTCCCGGGCTGAGAAAACTCGGGAACCCACGTTATTTTGGACCCAGCCCAAGACAAGGGGCGGAGGTAAAACTGATAGGGCACCTGATGGTGTTTGGTGGGTTATTGGGAATTTCCTCTGCCGTGAGCGTTCATTCGGAAAGTTTTTCTGAGGGCAAGCTGGGTGGAGAGGAACAAACCGGGTTCTTTGACTTCCTCAATGGAGGAGCCGGTCATACCAGGCAGTGGGATATGATTGCCCGCGCGGGCATTGCGGAAGAGCGCTGGGAGGAACCGTTTCAGTCGAAGTATGCGGTGGTGGATGCACTTTATGCCGCAGCTCTTTGCGTGGAGCGAAAGGTCTCAAAAATCGCGGTACAAAACGTGATGACAGCAGCGTTTGCATTCTCCTATGTGGTCGGTGAAGTAGGAATAGAGCTAGCTACTCACGCCATCATTCGCGAAATGGTTGCGAAGAATGCCCCTAAGTTGGATGCATTTTTGGATACTCATTTCGACCAGCGCGCAGAGCCAAGAGAATGGATTCGGGCCTGTATAGAAACCTTGCCCGGTTCAATAAAAGACGTAGTTGCGCTCGATGTAAGCGACAACAGTTTTTCTCAATAGAGAATGCGAGTTCTTATTGAGGTTGAGAGCGAGGCGATTGCGTCTCGAATTTCGACTGATAGTTTCTTGTCCAAGTCGGTCACCAAATAGCCAAGTTTGTCATCGGTTGCTAATTGTTGGGCATGAATATTCGCATTGCGCTCGGAGAAAATCTGGTTGATGCTTTTCATGACACCCGGGACGTTTTGGTGAGTGTTTAAGATTCGGTGAGAGCCTTCACGGAGCGGCATGTCTACTTGTGGAAAATTGACAGCATCAGCTGTCGAACCAGTATTCACAAAACCAAGGGTAGCTTGGGCTACTTCCCTACCGATGACCGCTTGAGCTTCTTCTGTCGATCCGCCGATGTGAGGCGTTAGGAAGACGTTGTCCAGGCCGCACAGTGGTGACTCAAAACCTTGTCCGTTGGTGCGGGGTTCTTGTGGGTAAACGTCTACGGCAGCGCCACTGAGATGTTTGTCCTTGAGGGCCTGAGCAAGGGCGTCAATGTCGACCACACTTCCCCGACTGGCGTTGAGGAGGCAGCTTCCAGGCTTCATGCTGCGCAGTTCTGATTTGCCGATCATGCCCTTGGTTTCCGGGGTGGCTGGGACGTGCAGGGAGACGAAATCTGCTTTTGATAGGAGTTCTTTGAGACTTCCCACCGCTTGATTGTTGCCCATAGGCATCTTTTTGGAGATGTCATGGAAAAGAACATGAAGGCCGAACGCTTCGGCGAGGACTCCCAATTGGCTACCAATGTGTCCGTAGCCGATAATGCCGATGGTTTTTCCACGTACCTCGTGACATCCAGTCGCTGATTTGTTCCAGATTCCTCGGTGGAGCTCACTGGATCGATCACCAAGCTGTCGTGCCAAAACGACGATTTCTGCAAGGATGAGCTCGGCGACGCTTCGAGTATTTGAGAAAGGGGCGTTGAAAACGGGGACGCCAAGCGAGTTCGCTTTTGCCAGATCAACCTGGTTGGTTCCAATGCAGAAGCACCCCACGCTCAGTAACTTCTTGGCGTGGTCGAGAACGTTGGCGTTTATTTTGGTTTTGCTCCGAATTCCGATGACGTGCGTGTCAGGTATTCGTTTGATCAACTCTTCTTCGCTGAGTGCTCGATCGACAGTTGAAACGTTAAACCCATCAGATGAAAAAAGTTCTTCCGCTACCGGATGGATCTTCTCCAGTAAAAGAACGTTGATTTTGCTTTTCGGAAACGAAGTAGCGGACTGAAATTCGGAGGCCATCGATTTTGCGAGGGTACCTTGATGGAAGCTTCAGTGCGAGCCGAGTCTGATACCGCGTGTCCGGTGGTGTCGGACGTTTTTGTTTTTCAGCGGAGGCGTATTCGGTCGCGGTCTCAACCTCTGGAAAACACTTGCCGCTTCCATAACTTGATCGGCTAAGTCTCGAAGTGCTGGCAAGGCGGTCCGTTCTTCTTGACACGTCAGACTAGCGAGAGAGAATCGAGCGACTGTGTGGGCCAACTACTCGACTCGTGACGCTGCAGATTTTCTCGGACTGCCTGAATCGGCGATTCGGGGGTGCGTTCAAGAAGGTGTGGTTGCCAGTAAAGATGGAAGTACAGGCCTTCGGTTAAACTTTCGCGATCTTTTGGTTCTAAAAAAAGTGAAGACGCTCGCGCACCAGGGAATCTCTATGCGAAGAGTAAGGCGACAGCTGGGCGAATTGCGTCGTCGCCTTCCGGCGAGCAGCTCGCTTTCCGAGCTATCTCTCGCCGCCCATGAAGGGCACGTGATTGTTCGCGATAGCGCTACAGCTTGGCGAGCCGACTCGGGACAGTTGGTTTTTGATTTCATTCTTGATGAGCCTGACGGTCAGGTTCAAAATATTCCTCTTAAGAGAGTCGCACCGCCTGAGCCGATCTTGCCGCTTAGTACATCCGAATGGCTTGAAAGAGCACGGGAGCTCGAGGAAGAAGACTCCGAAGGTGCGATCTCAGCCTACAAGAATGCGCTTAGGATGCAGCCCGATTGTGGAGATACCTACATAAATCTGGGTAGAGTTTTCGCGGAGACCGGTAGTCTCCGGCAGGCTTCCGATTGCTTTAAACGAGCGCTAGATCTTGATCCTGCTGACTCAACTGCTCTCTATAACCTGGGTGTTGTGTCGCAAGACGCTGGCAAGGACGAGAACGCAATCGATTTTTATCTTCGCGCGCTAGATATAGATCCTGACCTAGCCGAAGCTCATTACAATTTAGCCACCATTTTTGACCGTATCGGCGATGGCAAAGCTGCGATTCGTCACATAAACGAATACAGAAAACTCAACTGAGAGCTTTACGCTGTTCGACATGGCGAGCTGCTGCCAAAAGGAAAGTGGCGGCAAAAGCTGGAGCAAGAAGAGAAACAAAAATCAAAAACCATCCAGCTCCATATGCCTGATGGATGTTGAATGTTGCCAGTTGAAATAGCCCACCAGCGAAGTCCAAACCTGCTGCACTCGCAAGGAAGCGTGCAAGCCAAGGGCGAAAACGACTTGCGAGTCTAGTAAGACCCAAGAAAAGCAAACAATCGTAGCTAATCCAACCGATTTGCCAGTTTCTAGATGGGAACCAATCTTGTGTTGTCCCCAGGGCTAGCAGGGCCGTCCAAGGAACGAGAAGCAAGGCCAAAATCCAGACTACCTTTGAGGCGTTGTGTAAGAGCGTTCGCCAACCGAAATGGACCAGGCTTCCATCAGCGAATGCCCGCAATACTTCGACGTAGGCACGATAAGTCGAAGTACCTTTGGGAACTCCCATGAAAATGGGCAGCCAATTGTCTGGGCGGAATTTCGCTTTAAACTTGTAGAGCCCTTCAAAGTCAAAGAGAGGTTTAGAAGCCCACTTGATTGACGTCAATATGGTGTTTTCCTCTTGCGCAAGAGGGGCTAGACCCGTTGTCACGCTTTCGACGTCGGCACCCTTGGCCCATTTCATTCCGGCATCAAACAACAACTCTACTGTTCCGTTGGGCGCATCTGGGGAACGGAGCAAGTTTTCAAAAAGTACACTATGGCCGTCGTAGACTCGCCTGATTGTTAGGAAACCAAGAATTGATGATTCAGTACGGGCAACGATAATCGCGTCACATGTCTCAATGGTCTTACTGTTAATGGTAACGACAAACTGCATCGGCGGCATTCCTTTGCTCTCTTGCCACGCTTGAATCAGTTTCCCTATTTGTTGTTTGTCTTCATGAGGAATGGTTTCTGAATTGAAAAACTCGGTAGTGACGTTCTTGGCATTTGCTCTCCGCACTTGCTCTTTTAGACTTCTGTGGGCGCGTAATTTACTTTCCCAACGTCGCGGATCCCAAACCGGTTGAAGTCCGATTTCGACGGACTGAAGATCTAGTTCTTTGGGTAGGGGGTGCTCAGTGCCAAAATAAATCGGCACTTTTCCAAGCGAAGTGACGTGTTTCAGAAACGCTGAATTTGCGACGATCTCATCTGCTTGGTTTGAGACCAAAGGACCTGCAGTAACAAAAGCCCTAGATGTTTCAAAGTAGGCGACCTTCCAAGGTGCTGGGGATCCAGCGCCGCCTTCCCATCCTTTTAGGTCGAGACCAGAAACCTGTGCCGAAACCACCGCGCCGATCGAGCACCTTGGGGTTGGTTTTCGTTCGTTCTCGGACACCTTGGCCAGTGTACGCGAACGGCCCCTATCGGTTAGTAATTTTGGCTCTTAAGATTTCTACCCAAGCATCATCCTCGGGTTGGCTAAGTACCCAATTGGCAAGTACTAGATCTCCTTGAGAGAACGCAGCGCGGGCATAGAAACCATAGGCCCCTGAGAACTGTTCTTCGTGACCTGCTACAGGCTCGTGAGTCCAAAATCCCTTTGGGGTTCGTTTTGCTAGTCGTAGCTCGTGGGTCGTTGAATCTTGATAAGCGATCATTGGGCCCATAGGAGTTACAACTACCGAGCTATCACCACCTACAAAGTGGACGTCCGATGATCCGTCTGCCAGCGGCCTGACACCGCTGTCTACAAGCTCTGGTGCAATTCGTGTGCGGGCGTACCGAAGGCTATTGTTCCGAACATCTTGGTAGCTAACGTGCACAGATAGATCGGTGCCAGCTGCCAATGAAGGCGCAAACCCCACGTCTTCATTGTCGGCGAACCCGTCCAGTTCTGAAATGGTCCAGGTTTCAACCGCGTTGTCATCCGTTGAAAATCCTGTTGCTAACGTTAACGCGCCAGCTTCCCGATTATAGAACGCAATTACCGGGTTGAAATCACTGTCTCGAACGAGATCTAGCGTAACGCCTATTCCCCCGGGCAAGCCGCTACCTACCTCCGTATGAGAGGCGACTTCCGACGCCACAGTTTGAATACGCCAGTCGGACGACGCCCTTGGGCTTCTAACAGTCGCCTGCGCAAATCTAATTTCAGACACAGTCTGGTGGCCGCGCTGGACATCTGCACGGTATGCGATGCCGGGTCGACCGAATTCATCGAGAGCGACTTTTGCATACTTGCCAGCAAACTCAGCGGCTTTGTGGCCGTCTACGGCGTGGAGGTGCCAACCATCGTCGGTTTGTTGTGCAAACTTTACTTGTCCATTGTCAGAGTCAAAGTAAGCGACAACGGGCTTCTCCTGAAGTGACATCGCTATCGACGTATAACGGCCCACGTCTTCGCCAGAGGAGTAAACACCTCCCCGTATACCTCCATCGACGAGAATTGGTCCCTCCGGTACTCCATCGACAAATTCCCATGCGTCACTGGGAACTCGCCCGGAACTCTCCCAATGGGCCACCATAAGATCGCCGTATTCGGAGTTATAGGAAGACAACCACACCGACTGATCGGCTGCTACCGCCATGTCCGTTTGCTCTCCAATTGTCCCGTATGGGCTGTCGCTACCACAGAGGCAACCGCCCGCCGTGCAAACCGCAAATAGACCCGGGTCACAACTGATATCGCATTCCTTTACGCTTCTACATTCGTCACCGGAACAACCACTGCCAAAACTAACGAAAAAGACAGCTGTTGAAGCTAGAATACCGTTTGAATGACGAATTCTTTTTCCAGTGTGCACAAGGACAAAACAAACAAGTAAGAAGAGGAGCCCACGGCCCTGGCCAGAAGAACAACCACCGGCACCTACAGAGGAGAGTGTTAGCTCTTCTTTCGATTGATTGCCCTGTTCATCTCGTACCCAGACTGTAACTCGGTCGCTCTGCGCGAGTTGTTGGGCCCGAGAGGAAGAGAGTGGAAGTTCTGAAAACGCGCTGCTTGGTGACAAGGAGCCTATCTCACCTAACGCGAATTCCAGTTTTGCCGTTTCGGTCACGAAGTCAGTTGCTTCAATCCACAGCCCTTCATCCTGAATTAGGGCGCTGTTTGCGGTGATTCGAGGAGCAATCGTGTCGAGTTGGTAACTCATTGAGTTGGTTTCTCGAGACAGGGTTTGATATTGGTCGACGGCCCGAGCTCGCAAGTGAATCTCTCTTCGACCCTGGAGGCTTAGTGCCGGATCTTCAACGGAAATGGTCGGGCCTTTTTGGAATGGGTGCCACATTCCATTTCCGACGCGGTACATCCATTCAATTTCGCGGTTGAGAGAGTCCTTCACCGGTACATCAACCTGAATGGTTGGATTCGAACGGAAGGTGGCGGAGATTTCTTTCTCGTGAAGGCGAGGTTCCAGACCATCAAGCTTTACGGGTTCTGCCTTTTGGATCGCAATTGATGCGGCGAAGTCTGTGGTCCGCGCCCCTCGTCCTAGTTTGGTTAGGGCCTTTGAGCTAGCGAGTGTGGCAATGACGGTAAGGAAGACATCTTCCTTACCCTCGACTCGTTGGGTTACGAGGTTTGAGAGTGTGAAACCTGCGAACTGCGGAATCACCACATCGCCAACATTCTCCGTAATTTTGGGAAGAGCGATATTGATGACGGGTGGAAGAAGCCCTTCGAGGAGCGCGTGGTCTTCTCTTAGAAATTCGTTGTTCTTGACCAGACTGCCGACGTCTGTGATGTCAAGGACTTGAAGGATTGGAAACAAGACAGCGGAGCCGTCTGGCCTAGCCGCGAACTCGAGATTGACACCCAGGTTGAGTTCCATTGAAACCGTGAGAACTCTGACAAAACGTTCGCTAACCCGAGCATAGAGGTCCGCCTCGAATTCGGGCATGGTGATTTGAAGAGTTGGGCTGGCTTCGGTCCCATTGCCGATTTTTACATGCGGGGCTTGCGTGGCTCTTGTAACCAGCATGAGCGGGTCCGTGTGGTCTTGGCTAAGTTCTCCGAGGGAAGGAAGAAATAGGCCAACGCTTCCGATTGATAAATCGCTGATGTCTTCTTTGGTGAACCGGAGGCAAAGAGAGCCAGAGGACGCGATGTGGTGAGTTAACAAATTAAGAGAAGTTTGAGACACGCCCACGACGACGTCGCCGCCGTGTTTCTGCCCAATCTTTGAGAGTTCTGGGTCCTCCGCAATGAAGAAATTTCCGCGCTTCGATTTCTCAAGAATGTTGCGGAAGTCAGGGGTGACCGAGGCAGCCCCGCATGGGGACGGTTCGCTGTCTTGTATGGTGCCGCGGGAAGCGGGGGAACCATCATGGTTGAAGCCCATAATGACGCCCATGGAGACCCCGTCTTCTTTAAACTCGGCGTACCCTCCAGGTACGACGCGCATCTCAATCCGAGAATTCGAATTTTCTAGATTGTTCTTGTTCGGAAACAGCCCCAATAAATTGAGGGTTGGCGTCAAATCGACGGTTCCCACTAATCCCAATGGGTTTGGAAGCGCGGTTTCGAGGATAGCCGATACTTCCTTGCCCAAGACGTCGTGTGCAAAGTCGGAAAATTCGTCTTTGATCAGGCCGGAGACAAACCGGGACAGTCTATCGAGAAGGCCGCCAAGGATTCCACAGCCACTAATACTGATGTCTTCAAGCTGAAGAAGGTTGACATGATCTAGATCAAGGGTGAGCTCTCCGTTGTTGGGGTTGGTGCCCATGGAAATAGCTCCCTCTAGCTCTCCGTTACCAAGGAGAACTTTGATGGTACAGTTCGCAAGTGTGGCTCCAAAAAGGCCGTCTTTGGCAATGATTGGCAGTCTTGTTGAACCCGCAGCTTCTGCACGAAAGCGCAAAAGATTGTTGTCTACGAAAATATCGAATGATTTTGGAGATAGGTCTAATTTGCATCCACTGTCGCAGTCACCGGTTGGAGTGTGGCAGTAATCAATATCGCCGATCCCTATATCTGCTGTACCTGCCGGAACACACACTCCGTTCTCCAGTTGATCGGAGACCGCGTTCTCGACTAGGTCTTTAAATTTTGAAAAACCGGAAGGGGTTAGTCGAATCTGCGCGCCGCCCTCGATCGTCTGATCTGCAGGCAAACTGCCGGCTGGGAGTGGTCCAATTGCGTCACATCCCGCTGCACTGAAAAGGGCGACCAGAAGGGTCGGGGAAAAGCGGCAGAAAAATCGGGATTTCGATCTTTCGAAAAAAGCTCTGGCAAACATTGCGACTCCTCTTCAACGAACGTAGAGCGGCGGCGGCGGGCCGTAACTCCGGTGGACAGACAAGCAGGAGTACAAAGTGCTTTGTCCGATGTCCGCTTTCAACAGAAAACCTCTGTCGTCCAGTAACGGAAAACGAACCTACGGTTCAGGTGAATGACTTGGGTTACCTACGCAAGGGTGAGCCCCAGTCCGTCGTCCCAAGCTATTGACATCTAACCCTTGGGCCCGATACTCACCGACCTCAAGCGCCCGTAGCTCAGCTGGATAGAGCGCCGGACTTCGAATCCGTAGGTCGCACGTTCGAGTCGTGCCGGGCGCGCTGCTTAAGATTTAGCCACCGTTTTTGGGGTAGGCCGTTTCGCCGCCCATCGCGCCGATCCGAATAATCGCACCATTCGGAAGGAGGAGTCTTACGGTGTTGCCAGCTTCGACCTGGAATCTCTCGGCCGGCTGCATCTTTCGTGTTCGGCCCTTTGATACGGTTTGTATTCGCGTTCCGTTCTTTGGTGGCCGTATGGTTCCGTTCGAACTCGGAACCCCGTTGATGATTACGATACTCCCACCGGGGCCGCGGCGGAGTGAGAAGTGAGCACGGCTGAGCTTAGCGTCCTCTGGGTTTGGTTGTGTGGGGTTAACTGCTTCCTGTCCGTCCGGAGCCCGCTGGGTAGATTTCATTTCGGGGTGGAGGTACTTGGGTCTCCCTTCCTGACGTCCAATTATAAGGATGTCATCTCTGCCTAATTCGAGCTGGCCATTTTGGGGTTGCTTGCCAGTGATATTTACGTTGGCACCGAGCTCAGAAACAATGCTCAGAATGGAAGGGCTGCTGTCGGATTGTTTTTTCTGTTGGCGAGCGTTCTGGAGGTGTCGTGGCTTCGCATTTTGTACGGGCCTTTTTCTTGAGAGGTGCTTTAGTAGAAGGGCCTTTTTCCCTTTGCCTTTCCTAAGGAATCCGGCGCTAGCCGATTTGACGTGAGGCTTCGGCGAGCGAGTAACTGGCTTCGGCACCGATTTCCGCGCGGCCTTTACTGCCGGCCCGGCCAGTGAAGGAGTTGAAAAACTCACGCATACTAGGAGTAAAACGACGATCCTCATCTCCTTCGAAAAGATGCAAAATAAAGACCCAAAATGGATGGGCTACTTCCTATTGAATTCGGTCATTTGCATAGCAACGCAAGTTGCCGGCGCTGGGGGAAGTCTGCGATATCGCAATAGAGCGCCCGCGTCCACAATGCTTGGGAAGCAAGTACACGCCGCTGGGGCATGCTGCACGGATGCCCATGAGACATTGGTATCTTGTGCTTCCCCTTCTTTTTTCCTGCGCTTCCTGTGAGGAAGAAAATGGTTTCGCACGAATGGAGGCAGAACCGCATACCGTAGATAGCAAACAAGAGATCGATTCAGGGCTAGTAGAGGTCACGGGGCTCTATCTTTTGACGAGACGGTTGCCCGTTTGGCCGCGGGGATAGAATCTCGAGGGTTGACTCTCTTTGCGAAAATCGAGCACGCGGAAAATGCTTAAGGCGCCGGTCTTTCTCTTCCCGCGACGACAGTGGTTCTTTTTGGTAATCCCAAGGTCGGCACTCCCCTTATGAACAGTAGGCGCTCTATCGCAATAGACCTTCCTCAGAAGATGCTCGTATGGGAAGAAAGTGGTGTGACTCATCTGACCTACAATGACCCAGCCTACCTCGCTAGCCGTCATGGGATAGTTGGCCAAGCAAAGAGACTCGAAAAGGTTGCTAACCTCCTTGGGGCATTAGCGGCCGAGGCTGCCGGAACAGCAAACTAGGCTTGAAACGTTTTGGGGAGTGACGCTCCCCAAGCAATTAGGGTGAGATGGGGTTAACTATTCAGGCTTTGTTGTATCCGATAGACGAACATGAAGGCCGATTCCGTGGTCTTTTTCACCATTTTTGATCTTCCCCAGTAGGGCATCTCCAGCTGTATTCGTTCTGGAAGCTTTACTGAAGTCGAGTACCGATACGCCTTGAGACGTGAAAGGGTTTGCACAAAAACCAGAAATTAAATCCTTGTTGTAGACCAGCGTTGAATACTCACTTGGGGCCAGACTTTCTATCGAAGGGTCTCGGCTTTCGATTGGAGCGTAAGCTTCATCTTGATAGAGCACAGTTTCTCTAACAAGGTATGGTTCATAAGCCGCACGCGTTGGGTCGGCTGTCTCCCCGCAAATAAGCGCTTCGTCATTAGCGTCATAAATACAAACAGGTGTGTATTCAGGGAGGTTTCTGTTCAAAATGAAATGGTATCCACAGTTGCTTTTCGCCTTGGCGACAGCAATCACTTGAATGTTTTCTTGTTTATCATCCAAAAAGGCCCCGTCTACGGAAGGCAGTTCGCAAGCGGCAGCGCTCACTAAGAGCGACAACAGACAGAGTTTGGCAAAAGGCATACCCATGAACGATGCAACCTTCGCGCCAGAAGAAAAGCGCTACAAGGCTTTAAAAGTAAACAGTTGGCGCCGAAATGTTCGTTCGATTTTGGGAATCTTTCTGCGTACCGTAGTCACTGCCTCGGAGACGCTAAGCCAACTCGAAAAGACCTGCGGCGCCCATGCCTCCGCCGATACACATCGTGACGATGGCGCGTTTGCCCCCTCGGCGCTTGAGTTCGTAGAGAGCGGTCGCGGTAAGTTTAGCTCCGGTACATCCCAGAGGATGCCCAAGGGCCAGAGCTCCACCGTGTACGTTCAGTATTTCATCGGGAATCCCCAACTCGCGCTGAACATAGATCGATTGACTTGCGAATGCTTCGTTGAGCTCGATGACATCAATGTCGCTGATTTTTAGATTGGTCTTCTCCAACAACTTAGTCACTGCTGGAATGGGACCTATACCCATAATAGCTGGGTCGACGCCAGCGGTCGCAAAGGAGCGAAGGACGCCGAGAGGAGCCACACCGAGTTTTTCAGCAAATTCTCGCGAGGTAACGATAGCCGCGGCAGCTCCATCGGAAAGCGGGGAGGCGTTACCGGCGGTAACCGAACCGGTCTTGGAGAAAGCAGGTCGCAGTTTCGCTAACCCTTCGAGGGTCGTGTCTGGCCTAGGAAGTTCGTCTGTGTCGAATACCTTGGTCTTACGCTCATTCCCATCGTAGTAAACAGCGTCGACGGGAACGATCTCGTCGGCGAAGACTTTCTTTTCCATAGCCGCCGCCGCTTTTGTTTGACTCCAAACTGCAAACTTATCTTGGTCTTCACGGCTGATCTTGAACTGGTTTGCAACGTTCTCGGCTGTAATGCCCATTGGGGTGTGTGCAGTCGGAATTCGCTCCATGAGTTCTGCTGACGCACTGAGGTGGAACCCGGTCATGGGAACAGATGTCATCGATTCCACGCCCCCAGCCAGAACGAGTTTGTGTTGGCCGAGAGCTACCGAGCCCGCAGCGATTGCAATCGCCTGCAAGCCGCTTGAGCAAAAGCGGTTTATCGTCATCGCGGAGGTCTCTACGGGCAGGCCACCGAGTAGCCCGGCCAGCCTTGCGACGTTAAGCCCTTGCTCGCCTTCCGGCATCGCGCACCCCATGACGACATCTTCGACCATCTCAGGCTTTACCTGCGGAAGTCGTTTCATGAGGCCACGGATTACATCACCTGCCAGGTCATCTGGGCGTTTGTGTTTTAGTGAGCCTTTGGTGCTACGACCTACTGCTGACCGGACCGCATCAAGAATTACAATATCACTCATATCTTTGCTCATTTCTTAGTTCCTGAGAGGTTTGTTCTTCGTCAACATATGTTGCATACGTTCTTGGCTCTTTTTCTCGCCGCAGAGGCTTACGAACGCTTCGCACTCGAGCTCTAGAATTTCCGCTTCCGTCACTTCTCTAGAAGCTCCACCAGCGCCGCCACAAAGTACGCGTGCTACATGACCGGCAATGACGCCGTCGTGTTCAGACGCAAAACCGCCAGCGACAAGAGTGTTGACCATCATTTGAAGCGTCGCGATGCCGCTCTCGCCGGGAAGTTTGTATGAACGCTGTAGCGGTGGGTGGTAGCCGGCGTTCGCCATTGACGCAGCGCGAGCCTTCGCTTCCCACAGTTGGCGAGACTTGTCGAACGAGACTCCATCCGTCTGTCGGAAGTAGCCAAACTCTTTGCCCTCGACAGCACTGGTAGCAACCGATGCCATCGCGATGTTTTTAAAGACCTGAGTCACAACTGTGTAGATATCTAAGTCGACACCTTGAGGAATCCCTTCAAGCGCCCGCCAGAGCATATTCATGCAACCGCCGCCTCCGGGAATCAAACCAACGCCGACTTCTACCAAGCCGGAGTAGGTTTCCGAAGCGGCTTGAACAGCGTCTGCACCAAAACAAACTTCCAGGCCGCCACCGAGAGTCATTCCATAGGGCGCTGCCACCACGGGAACCTGCGCGTAACGCAGCTTCTGGTTCGCGGCTTGGAACGTTTGAACAATACTTTTTATCTGGTCCCAATTCTTCTGCTGGGCCGCCATTACCACCAGGAACAAGTTCGCTCCGACACAGAAGTGCTCGCCGCCGTTTGCAATGACGATGGCTTTGAAATCCTGCTCCGCCTTGTCGACAGATTTCGACAGAAGCTCGATGACGTTGGGGTCGATGCTATTTGCCTTGGTTCGGAACGTTACTCCGAGCACGTCGTCGCCCAGATCCCAAGCTTCGCCACCGCCGGTCTTGAGTACCGGTCCGTCCCCGCGACGCATGACCTCAATCTTGGTCTCCCTTGGGTCAAACTTTTGCGGAACGTACTTTGCCGTCGCTGGGTCGTAGACACCTTTGTCCCCATAGAAGCTGGTGACTCCGCTGTCTCGCATTTTGACAATGCTGTCGGGAAGGCTGATTCCATCCTGCTTCATTCGATCAAAAGTCTCAGCGAACCCTAGAGCATCCCAGGTTTGGAACGGACCCATTTCCCAGTTGAACCCCCAGCGCATCCCTTCGTCTATGGCGACAACGGAGTCGGTGATTTCGCCTAAGCGTCGAGCGCTGTACGCCATGCTTTTGGACAGAACCGCCCAAGCAAACTCTCCAAGTACGCCTTCTTTTTTGATCAGATCCTTAAGGCGGGTGGCGAGGTCGCCTTCTTTGCCGAGATCTTTGGTGGCCTTGCGTATGTCTTGGTTGCCGCCCCGGGCGCGGTACTCGCCTGTCTTTGGGTCGAGGGTTTCTATCCCCGCTTTTGACTTTTTGTAGAACCCGCCCTTGGTCTTGTTTCCAAGCTGCTTGTTCTCAATCATCTTGAGTATGTAGTCAGGGATTTTGAAGACGTCACGGTCTTCGTCCTCGGTGAGCACCTCGTAACAGTTATTCACAACATGAGCCAGGGTGTCGATTCCGACTAGGTCGCCTGTTCGAAACGTCGCGCTCTTGGGGTGCCCCATGGGGATGCCTGTGATTGCGTCTACATCTTCGGGGGCAAGACCTCTTTTCACCATCTCATGTATGACAGACATGAGAGAATGCACGCCGATTCGGTTGGCTATGAAGTTGGGGGAGTCCTTTGCCCAAACAATACCTTTCCCAAGCATTTCTCGTCCAAAGTCTTCAACTCGGGTTTTGACTTCTTCGCTGGTTTGCTCGCCAGCAACAAGCTCCAAGAGCTTCATGTACCGAGGAGGGTTGAAAAAGTGCATGACCAGGAAGCGCTCGCAAAAAGACTTTGAGCGGCCCTCGAGCATGTTTGCGATTCGTAGGCCAGATGTGTTTGAGGCCACGATGGTGTTTTCGCCCATCAACTTTTCTATCTTGGTGAAAAGCGATTGTTTGATGTCGAGACGCTCAATGACCGCTTCGATAATTAGGTCGCACTTTGCAGCGCGTTCTAGGTCGTCATCTAGGTTGCCGACTTCAACAAGCTTTGCGTTTGCCTTTGAAAAGAACGCAGCGGGCTTGGATTTCTTCAACGCTTTGAGCGAACCGGCAGCGATGGCGTTTCGCGCGGTCTTGGATTCTGACTTTTCGCCCGGGGGAACAATATCCAGTAAGAGAACGGGAAGCCCGGCGTTTGCAACGTGGGCGGCAATTCCTCCACCCATGACTCCGGAACCCAACACCGCAACCCGAAGTATCGGCTGTTTCATGGCCGAGACAATACCCCAGCGT
>CAYPIX010000043.1:0-32519 GCA_964410875.1 uncultured Kofleriaceae bacterium
TCCGCGTAAGCGAAAGCGCCCGCAGCTCAACGGAGGCGCAGACCGCCGAAGTGATCAAAGCTTACGGTAGACGCCGACAACAACTCCAAGGATGTCGACCTGCCGACTCTGTTCCCTGGACATGACTATTGGTTCCATATTTTGATTAGCCGGCTGGAAGCGAACTTTGCCCTTTTCCGGGTAGTACCTTTTCACAGTCGCTTCGCCTTCGATCATTGCGACGACGGTATCGCCTTTTTTTGCTACTGGCGTGCGCTTAACGAAAACAAAGTCGCCCGAGAAGATTCCATCTTCGATCATTGATTCGCCGACAACTCGCAATCCAAAAACGTCCTGAGACGCTGCGACGAGACTCCGATCAACTCTTACAGTATCCTCCACATTTTCGACGGCCAGGAGTGGCTCTCCTGCAGCGACTTGTCCGAGAATTGGAACCTCACACAGACTCGAATCTGACACGGGCACACTGCCCTTTGCCACACCACCACCAAGTGGTCGGGAGACAGGACGCATGGCCCTCGACTTGAGATCTTCCCGGCTCAAAAAGCCCTTTTTCTCTAAGGCCTTTAGATGATCATTAACGCCGTTCGTCGACCGGATTCCAAAATGCCGACCAATCTCTCGAAGAGTAGGTGGATATCCACGCTCATCAATCGAGTTGGTAATGAAACCCAGAATTTGCCCTTGTCGCTCTGTGAGTTGCTCCACAATCCTCCTTACTCGTACTGAACAAATAGAAGGTACTGAACATTTACCCACTACGTCAAATTTCTCGGTGTTATCACTTGTACTTGCTAGCCTCAGAAAATGACTTCGGCCAAGCCTTCATTCATCGCAGTAATACTGAGTGGGATTCTGGCGCTGTCCGTCTTCCAATCCATCGTCCTCGCTGACGAGCTTGGTGTTCAAGCCGACGCACCCGCGCGCGACGTGGAGGCTATCACGCTCGGAGCAAGTGGGCTTTTCGAAGCCCTGCGAAGCCAAGATAACCAAGAAATCCTACGGGGTCTTCATCTAACTCCGCACGCCGAACGGCCCCACGTATTCTTACCCCCCATCGCAAAATTGGCAGAAAGAGAAAACCTTCGCCTTGAAGCTCTTCAGGCTGCGGAACGTATTCTCGAACGAATCACCTGCGCCGAATTGGATCCCGAATGGTTAGCCTACGACGGCCGCTATGCCGCCTCCTGTTTTGGCAAAGTGGCTGAGGACTCAAAACTGTCGAGTGAGCTGCGAGTGAAAGCGCTCCAAACCTCTTTCGCGATCTTAGCTTGCGCTGGCAAACGACCAACGGAATTTCTAACTGATGGAGACGAAGCTGTGGTGCAAGCCGCACTCGAATTTTTCGAGGCCCCTATTTCTCAGGCAGAAAAAGAGCTTCTCGTGTCTGTGATAGACAGCTTGAACAATGAAACGTCAATCCAAAGCGCCTCCATCGTCTGTGGTTCTCAACCCTTACTGGAGGAGAAAACAAAGGCCCGTATTCGCGAATTAGTGCTCAGCAAAGAAGATGGTTCCGGCTATGACAGGGCAAAGGCCAGCATTTGCTTGAAGGGCCCCAGCGCTAGGGATAGAGCGGTACGGCGAAAGCTAAGAAAAACCTTGCCCCGCGCGGTAAGAAACCAATTCCCACACTTGCGACGTCCATGACTCAAAAAAGCCAACTGGCACGAACGGCGGGTGGCATATCCCTCGCAACCATGTTGTCCCGAATTCTGGGACTATTGCGCGAACAGTTGTTTGCAGCATTGATGGGCGCGTCGCTTTTTTCCGACGCGTTTCGAGTTGCATTTAAAATCCCAAACCTCCTCCGCGATCTTTTCGCCGAAGGTGCGCTGAGCCAGGCGTTTATTCCTACGTTCAAAGACATTAGCAAAAAAGATGGTCTGCCTTCCGCGTTCGCATTGGCAAACCGTGTCGCCGGAACGCTGCTCGTAATTATTGGTTCCATCATTCTACTTGCCGGTCTTTTTGCGCCCGGAATCGTTGCAGCTCTGGCAAAGGACTACGGGGCAACGCCCGGCAAATTCGAGCTCACGGTATTCCTTACCCGGATCATGTTGCCGTTCTTACCCATCGTCTCTATGGCCGCTGTCGCCATGGGCATGCTAAATGCCTGCAATAAATTCGCTGCACCTGCGCTTGCGCCTGCAGTTTTCAACGTTGTGAGTATTACGGTCGGCGCCGCACTCTACGCCAAAGGCGTCGAAGGACGCTGGGTAGCCATTGGGTGGGCACTTGGCACCGTACTCGGTGGTTTTTTCCAAATGGGCATCCAGATGCCTTCTCTTTGGCGACTGGGCTATCGCCCTAGCCTTCGAGTCGACCTACTTTTCAAGAACCCTGGAATAAGACGAATCGCAAAGCTCATGCTCCCCGCTATCGCTGGTCTTGCCGCTGTTCAAATCAACATAATCGTCAATACGGGTTTTGCTAGCCAAGAAGCAGGCGCAGTTTCTTGGTTGGACTATGCTTTTCGTTTTCTCCAACTTCCAATCGGCGTTTTCGGTGTCGCAATCGCAACAGTTAGTACAACGCGCTACGCCGACGCCGCCGCCGACAAAAATTGGTCAACCATCTCCGAACATCTAGTTCGCGGACTGCGTCTAGTCTTCTTTCTAACCGTGCCCTCGACCGTCGGCCTCGTGCTCTTAGACGAATCGATTATTCAACTAATCTACGAACGCGGTCAATTTACCAGTACGGATACCCAAGCAACTGCAGAGGCCTTGCGGATGTTTGCTGTCGGCCTTGTTGCTTATGCGGCAGTCAAAGTCCTCGCTCCAGCATTTTATGCCACCAACAAAGCACGAATCGCAGTGAAGGCCTCATTTGCGGCAGTCGCCATGAACATGGTGATTAGTTTCTCGCTCTACGGGCAATTTGGTTATCGCATCCTAGCCCTGGGCATTGCCTGCGCAGCAATCGTGAATTTTTCGGTCCTGTATTTGTCTTTTCACCGCTTGATCGCGCCAATACCGCACCGACTCATTATCTGGCCTCTTGGCAAAATTCTGTTCTCGAGTCTGTGTATGGCTGGCGCCGTCTGGTACGTGCACCGCGAAATCAAAGCTGCGACCGGAACAGCGTTTGTAGACGAACTTGCGGTCGTCTTTGGCCCCATTCTCGTCGGAGTTCTAGTCTACGCAGCTATTTCTCTATTGCTCCGCATAGAGGAAGCAGGCGCGTACCTATCGAAAATTCGCCGCAAAGAGTAAGCTGCAGAGCCCCCAGTTCTTGCAACTGTATGATTTTTGTAAAAAAACCATAGCTAGCATCCGGCGGAAAACCGGTGCAGTCTTGGCCATGTGAGAGTTTTCGTAATCAGTGCGATTACCCTTGGCTTTCTAGCGGTTGTTAGCCAAGCCAGTGAAACAGTCGCTCCATTGCGATCGCAACCGTCATCAACGGAAGCTCTCTACAACAGACTTTGTTTAGCTTGCCACGGCGAAAAAGGTGATGGGCGTGGCCCCGCATCGCCGTGGCTTTCGCCGACCCCTCGAGATTTTACCAAGGGTCACTACAAATGGCGCTCAACACCCTCAGGTTCCCCTCCGACTGACAAGGATCTTGCGCTAACAATTCGTCTTGGAGTCACCGGGACATCAATGCATGGATTCGGCGACTACCTGACAGCCTCGCAGGTTAACGACCTTGTCGACCATGTGAAATCCTTCGCATCCCCCAAATTTTTCAACCGCGAAAAAACTCTCGTGAACGTGCCGGAAACTCCCAAGGTGACCAAGAAACTCCTTGAAAGAGGAGCGCAACAATTCGTCGCTCTTGGTTGCGCAAGTTGCCACGGAAAAAAGGGAGATGGCAATGGACCCGCCTCGAAGACCCTGAAGCGTTCAGAGAAAGCCGCACTCTACAACCTCAACAAAACGATTCTGAGGCGCCCCCACCAACCAGGGCAAGAACTGCGTGCTACTTTTACCAGTATTGTAACCGGTCTATCGGGAACTCCAATGCCATCATACGATGGTGCCGCAGAACCGAACGACCTATGGGCACTTTCTGCGTTCACGGCGAGCTTAATGCCAAACAAAAGCGCAAAGGCGGGACAAAACGGTTCAATATCTGTCGCGCGTCACCTTAGGGTCGGAAAGCAACCCCCAAGTAAAGCGGCGACATCTTTTTTTCGAAAGATCATAGTTCCTCAGGGAAAGCCGCCTTCTCAACTTGCTCCGGCTCAGGCCTCGCTTAGTGCAAAGCAATGCGGCCGTTGCCATGCCAAGCAGAAACGCGAATGGCAAGGCTCTTTTCATGGAAGAGCGGGTTCTCCGGGCCTTATTGCTCAGCTGCTGCCGCGCGAGAACCCACATGGTGCGGCTTTTGTCGGATCATGCCAGAGATGTCACGCCCCTCTCGCGGAACAAACGCCGTTTCTTCCAGGCGGAAAAAAGGGACCACAGCCGAATGCGGCGTTTAGATCGGATTTACGTGAGGAGGGCATCAATTGTGCAGGGTGTCATGTTCGTAAATGGACCAGACAGGGCCCGGTAAGAAATCCTGGTTCTGGTCTGCTTCCTCTTGAAGGCTACCCCGTTAAAGAGATGGAAATTTATGAGCGCTCGGACTTTTGCATCGATTGTCATCAACTTGGTCCTAAGACAGCGGTAAACGGGAAGCCGCGACTCAACACCTACCGCGAATGGCTCGAGGGGCCGTATATGCGCCGAGGAATTCAGTGTCAGCACTGCCATATGCCGAACCGCGAACACACCTGGAAGGGTGTCCACGACAAAGAGACCTTTAGTCAGGGAATCACTGTTCTTGGTTCGATGAAACGGGATAGAAAAAATAATGTCGTTGCCAAGATTTCTGTAACAAACTCTGGCGCAGGCCACTACTTGCCGACTACGCCGACACCGGCCGCGTGGATTATCGCCGAGCTATTGGACGACGATGGTGATGTTCTCGAGACCAAAAAGAAGCGTATTGGTTGGCATCTAGTGTTCACAAACGGAAAGTGGAAAGAGATTGAGGACACACGGATTCCTCCAGGGGAGTCTCTGTTGTTCACGCCGTTTTTTCGCAGCAAGCGCGCCACCCACGTTCGGGTTTCCATTTTTGTATCGCCCGACGATTTCTATGAGGGGTTTTACCTACAGACCCTTAAAAACAAGCATGCCGCTCGCGAGCGCACCATGTTTGAAATCGCCCTCGCCCGCACCCGCGACGCCAAATACACCGCCTACCGCCGCCTATTCCCCATTCGGTAAGCAAACAGAATCAACCGGGCTTTGACCTGTAAGACACTGAAGTCATTCTCTTTTTTAGAGATGCCATTTGCTATGGTTGCGAAGGTCCAAGAGCAAATCACAATGATTCTTTCACTGTAAATGGACCCTCACCTATGAATTTTTCTCCTTCCCGAACCAACTCCTCCTTAGTCCTCTCACTTGTTGTGACCAGTCTTCTCGCTTCCTGTTCCGACGACAATGGCGGCCCTAGTGCGTTAATCACCGAAGGTCTGCAATGGCCAGAAAGTGCCATTTTCGATGAAGCAACCCAAACCTTCTTTGTAAGCAACCTAGGGCACAACATTTTAGAGACAGACTTCCTAAACCCACCTAGAAACGGGGATGGGTATGTCTCAAGACACCATAGTGATGGAACTCTACTGAACCGAGACTTCATCTCCGGGCTCGATGGACCAAAAGGCATAGCAATCGCGCGTGGAATTTTGTACGTCACCGACCTCGATGCAATCGTCGCGGTTGAGGTTTCTACAGGAGAACCAATCGCTCGATACGAAGCAGAGGGCGTATTCGGCCTCAATGATATAGTAGCTGATGGCGAATCGCTCTTTTTTACCAGCACCGCTCTTAACTCGGTCTATAGATTGAGTCCAGACTCTGTCCCCGCGATTTCACTCGTAGCACACGACCCCAATTTTGAATTCCCCAACGGAATTGCCGTAGATTCAAACTCCATATTCTTTGCTTCCACAGGGCTCTTCCCCAGTGAGAACAGCCCGGGCACCTTGGGCGAGATCTTCTCGATAGAAAAAGCGACCGGGACGGTCAGCACGGTGGGGACTATTTCCGGCAAATGGGACGGCGTGGTCTCGCTCTGCGACGGAAGTCTCGCTGTAAACGAATTCAGTACTGGAGATATTACACGCATTGATCCTTCTACCGGACGCACCGAACTGATTCAGGAAAACTTTGTTGAAAGTACCCTGCCGCTAGCTGGATTGGCCGACGTAAACGGAAATGGCTGCGACTTGCTCATTCCCAGCATGTTCACTCACACAATCTACACGCTAACCCCAGAAACAAATTAATCGGAAACGAGGAGCAAGACATGACCAACTACGCCCCCAGCCGCCGCCATGGAGAACTAACAGAAGTCTTCAAGGACGTATATTTTGTAACCGGCACGACCTGCCCGAATTTCGACGGGGAGACCTGGCAATTCAGCAAGAATATGACGGTAGTACGTGAAGGCGAGGACCTTACTCTTATAAACACCCTCAGACTAGACGAAGCCGGGCTTGAGCAGCTCGACTCGTTGGGCACAGTAAAAAATGTGGTCAGGTTGGGGGCGTTTCATGGAATGGATGACGCCTTTTACGTCGACAAATACTCTGCAAAGCTATGGGCGATGTCCGGGATTTCTGACGAAAGAGGGAAGACCGTTGACAACGAGTTGATCGAAGGCGGCGCCATGCCCTTTTCTGGCTGCTCGGTCTTTCGATACAAAACATCAGATATGCCTGAGGGACTCTTGATTATTGATAGAGCGGGAGGAATCCTGGTTTCATGCGATAGCCTCCAGAACTGGGAAGAGGTCGACCAGTATTTCGATGAAGCAAGCGCGCAAAAGATGGTCGGAGCCGGTTTCATCAAACCCGCTAACGTTGGCCCTGGCTGGATGCGTTTTGCGAACCCCGAGAAAAAAGATTTCGACGCGGTACTAGATCTTAATTTCCAACACCTGTTAAGCGCTCACGGTACCCCTCTCAAAAAAGAGGCTAAACTCAAGTTAAGCCAAACCTTCAAGTCGCTTTTCACACCGTGACGAAGTCCCCGCCGCCCGCGGGACCTAGGCGTGATTCTCTCGCGGCCAAGCTTGAGCCCGGCGAAGGCGCGCGCGAGCAGCCCGCGTAAGCGTACTTGTGTACGTGCGCAGGCAGCGCAACAAGCAACGCTCGCCCGACGCAAGATCGGCCGAGAGAATCGCACCTAGAGTTCGTGGGGCATTCTGCGGCGAGGCGCCCTGAAGTAGCGCAGCGGTGAATAGGACAAAAAATTCGAGGCCCGGCTAGTATAGATATCCGCGTAGTCGCTAACTTGCTGGCCAAAACGACTATTTTCATTGGTCTCACGAAACATGGATCCCCAATGAGGGTTAAAGGAGTTATCAATATTCTCCTCCAGCACCCTCACTTCTTCTTCGTACATGTTGATCCGGCCGCGGAGAGAATCAAGGGTCTTCTTCGCCTTAGACTTTGCCTCGTGTAACTCCTTTAACAGAGCGGCATCTTCGGGACTTGTCTCGTCAATAATTCGACTGATCCGTTTCAACATCACGACTTGATAGTCGATTTCAGAATCCAGGTTACGCCGTCTTCGATCCAGAATTTCTAGATCCGAGCTCTGTCCGCTAAGCCTCTCACCGGCTTCGTACTCGCCGTTGAGCTCTTGAATTACCATGGCCGTGCGCCAGGTATGCGCTTTACGGAGGCGTAAAATATCACCATAGATATGATCACCGACGTAGAGGACTTTGTCCCCTTGAACACCTGTCATCTTCTCGAAGTCAAAGATATTCCCCCCTTGATACATCTGCTCTCGACGAAGTTTGGTAACGGCACCGTCGCGCGCTTCACCGGTATCAGGGTCAACCTCCAAAAATGGAGACTTATCGGCAAAGAAACTGGGCTTCTTTCCGCCGACGATTATGTAGTCAAAATAATGACGCCACGATGGATACGCTTCCCTTTCTCCATCAAGCAAGTACGTCATGACCGCATTGGAATATTTTCCATAGGAGTTGGTCAGCAAAAAAAGTTTTTTCCCGGAAGAACGCAGCTTGTGAAGAGTCTCAGCAAGTCTGTCATCTTTAATGATGAATCCCGGCAAGTCTGCACGTATAACGCGTTTCAAACTGTCATCCGCGTGTGCCTGATCAATGCTCTCTCGGATATCCTCGAAAATTTGTTTGTAACTAGGCGCGTTCTTTTTGTTCGCATCAAAATAGTCGACCAAGTTGATGTACATGACGGCTTCGGGAAGCGCGAAAAGCGTATCAATCCATGCGTAGCGAGCCGTCGACAACCGAATACGGGAGGTTCGGTAATTCTTCTTACGCTCTTCTCGAGTAAGCTCCCGACGTCCATGGTAGACGCGACCTGCGTGGGTGTGACGATCCAGCTTTATTAGATTGCCAAGGGTCTTATCGATGACCAGACCGCGAATAGCCCACGGCGATTCATAGTTAAGTCCCCTAACAGCTTCTGGGTAGCCTTTGTTTTCAATTAGTTTTCCAACGGTCAGATCAATAGATAATTTTTCAAGGCGTTCCTGGTTGTAGAGAGCCAGGGTGTAATCCATGTCGAAGCCCACCAACTCGATCTCTTCCATCCGAAGATTTCGATTGCAGTAGATTCGACTGTTCCGGGAAACATCGATATCCCGCCGTACCTCGCCCAAAAGAGCAGAGATCTGGCCGCGAACGTCTCGCTTGGTCGCCACCATAGAATTTCGAGTGTACCGCGTATCCGACTGTAACCTGCCGGTTTGAACAGTCATCACTAGATTATCTGAAAGCGGGATCGCACTCTTTGCGGTAAATCTGCGACCCGGTTTCCCGCGAAAACGGTAGGGTCCGCACATGGGTGATCAAAGCCAAACACGTTTGGGTCGTGAGTTTTTTGAGCTGATTTCGAAAGAGAAACTAGCCGCCCGAGTCAAGGAACTCGGCAAGCAGATAACCCAGGACTACAAGGCTCAGGACGACTTGGTTCTCCTCTGTGTACTCAAAGGCTCCGTGATCTTCCTTGCTGATCTCTGCCGAGAAATAGAACTCCCGTGTTCTCTCGATTTCATAGGCATCGCTAGCTACGGAGATGAGACGCAGTCCTCAGGGGTTGTCAAAATTACGTCAGACGTGTCGAAACCAATCGCCGATAAGCACGTCATCGTGGTTGAGGACATTATCGATACTGGGCTTACGGCTGAGTACCTCCTTGAAAACCTTCATACAAGGCACCCGAAGAGTGTGCGTTTATGTTCTCTCTTACACAAACCTGACCGCACTGAGCGCGAGGTTCCTATCGACTACCTTGGCTTCAAGGTCCCAGACAAGTTCGTAGTCGGTTACGGTTTAGATGCCGCCCAGAAGTACCGAAACCTTGACTTCATCGGCTATATTGAGCCGTAGGCAACCTTATGAGCAAACGACCACTACCTAAAGTGCTCTTCGATATCGGCAAAGCCGTAGGCAGCGACGACGACTTGGACAGCCTCCTGGGGCAAGTCGCACAACTCGTTACAACATTGGTCAACGCGGAAGCTTGTTCATTTCTTCTTCTAGACGGCACTGGTACTCGTCTGGTCGGACGAGCTGCCTACGGCGATAGCCAAAGCGACGTTGCGACCATTTCATTTCGAATTGAAACCGGCGTGGCCGGCTGGGTCGCACAGAACAGTGAACCCGCGCTAATTGGCAACGTCGAGGAAGATGATCGATTTGCGTCATTGCCTGGTTCCTCCGGCCGTATTCGTTCCATGGCCTGTGTCCCTGTTGTGGTGACTGCCGATCGGGCGATAGGCGTCATTACGACAAGCTCTTCTCAAGCCGACGCGTTCACCGCCGACGATGTTGGACTCCTTGGAATGGTAGCAAGCACGATAGCAATCGACATCGAAACCCATCGACTACGAAGGCTTTCGGTGACAGATCCTCTTACCGGCGCATACAACAGAGAGTTTCTAGAACAATACCTACCTCAAGCGGTTAGTGATGCTCACAAGAGACTCAGTTCTCTTGCAGTCGCTGCTATTGACGTGGATCAGTTTAAGTCCGTCAATGATCGCTTCGGCCAAGACGTCGGTGACCGAGTACTCGCGGGTATCGCAAAAAGACTGCGCTCAGCCACACGCGAAGAAGACTTGTTGGTCCGTTTCAAAGGCGGGGTTTTTCTTGTGGTCCTTCCTGGAACTGGACCAACTGTTGCTGCCCATGTTGCCGAAAGAATGCGAGCAAGGCTTGCTGCCCAGGCGTTTGACATAGACGGCAACCGGGTTGAAGTTTTTGCATCGATAGGAGTTGCAGATCTTTCCCCAGATGATGAAACCGGTGAGTCCCTTCTTCAGAAAGCAGATGCTGCCTGTATCCTCGCCAAGGAACAGGGACGCAATCGGGTAGAAATAGCGAAGTGACCAAGCCGCCTGACAAGAAGCCTACAAGTACCGAGAGCATCGACGACCAATGGGGCGAGACAAAACCGGAAAAGAAGGAACCGGTAGTCACAAAAAAAGACGTAGAAAAAGACCAACGCGAGCCCAGCGCTAGCGCCGAAACAACCGAAAAAAAGCCTGAAAACAAGCAAAAACTAGCTACTCCCCCACCAGCACCAGCGAAGAGGGAAACAGACGAATTCCCCCTTCCAAAGCCGTTAACAACCGCGCCTCCACCTCAACCGGGCCTGAGCAGTCTCCGCGCGCTACTCGTGTTAATTGTGCTCGTCGGTCTATCCATTTCTGTTGGACTTAGTTACTTCAATAGCAAACGCTACTACCTAATATGTGGCGACTCAGTATTAGCACCTGCTCGCGGCCGTTACTTTATGTGGGGACACGCAACCCTCGAGGGTAAAAAGTGGAAGGGAGTACCGTTACAACCAGACGCGCAATGCACACCTATGGAATTTCCATCCAAGGAATCTATGGAACAGGTGTTTACAGAAAAATTAATCGGCGCCATCTCATCAGAGCTCTCTCCTGGCCCCCCCAAAGATCTGCCCGCGCTTGAAGAAGCAATTACCCAGGCATTGTTGCTCACACGAACAGAAGGCCGAGCTGAATTGCGTATTCTTACAGAACGTCTTCAAGGCGATGTCGAATTTTTCTATGGCAAAGCAGAGCTCGCTAAAGCCAAAGCCGCCGCTGAAGCCGCCAAGATGAGATTTCGTCAAGCCCAAAAGAAGCAGCCACGTCACCAAAAAGATGCCCAAAAGTGGCAACGGTACTCGGAAAAGATTGATGCCGAGCTTGTCCGTGGACCTTCCTCAACAGAGAAGGGTGACTCCGCTACTCCTGAAAAAAAAGTAACTCTGCCCGAGGAACCGCCCGTGAAAGAAATCGAAAAGATTCTCAATTCAACACCCAACGACAAGCAGCCCAAAGAACCAGTAGTTGAAAAACCAAAAGGTCAGGGCGTCCTACTTTAGACCTTCAAAAAAAAGCGATCCCAGGTGAGTTATCACCTGGGACCTGCAAGCGAGCCTCCCCCGGCTCTGTAGAATTTTTTGTTCGCGAACAAACGCAAACAACTCTCGTATACTAATCGCTTCTCTTTTCTGTGCAAACGGAACTCGCACGTTTTTTGGTCTCCTTCTTTACGACAACGAAAAGAGATCTTTGGGAAGCCACAAGAAAAGTAGACGCTGCTTGCGAGGTAACTCGCGCGATCGTCACCTCACTGTAACAGAACAAAACGTTCAAACCGTTCATTCAAAAATCTGGAAGACCCTATAAACCTCAATAAAGGCCTATAGGAAAAAGAATGGTTCGTCGAAAACCGAGTTCCAAATCGACCGTCGCTGCATGCTCTTTGGCAGTTCAAACAACCTAGACGAGCCGCTCTCTAGCGCTGCTAAACAGAACAACAATTCTGTTAGTTTGATCCCGGCGAGAAAGTTCCTGGGAAGAATCCGAGCGTTTTTAGCGGGGATTTACCCTGTTTAACAAATCAGCTGTTCCCAGACCCGACCGCGACATCAACTTCAAAAGTTGACACCGACGTCCCGCCCTTATCGTCCTGAACCAGTAGGGAAACTTGGTACTTCCCTGCTTCGGCATAGTCATGGGTAGGATTTTGTTTCGACGAGTAAGACCCGTCACCAAAATCCCAAAACCAACCGACGATATTTCCGTCCTTATCCGAGCTTGTATCGGAAAAAGAAACCTGCGACTCGGTTACCTGAGATTTAAAGCTAGGGGACGGAGCCTTATTGCTGCCGTTTGCGACCCGAAACAACTCGGGTCGATATTGAAGTGTTGAACAACGCATCCGGTTGGACTGCTCAAATGAGAAACCAGTCATACAAGTGTCATTTGTATAGTTCATGTAATTCTCAATTGGAGAATCATCCGCTCCATCGCAAGTGCTGGCCTTCGCGTTGCATTTGAAGTCAGGACTCGAGTGAGCTGTTGTGTCTTTAATTAAATCTCCCGTTGTGTATGGCGAGTCATCACTTCCGCACCCTCCCTGAAAGGTATGGAAAAGGCCAAAGTAATGCCCTGCCTCATGGGTAAGCGTTCGCCCTTGGTTGTAGACACCTCCGTCGGGAGCATCACGCCCCACCGAACTCCAAAGCAGGACCACACCGTCGTCGGATTTCCCCGCGGTCTTGCTTGGGAAAGTTGCATACCCTAACGCTCCGTTCGCGTCGTTCGTATAAATGTTGAAGTAGCGGTTTGGATCCCAGCCTAGAGCGCTTTTCATTGGACTTGGACCGGTACCCGGGTCCGAGAACCAGCTATTGCTCACGCGATATTGCACACCAGTCGTAGGGTTTCCGCTCTCGTCTTCGTTCGCGAGAACAAACTGAATCTTCGCGTCGACCCCCTCGCTTCCCGGCGTCTCGGCCAGCGCCCGATAGTCTTCATTCAGAATTTCAATCTGAGACTGAATAAGCTCGAGAGGTATATGTCCCTTTCCGTCGCTTCGCTCAATCACGTGGAAAACGACCGAAACCTGAAGCACATCGCCGTTTTCAGGGGAGTAATCGTCATCGATCAGCGTATTCTTGAATGAACAATCAGAAGGCGCGAACTCCAAAAACTCGGAAGGCTCCTCCTTTGTTCCGCAACGCCGCCCGTTTTCTTGGAATTCGTCTGATAACTGAAAGTCCACGACGTCTACGTAGCGAACCTCCCCCACAGTCACAGCCCCGTCATTGTGGAACTCCACACTTGGCGTGTCGGTCCTTTCAGACGAAGAAGCTTCAATCATCTCGTCGTAAACACAACCCACGCTCGTCACAACAAGAGCAAAAGACAAGACTCCCCTAGCTACGCTCGAAACTCGTTTCCGCATTGCTACAACCCCTCCAAGACAACGTGCGAACGCGTGACGACGGCAGACCAATTATGCGGTCCCACCGAGCTACATCCACACGGTCAAAAACACTCCCGCGTCTACTAAGAGCAACGACTGTTCCAGTTGTGGTTACCTCTAAGTAACTAGAGTTTAAGCAAGATTGACTCCCAGTCACCTCTAGCTGTGTCAGGTTTTCACACCCGCTGTTGAATTGTGCCACAAATTGGCACAGTTGATGGAGCGCGACGAAAAAGCAGACTGATCTCATGCGAACAACGCAATCGCAAAGCGAACTAGTTTCATCTCCACCAGATCGCCGAGCGAGCTAGACTCTGAGTATGAGTCTGAGCCCTGTCGTTGTAGTCACTGGAGCAAGCCGCGGAATTGGGGCCGGACTCGCGAAGATCTTCGATCATGCCGAGCTTCGCTTGGGTCTTTGCTCCCGGCGTCCGCCGGCTTTAGCCCCTAGCCCCACAGTCTTGGCTGAGCAGGTCGACGTTACCGACGGCCCTGCTGTGGAAGATTTTGCTCTCCAGGTTTTTGAAAAGTTCGGTGCGATCGACGTTTGGATCAACAACGCTGGCATCCTTGACCCCGTCGGTCCATTGCGGGAAATCCCCGCCGCAGAGTTCAAACGCAACCTCGACGTCAATGTCATGGGGGTTTTTCATGGCAGCCGAACGTACGCTTCGCTCGTTAGAAAGCATCAGAAGTCGGGAGTTCTAATAAATATTTCGTCAGGGGCGGGGAGAAATGGTTATGCGGGCTGGTCTGCCTACTGTGCTAGCAAAGCTGCCGTCGATTTGCTGACTGAATGCATACAGCTAGAAGAACAAGAAGCTGGTCTGAGAGCGTATGCACTTGCGCCGGGAGTCATCGATACCGACATGCAAACAAGAATTCGCGAATGCACACCTGAGCAGTTCCCGACCGTTGAAAAGTTCCGACAAATGAAAAGTGAAAACACTTTCAACTCGATCGAGGCGGTTGCGGAACGAATACAAGCGATTGCCTTTGGGGCCGAACGTCCGGGCAGTGTACGTATGGACCTACGTGATTAGTGATTTCCAGAGGTAGGCGCTTGTGCGTTGATCCCATT
The DNA here is from genome assembly GCA_964410875.1 of uncultured Kofleriaceae bacterium. Lineage (GTDB taxonomy): Bacteria > Myxococcota_A > Polyangia > Haliangiales > Haliangiaceae > CAYPIX01. The sequence continues at coordinate 14,378 of CAYPIX010000043.1, forward strand.
CGCCACCGCACAGTGTTTGGAAAGAAACGGTAAAGATTAAAAACAATGTCTGAATTTCGCCTAAGACCCGGGGCGCGAGGAAGCAAAACATAACAGTAACCGTGGTATTGTAGACCCCGGTGGAGGGGAGCAGATGAGTCACGTAGAAGTACTCCAAAGGGTGCTGGGTGCCGCACGACAACTAGGCGCATCCGACGTCCATTTCAAAGCAGGCTTACCGCCGATATTTAGGATTAAAGGCGAGTTGCGCACCGTCCGTGACGTACCTCCACTTGAACGAGAGACAATAGCTAACTTCGCAGTTCACATGATGAATGAGCGGCAGCGTGCCGAGTTCGAAGCTTCCATGGATGTCGACCTAGCGTATGGAACAGACGACGGTTCGCGTTACCGCGTTAACCTGTTTCAGCAACGCGGAGCGGTGGGTATGGTTCTACGCCTTATCCCACCCGAGGTTCCTTCTTTCGAAACTCTCAACCTGCCCGATGTCGTTCTTAAGCTTGCGGAAAACCATCGAGGCTTAGTTTTGGTCACCGGAATTACTGGTTCCGGTAAGTCAACGACCCTTGCTGCGATGCTCGACTATATCAACCAACGCAGAGCCCACCACATCGTCACAGTTGAAGACCCCGTGGAATATGCCTTCCGCGATAAACGATCAGTCATCAACCAGCGCGAGGTGGGGTTTGACACCAAGTCTTTTGCAAAAGCACTCCGCGCCGCTTTGCGCCAAGATCCCGACGTCATTCTTGTCGGCGAGATGCGAGACTTAGAGACCACTTCCATCGGTATGACCGCCGCTGAAACTGGGCACCTTGTGCTTTCAACCCTTCACACGATGGACGCAACCGAAACCGTGAGTCGAATCATTTCGATGTTCCCTACCCACCAACAAGCCCAGGCTAGAATGACAGTTGCCACAGTCCTTAAAGGGGTTATTTCGCAAAGACTGTTACCTCGTGCTGATGGCAAGGGCATGGTACCGGCTATGGAAATTCTGGTTTCAACAGAGCGAGTGCGCGAGTTAATTGAGGATCCAAACCGAACCCGCGAGATCAACGACGCGATTGCCCAAGGCAAACACCCGTATGGAATGATGAGTTTCGACCAGAGCCTTGCGCAGTTGGTGCAAAACCGCCTGGTCACTTACGACACGGCACTTAAGAACTCGTCGAGCCCGTCTGATTTCGCTCTGCTTTTCCGAGGCGTTTCGGGCGGCGGAGACGGAATGGGCGATGGCACTAGTCCAGGCACACCCAATCCATTAGCGCCCGCTTCAACCCAACAATTTGAAATCGATAGATTCGGCAAATAGTCATGTCAGAAAAGTCGCGCATAACGGCACTTAAGCTAAAGGTCCGCCACAAGTCATTAGATGACTTTGCGACAAAATTTGCATCAAGGGTCCGGGATACAGGCTTGTTATTGCCTAGCAAGTCCCCGCGTGACGTAGGAACAAAGGTCCGATTTGAAATTCGTATTGCTACAGGCGAAATCGCTTTGGCCGGGCGTGGGAAAGTCGCGGAAGTCACCGCTCCTCAAGGAAAAAGCCCTGGCTCCATGTTCGTCGAGTTCAGCCAGCTGGAGCCGGAAACTCGGGCATTGATTGACAACATTCTTGCCCTCAAATCTGACGGCACGTTGGGTGGTCAAAAGAAGCCAATCACAAACGTAAAACGAACAAAGCCTAGATCCACGCCCCCACCAATCCCGTCGCCTCAAAGCGGACCGTCGCCTGTCGCGATGCAAGCAGCCGACGACTTTACCGCAGATGAATCAATCGTTCGCGCTGCTGTCCTTCGCTCGCAAGACTTGCTGAAAGATCCTTCCCTACCAACTGACCTTGCTCAATTGCTCGATGCACAGTTGGACGTACCTCGTCCTGCGCGCGCCGCCCGCATAGGCTTCGGAACTGAGACCTCAGAATTCGAAGGCACCAACGACAATTCCGTGAACTTAGAGCAAATCCAATCTACGTTGACTTCACTGGAGCCCTCCCAGCCGAGGATTTTTCTAGAAGAGTCCCCGGAAGAAAATGAGTTCAACGAAAGTCCACCAACCATCGCAGACGGAAACGCTCATCATGCATTTGGACCGCTTCCAATAGACGAGCCCAAGATTGGTGGAAGTGACCCCATTCCCCCACCTGATGGCATCGATCTTGACTTGAGTGACGTCCGGGCACCGACTTGCGACGGGATGGATGTGGTAAGCGCGGACACAGATGAGTTGGACTCTGCTCTCGAGGCTTTAGAAGGTTCAGATCAAGGGGAGGAGGATACTCCTCAACACGAGGAACATTCTCCACAAAAGAGCGGAATCCTAGGGCGAATCTTTAGCAAGTAAACCGTATGTCCCAGCCGGGCACGGGTCGTGTTACCTTCGTGGCGTGAAAGCTGCAAAAATTGATGGGAGCCTGCAGATTCGTGGCGAGGTATTTGCCCGTGGCGATCTGACGGTTGAAGGGGAGTTTGCTGGGAATATCCGTAGTAACGGATTTATTCACGTTACCGAAGAAGCAATCTGTAGGGCCAATGCTCGCTCGCAAAGCGCCCATATCGAAGGCCGCTGGATCGGAGATATAGTCTGTTCCGAGCGAATTTGGGTCGGTCCCAAAGCACGAATCGTAGGTAACCTGCGCGCGCCAAAAATTACCGTGCATCTGCATGCGGTAATCGAGGGCCAGGTGGACCAAAGACTTGATCCATTCGGCGTACCACCAAAGAAGAAGCACCGGACTCTTTCGCCTTTGCGCCGTGCATTAAAAAAGCAAAAAGCGTCTAAGCGACCTCCACATCCACCCCTACCTGTCCCATCCGATCTTTCCTAACGAATGAACAACGATAGATATAAGTGCCCATCCTCTCTATCGGGCGTCAGCTCTAGACTTTTAAAAATGCTCACCGAGCATGCGTATGAGCAAAGAGAAGTCACTCTTTCTTCGGGAAAAAAATCTAACTTCTACATCGATTGTAAACGGGTATCTCTCCGTGCAGAAGGACATGACCTAATTGGGCAAATGTTCGCTTCTGCAGCCAACGAACTCTGTCCTAGCGCTGTTGCCGTTGGAGGGATGACCCTTGGCGCGGATCCGCTGGCGAGCGCAACGGCTTTGGCCAGTCTCAAATTCGACCGGACCTTGGATGCATTCATCGTCCGCAAAGAACCAAAGGGGCACGGAACTGATCAATGGGTCGAAGGTGCCGATCATTTGAATCCTGGGGCGAAAGTCATTATCGTCGAGGATGTTGTGACCACTGGAAGATCTACTTTGTTGGCTATTGAACGGACGCGTCAAGCCGGCCTTCAAGTAGAACAAGTGCTGGCGTTGGTCGATCGACAAGAAGGGGGCTTTCAAGCTGTGACCAAAGAAGCACCGCTAGTATCTCTTTTTACAAAGTCAGATTTTCAATGAACCCTCTAAGATTTCTTTTTGCGTCTCTGTTTGTTTTTTCAGCCTGCAGCTCTGCTGCGCCCAACGTCGATCTTTCCGGTGCTTGGCCGACCGCTCCTTTGAAGGACGAAAAAGCCTACTACGACACGACGGAAGAGTGGACCCGAAGAGGACAGGTACTCTCAGACTTCTCAGAAAGAAAACAACAAGTCCTTGAGGTATTCGCAACGCTTAAGTCACCGAAGTGGAACGCAGCTTACATCGATTTTGTTTCTCGTAGAAAGCTTCTACCTGAGAGCGAAAAACAAGTCCTACGGCAGGCAGCAGAGGGAGCCGACCACGTTGAGTTTGCAATTTTCATGAGCGTCGATGATCGTCGCTCTAACGATCTACATAGAGGTGATAGATCGACCTGGCGGATTGCGTTGGTCGACGACTTGGGAAATGAAACGCTTCCAATAGAAGTTGTACGTGACAGGCGACCACAGCCGGTGATCCGGACCGAATTTCCCCACTTCACTCAGTTCCACACAGTCTATTTGGCTCGATTTCCCGTCTCTGCAACTCCGTTCGGTCGGGGGAAAAAACGGGTCACACTTAAATTGGCGAGTTCACGGGGCGGCGTGCAACTCGAATGGCGTGCCTCTAACTAATCCTCGGTAGAGGCTCTCTCACCCGATCGGGTACGACCGCGTTTCCTTGGTCGGTGACGTTTCTCGCTTACTTCTATCGAAGCATTCGGGTCTCGAAAAAAGCGCCCCCAAAACGTCTTTGGTAGTTCAATGTCCTCGTCAAGGTCATCAAACGTTTCCACTACAGGCGCCGAAGGTGCGCGTTTACCGCGCTCGAAAAATGCTCTCTCATCGTCTGAAAACAGAGGCTCTTCTTTGCTTATCTGTGGTGCTTTCTCTTTTTCTTGTGCCGGAAGGTGCACTTCAACTTTTAAACCAAGGTGACTAGAACCAGGCTGTCTGGCTACGTTGTGCTCAATCTCACCAGATGCAATTTTAGATTGAACCACTCGCGCGTGAGAGTCGGTCTTATTCTTGCTGGGAATCGACTTGCCTTTAGGCATCACCGGCAGCTCTCCTGCAGTCGTACCGTCCACAGGGTCACGCTCCACGTGCCACTCTTCGACTAAGAGGGTGGCACTGTTTGGATCAGGGTTGGACCCTCTAGCCAAGAGGAGTCCTCTATCAAGGAGTTCCGCCGTTACTCTCACTACTTCAATCGCTCGATAGGGGCTATCTTGGATAACGTCAGCAACGCTTCTAGCACCATCGAAGAGATCGACGATTTCTTGAACCCTTCCGGGCAGGCGAGCACCGAGCCGCCGAATACTCGCACTATTTGCAAGATAGCAATCCGAAGCCCTAACTTTGGAGACCTCACCTAACGACTCCAAGAATCGGGTGGATCTCTCAAACAGTTGCTCACGCGGAATACTACATTTTTTCTCAACAGCTCCCTGACTCAGCACCAACCTGGATTCCGTCCAAAGCAACATGTGTCGAAACGCTGCTTCGCCTTGGAAACTGCCAAGGGTGGCTTGGCAAAGCATCCCATCTGAAAACTCTATGGTTCCTTTTCGAAGTCCTCGGCTGACTCCCAATTTCCAATCGCCAGAAAAGCGAGCGACTGCACCAGCTATGCTAAACAGCGACGGGAAGTCTTTGAGAGTTCCCTCTCTTTTTCCCCCTTCAACAGGTAAAGCAAGGAGTAGCGCTGCATTGGCAATTTCGGTTAGCTCGGCCTTGTCTGGACGTTGTTTCGTAGAAAAAGCAATTGTCGTTGGACCAGCTTCCGCGGGTTTTTTCGTCCCCAAGAATAAAACCGGTAAACTGAGATCAACTTTCGCCGCCTCTAGCTTCGCGGAAAGTGAAGAGTATTGTTCCGAGCTACAAACGACCACGTCCGGTGGACCGCCATTGGGAAACTTCGGCACGGCGCCGCGAACGACTTCGGCACCACGCTTCTTAACCGCGCTGACGATCCCGTCTGAGATGACGTCATCCGCCACTAAGAGCCAGACTGAAATAGAACTTGCCATAACTAAGTACTTGCCAGGTTCACGAGTCTAGAGCCATTCGCCACATTCCGCTATACTTCCGTGCAATAACAGCTGCTCTACAGCAAAAAGTTAGCCGTGTTAATTCTTGAAATTGTCGAAGGAGCCAGTAAAGGCCAAAGGTTTGAATTCAGCAACGACTCTGTCTCGTTGGGACGGGGACCGTCGAATAACCTCGTCTTAACCGACTATCACCTTTCAACTAACCACGGCGAGATTTATTCAGAAGGTGGAACCCTTGTATATCGCGACTTGAAATCGACGAACGGGTCTCGACTAGAAAGAGACAACAGCGTCTCACCGGTTGACGCTAGCGCAGAGTGGGAGATCTCACTGCGCGATGGGGATACCCTTCACTTAGGTGATGCGGACGATGCGGTAGTAATAAAAATAACCATTCAAGAAGACGACGAGTCAGCGGAGCTCAGCAGCAGCCTGATTGCTTCTCGATCTATTGTCGACCTGCCACAAGTAGCAAGCAAGGTCGAACACGATCCCGACGCCGCTCAACGAATCTACCGGGCTCTTCGACCGCTATCAAAACCAACGCAAATGGATCCCATGCTTGCCGCGATCGCGGAAGCAACATTCGAGTTACTTCCCAAGGCTACTAATATTACGCTACTTCTTCGCAATGAATCTGACAAAGACCGGTTCACTCTTGCGCTCTCACAAGCCAAGAAAGACGGCGACAGTAATGGCGACGAACAAGGAGTCAACCGAGCTAGTAACGCCGTTCTAAAGCGCGTACTTAAAGAGCGCGCAGCGATACTGACTGCGAATGCTCAGGAGGAGATGGCAGCCTCCCGTTCCATTGCCGCAGGGAAAGTCTTATCGCTATTGGCTGTTCCGCTCTGGAGGGGTGAGGAAATCACGGGGATTTTGCAGGCAGACAACAGAACGTCCCCTGGTATGTTTGCCGAAACCGATCTTGAAATGGCTCTGCTCCTGGGTGCCCAAGCTGCATTTGCAGTAGATAGAGTTAGCCTGATCGACCGACTCACAGCCGCAGAGCAACGGCTATTGGGAGAAAATGCTTATCTGAAGCGAAAGTCCCATCAAATTACTTTTGACAACATCATTGGAGATGCGCCTCCGATGAAAGCTCTTCTTGCTCAACTGGCAAAGGTAGTAGACACGCGTGCCACCGTATGCGTAGAGGGTGAGACCGGTACTGGTAAGGAACTAATTGCAAGCGCGGTGCACTACCAGTCGAGGCGCGCTGACAAGATGTTTGTTGCCCAGAATTGCGCAGCCTTACCGGAGAACCTTCTTGAATCAGAACTGTTTGGGCACAAAAAAGGTGCTTTCACCAGTGCAGACAGTGACAAGAAAGGCCTTTTTGAAATCGCTGACGGCGGCACACTTTTTCTCGACGAGGTTGGGGAGATGCCCTTGTCTTTACAGGCGACACTACTTCGAACTCTTCAAGAGGGAACAATCAGACCGGTCGGTGGCACCAAAGAAAAGCAGGTTGATGTACGCATAATCTGTGCGACCAACCGCGACCTGCAATCCGAAGTAGAAAAGAAAACCTTTCGAGAAGACCTCTACTATCGCCTTATGGTTTTTCCCATCAGGCTGCCACCCCTTCGCGAAAGACGCGAAGATATCAAGCTCTTGGCATCCCACTTTCTTCGCCGCTACGCCGAAGAGTATAGGCGCCCGATTGCAGGGCTATCGCAGGAGTGTCTCGACACCATGAGCGCCTATCTTTGGCCAGGGAATATTCGCGAGCTAGAAAATGAGATCCAACGTCTTGTGATCCAAGCCGAAGAAGGTAGTTGGATAGAAACCAGCGCGCTATCGCCGAAAATTCGCCAGGTCGAAGGAACACTGGCACGAGTTTCGCCGAAGAAGGGCACCCTCAAAGACATGATGGCCCAAGTAGAGCGCTGGTTGCTCACGGAAGCACTGCGTGAGCACGGAAACAATAAAACCAAGACCGCGAAGACTCTGGGGATTACCCGAGAGGGACTCCACAAGAAACTTACCAAACACGGTATGTAGCCGTCGTCTGGATCAAAAAAAGGCGGCCACTCCTGAACAGTGACCGCCTCAATGGATGTGTTATGCGATTGCTCTATTTGAAGTCGATGACGTCGCACTTGAGCGTGGTGAGACCATCAGCAACGAGAGTGATCTCTTTGGCCTTAATAACGTCGTGAGTGATAACTCCGTCCTTCTCGACGAGAACAGTTTTCTCCGAATCAGAAAGAGTAACGCTCATGCCGCCAAGTACCGGAAGCGCGCTGTGGGCTGTTAGTTTGTAGCCTTCACCTGCAGGGAACGATGGCACGCCAGCGTTATGAGAGCCGTTGATGGTGAAGAACTGCGACTGCGCTGGAGATAACCCATTCAGAGAGGAGAATGTAATGGTCATGTTTCCTGCAACAGACTTTACAAAGTCCTGTGGGAACATTGGTGGAACACCTTGTGGTGAAGGCTCGCCTTCTTCAACGATGATCGGTACGCCAGTCGTGATGGGCTCTCCTTCAAGGCCGAGATCTCCGTCTAGGACAGCTCCACCATTGAGGACAGGGAACAGAGAGCCTTCAACAGAAACCTCGAAGTTATCTACCGTTCCAGAGCACTCGAAGCTTGGCTCTTGAACGATGATGCTTCCTGGAACGCCAGCAAGAGCGGAAGAAGAAATAAGAAGAGAAGAGAGAATTGCGATTGTAGTTTTCATTTTGATTTTCCTTGTTGGTGGGTTTTGGGGAAAGGCACGGTTCGTTCCGCGCCAACAACCACTACTTAGGACAGCAGGAGAATGAACACAATCTAATGTTATTTAATTCCTGGTAAGATTTGCTTATGTCTATAACTCTAAGTGCTTGAATTACTGCGCCCACTTCCTTGATGGAGCCTCCCAACAAAGAAATTCAGCCTCCTCGCAAGAAGCGACCGCTTCGAAAAATTTCGACTCGTCGAACCCGGGAAGGGCGACCAAGCGGCCGACAAGGTCGCTGTCACATACAGATTCGTTGGGAATGACGAGTACATCGTCACAACTTTGCAAAACGTAAAAAAGATCCTCGGACCAGGGGCCATCCGCTGTTGTCACCAAAACCACTGCTTTTAAGTCCGCCCACCCTATAGACCTTCGGCCCAGGCGCCTTTACCCGGTTATCTGTCCAGGCGCTTAACGACGGAGGCTTCCTAACCTCCCGTTTGGGTGGCAATAGCGAGCCTGTGGAGCCCAATCTTTTTCGCGCGTTCCATAATGGACACGACCGAGCCGTGGGTGACGCCCTCGTCGGCTCGAAGCACGACCTGAGTGTCCTTATTCTTGATAAAAGTGCTCTGCAAAAGCGAATCGAGATCGCCAGGACTAAGGGTTCGTCCCTCTACTACGATGTCGCCGCTCTTTTGAATTCCGACAACCAGAGACGTCCGTCCTGGATCGATTTCCTTCGCTTCACCTGAGGGAAGATTGACTTTGAGCCCTGTGCTCTTGTCGTTCTTAGCCTCGTCTTTCAATTTTTCAACAGCGATTGTTGAGCCAACCATGAAGATAATCAACAGTACGAGAAAGATATCGGTCAGAGGCGTAATGTTGATCTCCGAGAAGATCGCCCCCCCGTCCTCGTTTTCCGCCTCAGGAAGCTTCCCTAGCCCCATCTTCGCCCCCTTGCTCAACCTCGTCGAGGAGCTCTAGGAACTCGTCGGTGAGAAGTTTTGACTCCATCGAAATTCGCTGCAGCTTTTGGTTAAAGTAGTTGTAAATAATGACGGCCTCTACAGCGACCAAAATACCGGCAGCGGTAGCGTAGAGAGCTTCCGCTATCGGCCCAGAAACCTGACCGAAATCGTTCTTGCCGGTTTCCGATATGGTTGCGAACGCATCCATAATCCCGACGACAGTTCCAAAAAGGCCAACGAACGGGGCAGTCGCGCCGATGGTTCCAAGCATCCAAAGACGGCTTCGCAAACCAGCCATCATTCGTATTCGCTCGCGGCTTACCCCCGCGACGACGTGCTCATCCTTTGTGCGTCCGAACCGTTCGAAACCAACCGCGTACACGTCCGCCATTGGCGACTCGGACCGCTCGCAGGCAGAGCGAGCATCCTCGATTGCCCCCGATCGCAAACAGCGAGCTACTTTCTCGTGAAGTTCTCGAGCTCGAGAAAGAAAACGCCACTGCGAGACGGCTCGCTCGATGCCGACAGCCATAGCTAACACCGAGAACGCGAGGATGAGCCACATCGCGTAACCGGCCATGTTCAGGATTTCCCAGAGTGATTGGTCCATGCGCCTCTCCTATTGTGAACGAAAATCCCCCCGAATGGTCCCGAGCTGTGCACGAAACCGCCTTGCTTGGACCAAGAAGCCCCAATGAACGTTGCCCGAGGCCCCGATCTACGACTTGAACAACAATCAAACTTCTGTCGTTGGCAAAACTTGCGCCCAGGGAGTAGTTTCCCGCCCATGAGCCGCACTGTGAAATGCGCCAAGCTCGGTCAGGAGTTGCCAGCGATTCCTTACCGACCATTTATGGACGCCCTTGGACAGCGCCTCTTGGATGAGATTTCTCACGACGCATGGAAGCAATGGCTCGAACATTCCAAAATGATCGTCAACGAATATGGCCTAGAGCTCAACACACAGCGAGCTCATGACGTCCTGAAAGAACAATGCGAGAAGTACTTCTTCGGTGATGAAGCCGTCGCGCCCCCGTCGGGCTATAAACCGCCGGAACAGTAAAACGTTTTAGAGCTTCTTTTTCGAGGCCTTCTTCGACGACCCGGTCTTTTTCTCTTGCGCCCTGCTTTGGACCACGCATTTCGAGAATGCATCGTCCTTACTAACGGCGCGATTGAAATACTCAACATCCTCTTTTCGGATACGACTGCCTAGCTCCAAGGCGGTTTTACAGTTTCCCTTCTTAAGAGCCATTCGAAGCTGGCTGTGAAGTTTCAAAGTCACGCTAGATGGTTTTGAGACTTCTTGCTTCTGCTTTTCTTCAACAGCAAAACTCGCGTCCAAACCTTCCGCTCCGTATTCATCTGCTAACCCAGCATCTTCGTCGTAGCCGGTTCCTTTGCGGCTACGTTTCTTTTGAGGCACCGCTTCAGCTTCACTTAGAACATTTTTCATCACGCCGTCCTGCCGGACCTGCTCTCGGTACCTATCCGACGGCGCCGACTTCGAAACCGCTGGCTTGGCTGCACCTGGAGCTCGCTCTCTTTCCAAACCATCTAACGAGCGAGCCAGTTTGGCTTTTGTTTTCCTCACTCGCTGTTTCATTGAGGCTTCCGCCTGTTTTTTCAGGAGAGACCTATCCTGCTTCTTACTAGCAAGACCAACGGGTCGACCCTTTTTCGCGATCTCTTCCCTACTCACTTTTGCCACTGCAACCTTGTCCAGCTCTTTGTCGTCACCGAACGCTTCCGCGGGAGCGACTTTCTTCGGTTCCAAAGGAGCGTCTTTAGAAACAGCCTCTGGGATATTGGCATCGGCTCTTTCCATTGCTGGCGTTGCTCCTGGTTGAGCAATCATGCTCGTACCGTTCTTCCAGTACATCGCACCAGCGACTGTGACTACCAACACCAAAGAGGCGGCTGCCGCAAGTCCAGGATGAGCACCGACGCTCTGAACGCCCGAGAACAACCAACCGAAAATTCCTTTGGGTGACTTCGCCGCCTTTGCTGCTTCTGCCAGAACATACGCGCTTACGCGAGCCGGAGGAGCCACGTCAGGCAAAGCACCATATGCCTGCCGAACTCCCTGTAATTCAGCGAACTCGGTCTTGCAGGAGTCGCAGCCTGCAATATGTTTCTCGACCTGAGGCCGCTCTGAAACGCTCAACTCGTCATAGAGAAGCTCAAGCATTTTGTCGCGTATGTCGCTGCAATCAGACATGGGAGAAAGCGAAGTATTAATAGGTTACACGGCCGCCTGTACTCTTCGATCTATGGCATACCATGCTCATAAAACATCAGGCAATTCGATAGGTTACAGACAGGAAGACAGAGCTTATCGCACCTGTGTCAACCAACCGATGAGTTCCCGCAAAGTCGGGCGTTTACCGTACATAAGAATACCTACCCGGTAAATTCGTCCCGCCGCCACCACAGCAATCCCACTCATAGCCACCAGCAAGAGCACAGAAATCGCCAACTCCGGCAACGAGACTGCATCTAACAGCCAACGCATGGGCATCAGCACCGGCGAGGTGAACGGGATAAGTGTAAGCAACTGAGCGAGCCCACCCCGCGGATCGCTCGCCACAAGCTGAACAAAAACAGCGGGAATCGCCAAGATAATAATAAGGGGAGTTTGGGCTTGTTGCGCTTCTTGCTCACTGTTCACCATCGCGCCAATTGCGGCAAAGAGAGAGGAATAGAAAAAATACCCCAAGAGGAAGAAAAGGAGCCCGACGCCAACATCTGAAATCGTAAGGGGGGGCAAATCGAAAGTACTCGCGCCAAATCCGAAGAGTTCAAGTAACGGCTGGCGAAAATGGATCATCAACAAGGCCGCTGCTCCCCAAACGGAAAGCTGTAACAAACCTACTGCACCAACGCCTAAGATTTTTCCTAGTAAGAGAGATCCAGGACGAATGGCCGATACAATAAGTTCAACAACGCGGTTGGTCTTCTCAACGACGACAGACCTCATCACGTTTACTCCGTAGAGCATAATTGCGATGTAGAGAATGAACATAACCGCGTATCCTAGAATGAATGAAGCCTCTGCCGAGGTTTCCTCGGGCCCGCCGGTGGTGTGTTTCGCATCTACCAACACCGGTGCTTGAAGTTCTAGAATTTCCTTGATGTCCATCCCGCTCTGTTTGGCCCTTACGGTTCGGGCCGAGAAGTTCACAATTTCGAAGAGCTCGCGCTGCAGGCGTAAATCGCTGCCGTTGTCTCCGCGATAAACTGCAGTCCCGCCCGAGAGAACGTCTTTGGGAATCAGTAGGTAACCGTTTATTTCCTCCGTCTTTATCTTCTCGCGAAGGTTTGCCTCGGAGTCAGTCGAAGAATTCTCAACAACAAAATTGGAGTGAAGAGCACGTATCGCAACGCTAAGCCCCTCGCCTACTCCTTCTTCTCCCCGATCCAGCACCAAGATTCGTACCTCGCGCTCGGAGTTTCTTGCGGTAAGCCATGCCGGCCCAACGATCATCGCAGCCATAAGAACAGGACCAAGAACGGTGGCGATAGCGAACCACTTGGAACGGACCCGCTCAAAAAACTCGCGGCGAGCAACGATAAGCCAGTGTCGCGATTTATTGCTCATCCTACGACCTCGCGCCCCTCTCGCTCTGTTCCAGTAGCAGCGCCTACTTTATCTACGAAAACCTGGTGGAGAGAGCTCGATATGGGCTGAAACAGATCAACTTCTAGGCCGGCTGAGAACATCTTTTTCAAGAGCTCTGCTGGAGCCACATTCTTGCCAATGGTCAATATCACTCGACCGGATTCTCTTTCGAAACGCTCTACAGCCTCTTCCTTCTTGAGCCAATCGTTGGCCTTTTCCGTATCGCTCTTAAAACTCACAGCCAGAGAGCGTTCATCGCCCATGGACATCACTTCGTCCAAACCGCCATCAAGAATTTTTCGCCCTCTCGCCAAAATACAAACGGTGTCACATATCTTTTCCGCTTGTTCCATCAAATGAGTTGAGAAAATCACCGTCTTACCAGCCGCTTTTTGCTCCAGGACAACATCGCGAAGCACCTCGGCATTTATCGGGTCGAGACCACTCCAGGGTTCATCTAAAATGAGCAACTCCGGCGTATGTATTAGGGCGGTAGCGAACTGAACTTTCTGTTGCATTCCTTTCGACAAATTTTGCAGAACGGTTTCAGCCCAGTCCTCAATCCCCAACCGTTCAAGCCAGAACCCAGCCCGTTTTCTGGCGTCTTTCTTTGATACGCCTCGAAGCTCAGCGAAGAAAGAAAGGATATCTCCCACTTTCATCTTGGGATAAAGACCCCGTTCTTCTGGTAGATAGCCAATTCGTTCCGACGCTTCTCTTCCTGGTTTCATGGTCCCGAAGAGCGTGATGGTTCCTTTGTCGGGGACAGAGATATCGTTAACCATGCGGAGGGTTGTCGACTTTCCCGCTCCGTTAGGCCCCAAAAGCCCAAAAATAACGCCAGTCGGCACCCGCAGGCTCACGTCTCCCACAGCAACAAAGTCACCGTAGTGCTTAGAAACGCCCTCGAGGAGCAGTGCATCCCCTCTAGTCATTTCCTACCGAGGGGGCTCCAAGTAGATAGAGGACCGCCATCCGAACGGCGACACCATAGCTAACCTGATCAAGGATAACGGAACGAGAGCCGTCAGCGATTTCAGGCATCATCTCTACACCGCGATTGATGGGGCCCGGGTGCATAATAATTGCGTCTTTCTTAGCACCTTCAACGGTCCGTAAGTTTAGACCGTAGTAACGAGAGTATTCTCGTGAATTTGCGAACCGCGCGCTAGTCCCTATCCGCTCGTTTTGCACACGAAGCATCATGACAACATCTGCCTGAGAAATGGCGTCGTCCAAGGCGAGACAGAGTTCGAGTTTTCCATTGCTGCTGGCAAGGGACGCTATTCCTCTTGGAATAAGCGTTGCGGGACCGCAAACCCGCACCGTTGCACCCAGTTCGGTCAAGGCAAGAATATTTGAGCGGGCCACCCTTGAATGCTCGATGTCGCCGACAATTGCAACGATCAGCCCCGAGAACGATCCGCTGCCAACCTTGCGAGATCGAATAGTCGCGCAGTCGAGGAGCGCCTGGGTGGGATGCTCGTGGGTCCCATCCCCCGCGTTTATCACAGAGGCCTCCACGTGCTCGGAAATCAGCTTCGGTGCACCTGAACTAGGATGGCGCAGCACAATCACATCCGGCGACATCGCCATCAGGTTGCGAGCCGTATCCACTATTGTTTCGCCCTTCTTAGTCGAGGAACCCGTGCTAGAAACATTGATGGCGTCCGCGCTCATCCTTTTGGCCGCCAACTCAAAAGATACTCGCGTGCGGGTGGAGTTTTCCATTAAGAGGTTGATGACAGTACGCCCTCTAAGGGTTGGTACCTTCTTGATAGGTCGCTTCGCAATGTCTTGAAACGAGTCGGCCAAATCTAAGATTTGCAAAATGTCTTCAGACGAGAGCTGCTCAATGCCGAGAAGATGCTTGTGAGGAAATAACCGATCAGGCATTTTTCTCTCCGGCCTTCTCTAAACTTCGGAGAACCACGGATTCCCCCTTGGAGTTCGCAGCAAGATTGACTTTGACGGACTCGTCTTTTGTCGTTTCAACATCCAGACCTACATAGTCGGCTTGGATGGGTAACTCTCGCCTCCCGCGATCTATCAAAGTGGCCAACTCAACCTTCATGGGTCGACCGAAATCGTTCAAAGCGTCCAAAGCGGCCCGAACCGTACGCCCGGTGTAAAGTACATCATCTACAAGAACGATGGAGGTACCCGCGATATCAAAGGGCAACTCGGTGGTGCCAACTTGGGGTTTGGGCAGACCGACAAAGACATCGTCTCGATAGAGCGTAATATCTACTGCGCCGAGCGGAATGCTCCCGCCTAATATTTCCTGTACTTTGGCCCGCAGCCGGCTCGCTAATTCGTATCCTCCCGTACGAATCCCGACGAATGCTAACCGTTCCGATCCGCCCGCGCGCTCCGCTATTTGATTGGCCATGGAGCTGAGCATGCGTTCTATCTCATTGCCGCTCGCTAACTCGCGGCGCTCGACCAATCGTTGCACCGGCTTCACCACTTTGCTCGTATCGAATTGGCCGACTTGGGTCAAGTCATTCCGACAACTTCGAGCTTGCAGAGTCTCGGTAAGCCAATGGTAGTATGCAACCGTGGGGAGGGGATTCAGCGAACCAGGAAAAGTCGTCGACGGACGATTCTTGATATCCAGCTTGCTCGGAAAAGGCTCAATGGCCGAAGTTTACTCGGCCTATGATCAGACTCGGCAAACCGACGTCGCAGTTAAGATCATCCAGCACGATTCTTCCAAGGACCGAGAGGCAAGTTCGAGGCTTCAACGGGAAGTACGAGCCCTAGAAATGATCAGCCACCCCAATGTCGCACGACTTCAAGGGGGCGGTTTAACAAACGATGGCTCATCGTATTTGGTGATGGAGCTCCTACGCGGCAACTCTCTCAGAGACGTGTTGAAAACGAAGGCGCGAATACCAACCAGAAAGGCTATCGACTACTGCATCCAGGCGCTAACCGGACTCGCAGCTGCACATCAAGTTGGTGTTTTGCACAGGGACCTCAAGCCCGCGAACCTAATGCTTGAACCAGGCGCCAACGACGAGTGCCGCATTGTGCTTATCGACTTTGGCTTTGCCACTCTCGAAGGTAGTGAATCACTCACCATGAACGGACACGTTGTCGGTAGCCTTGCATACTTAGCGCCGGAAAGGCTTCGCGGCGAACAAGCGAACGAGGCCAGTGACCTCTACGCAATGGGTGTAATCCTCTACGAGCTAATCGTTGGAACAAGGCCTTTCGTTGCCAAAAGCGATATCGGACTTATGAATATGCACCTGGATACGGCGCCAAGGCCACCAAGTGAAATAGCTCCTGAGGCCAATATTCCCGAGGCCGTCGAAGGCGTTATTATGCAAGCCTTAGCCAAGACTCCAGAGAGCCGAGCACAATCCGCCCATCACATGGCGAACGATCTCAGGTACGCACTCAGTCAGTTTTAGTCGCGGCGCCTTCTCGATCTACGGCGATGCCCATGGCGTGCATTCCCAGGTCAACATAGATTGTGGTTCCGGTTATGCCAGCCCCAAGCGGACTGCACAAAAAGGCAGCCGTCGAGCCGACCTGATCTGCCGTGAGTTTGCCTCCTAGAGGAGAATTCCTGTCGGCGTAGTCAATCATTTCATCGATAAAACCGATTGCGCTAGCGGCGCGCGATCCGAACGCGCCGGCAGAAATTACGTTAACGCGATGCCCCCACTTTCGACCTGCCTCATAAGCCAACACCCGAGTGTCGGATTCAAGGGCGGCTTTAGCCGAAGACATTCCACCTCCATAGCCTGGAATCACTCGCTCACTCGCCATATAGGTAAGAGCTAAAAACGCGCCACCTGGACGAACCATCTCGCCGAAATGTTGGACCATGGAAGTAAACGAATACGCACTTACGCCAACAGCGGCGAGGTAGCCATCGCGACTGGTCTCCAGGAGAGGCTTCTTAACTTCTGGTCCATTCGCGAGACTGTGGATAACGATATCGAAAGGTTGGTCCCCCAGTTTCTCTTTCAAAACTGCGGCAGCGCCAGCAATAGAGACATCACCATGGTCTCGATAACGGCGGCTGGTCCGAACATCTTCGGGCACCACTTCAAAGGTGTCGTACTCCGCATCGAGAGGAACAATTGCCTCGAACGCCATGGAGCTTCCATCGGACAGTTTGAGAGAGTTCGCAAATTTTCCCCGCTCGAGCATTTTGGTAAAAATGCCCATGGCCGGAGGCCACGTTCCGACACTCACCTTAGCGCCGGCCTCGGTAAGGGCTTTCGCTATCGCGAAGCCAAACCCTCCATCGTCTGCGACTCCAGCCACGAAGGCGCGCTTGCCTGTCAAATCAACGTTCAGCATTTCGGCGCAGTTTGCCCAAGTCGCCTCGCGAACGCAATCGACGTCTTGCCAGCGCCAAAGTTCTAGAATAACGCAGTGTATAGGAAGGCTGCGGCAACAGAAATCAGTGTATTCACCCAAGTTCGAGACCGTGGCGCAGCGATAGCTGCAACGGGAACCGCGACTTCTCCACCGGCTGGTACCCAAACTTGAAATTCCCGATCGAGAGCTCCAGCAGCTACAGCAACCGTTGCATATCCACTCTCGACCCCGTTAACGACAACCCGTCTGGTGTTTGCCCCGTTCGCAACGAGCTTCCCGTTCACCGCCACCGTTACATTGGGTACAGCGTTGGTTAGTAGCACCTCGACCGTGCCCTTCTCTCCCAGCACTTCTCCTGGAAAAACAGCCACTACATCGCGGGCGCAGCCACCACAAAACAACAGAGCTACGATTAGTTTTTTCACTCTTGAGATAGACAGGATCCAAAGCCGTTTGGGTTGCTCCGGCCCCTTCACGTCCCTCTTATTTTCGAAGAGCGCTGCTCGAGTTGCCAACCAAAGCAGTGCCAGTGGCTACCAGATCTCAAGGGTATAGCGGGCTTTGGGCCGCGGCACAGTCCTTGCGAAACAAACTAGTCACGATGCGCATTCTTCCTAAAATTTTGGTTATCTGTCTCTTTGCCACCACTGTCCCCAACTCAGCAGATGCAAACACCCGTGTACGCCGCACCGCCGGTGCTCGGACGTTAAAAGCTCTAACGAAACTCGGTGCCGCGCGCAGCCGCACTCTTCCGAGACCAAAGGCTCCTGCTGCCCCAAAGGGACAACTCGCCAAGATGGTTGCGAAGCCCGCCGCAAAACCTGCAGCAAAGCCAGCAAAGCTGAAGGCACTCTCTCTTACGAATATTTCTAAAGGCATCACAGGTTTTCTCGCTCGGCGCGCTAGCCGAAAGGGCCTGACATCTGCAGAAAAAGCGTACGGCTACTCTTCGCCCGAAGAAGCCGGCGCCGACATCGTAGACGGCGCCGGCCTCTACGAAGGCGCAGGTCTCCCATTTACCGACTAACTACCCCCACCCCTAACCGCCGCCCTTCCCTTGGGCGGCGGT
>CAYPIX010000044.1:0-32251 GCA_964410875.1 uncultured Kofleriaceae bacterium
TCGCGGGCACGATGCATTGCCAACACAGGAGGGTTGTTCTTTAGATAGTCTTCAACAGTACAATCGCCAGCACTAACGGGTTCAAGGGAAAAGACACCAGCAATGTTGAGACCGGAATTGCTGAGCGCGGGTTTGGTCGCCTGTTCCATGACCTGCCAGCCGCCGTATGAATGTCCGATCAGGAAGATTTTTCCGTGCCCGGGGGTGATACCCAGACTATCCGCACGTTCGCGAATCCGTTGGTTCCAGTCTCTTGCGGGGCTTTGGTATTTTTGAGGGCTTCCGGAATAGGAAAAAGTAAGCTCGCCCGTTTGAATTTGTCGCCGACCAAACGGACCAGTGCGGTCGATAGGAGCACGGAAACCCAAGCAGCTACTCATTCCGTAGATGTCTTTGTCCAAAAATTTGGCGCGCATGTCACTGAGCAAGTTGTCGAATTGCGCGGAAACAAACTGTTGATTGGGGTGCCCGTTCCGGCACGACATCCACCCGCCGGAAACCGCGAACAAGATCGGCTCGCGTTGGGCAGTGTCCGTTTGAGTGTTAATTTCTGACACGAAAAGGGAGTCGTCGACCTGGTCGGTGGCCTGGTCACATCCACCTACAACTGCAACGAGAATAACAAGAGTTGTTCTATTTCTTTCCATGAAGGAAGTCAGTTGCGAAGCTCGTTCCGTCAGCCCTAAATGCGCGGCTTCGCGCGCGAACCAACTTGAGAGCGGATAGGCCATTCGCCGTTATCGAAACTTAAATTTAAGGCGATCGACCGAAAATCAAATATCGGTAGTTGAACGGGGTAGCATAACTACCTACTTGGTTACTGCCAGCGAGGGACTCGGTCCACTAGCTTTTCATCGCCAATCTCGATTGCGAGAGCCTTTAATTCTTCTTTTGCGCCCAACCATTCTAGCGCTTGGAGATCCTGGTCTACCGGAGCATCTGTACGTAAGGTGGCTAGTTCGCGATAAAGCATGGCATCGCCACGGTTTTCGCGAAACTCTTTCGCAAGGCTTTTTGCACCACGAACTTTGATATCCCAGTCAGTCTCTTGATTGGGGATTTCCTCGAGTCGCAAGTAGCGTGACAACACCACGCTGGTCGACTTTGCCCCCCACCGTTTGATACCTGGGATGCCATCTGCAGCGTCTCCCACAAGCGCTAGAAAGTCTGGGACAGAAGCGGGGGGGATTCCCAGTTTCTCCGTTGCGCGCTCTTCGTTGTAGGTCTTGTCACGCATTCTATCGACGGTTATGACTCTGTCACCGACGACGCATTGGAGTAAGTCCTTGTCTGGGGAACAAATACGTACTTGGGTTACCTTAGGGTCTTTTGCGAAATGGAAAGCAGCGCTTGCTAGGCCATCATCGGCCTCGTATTCTTTCATAGACCAAGTTGTGAGCCCAAGAGCCCGGCTCGCCCGCTCCACCAATGGAAACTGAGCATGAAGATCAGGATCAATGCCTTCGCCAGTCTTGTAGCCGTGGAAAAGTTCGTTGCGAAACGACTCGATCTCAGTGTCGAAAGCGACTCCAACGTGGGTGACATCGTTTTCGCGCAAGAGTGAAAGCATAGACCGGATAAAACCCCGTGTTGCTCCGACCTCGGTTCCATCGGGTGAAAGGGCAGACGGTGGCCCGTAGAACGCGCGAAAAAGTTCATAAGTGCCGTCTACTAAATGGATTTTCACAACAGCCAGAACGTAGTAAACCCCGCGACCATGCGTAAGACCCATGTCGCGAAACGAGCACTTTTATTGGGCGGGTTAGTTCTCGGGGCCGGTTTAACCGGTTGTTCATCTAGACAACCCAGTTCCAAAGTTCAAGAACCGTCGGCACGCGACGCACCTGTGAAAGCAGTGGAGGGCGCAGCGGCTGGGGTCGACAACGCTCAGTTAAGGAAATTGTTACAGGAACACTGGGATTATCGGCTTCGCAATTCACCTGTTTGGGCAACAACTCAAGGTGACCACCGATTCGATGACAAACTAGGTGATACCTCACAAAAAAGTATTGATGAGAGCAGAACGGCGAATAGAAGATTTCTTCGTCGCGCGAAAGCGTTGGCTTCGGAGGAGTTTTCGTCCTCGGACAAGATAACGCTGAGTCTTTTCGTTGAACGATTGTCGAACGAGATTGAATCGGAGGTTTGCGAATTCCACAAATGGATGATCTCCGCCCGCGGAAATGGTGCGACTGCCTATAACCGTCTGTACAAACAACACCCGCTTAAGACTGAAGACGATGGGAAAAACCTCATAGCGCGGTACAGTCAGATTGCTTCGAACGTTGACAGTTCGCTTGAGAACCTGCGCTCAGGTTTGGCTATTGGATTGGTGGCCAACGCAGAAAGCTTGAAAAGACTCGTTTCTATGCTCGACGGCCAGCTTGGGAAGCCGACTTCTGAATGGTCGATGCTGGACCCGCTTAAGACGGTTGATGAGCTAGCTTGGTCTAGTGGTTTCAAGGCTGATTTTGCCGATCAGATGACCTCGTTGGTTGAAGAAAAGGTCCGGCCGGCGATTGTTCGTTATCGAGATGCGGTAAAGAATGAGCTCTTGCCTAAAGCTCGAGGCAAAGAAGCTGAAGGGCTCACGGGGTTAGAGACTGGAAAAGCGTGCTACGGCGCGCGTATTCGCAGCCATACCTCTCTTGATATGCCAGCAATGGAAATACACAAGGTTGGACTTGCCGAGATAGCGAAGATCAACAAAGAGATGGAGGTGCTAGGGCAAAAACTCTTTAAGACGAAGAAGTTGCCTCGAGTACTCAAGCGTCTTCGAACAGACAAAACCCTTTATTACGAAACGAAAGAGCAGATCATTTCCGACGCCGAGGCTGCGGTTGCGGATGCAAAAAAGAAGATTCCTGACTTCTTTGGAATTTTGCCGAAGGCATCCGTAGATGTCGTCCCTGTGCCAGAAGTCGAGGCCCCCTTTACGACGATTGCCTACTATTGGCCGCCTCATGCGGACGGCAGCAAGAACGGTGAGTACTACGTAAATACGTACAGACCGGAAATTCGGCCCCGGTATGAAATGCAGGTGCTGTCATTTCACGAGGCTATTCCCGGACATCATCTTCAAATTGCTATCAGCCAAGAAAGGGGAGCCCTTCCATCCTTTCGTAGATTCGGAGGAAGTACAGCATTTGTGGAGGGGTGGGCTCTCTACACCGAAAGACTTAGCGAAGAGATGGGGCTTTACACGAGCGATCTTGATCGCATGGGGGTGCTGAGTTTTGATGCTTGGCGTGCGTCTCGTCTCGTTGTTGACACGGGGGTTCATGCTCTCGGCTGGACTCGCGCGCAGGCCGAGAAATTTATGCTCGAGCACACTGCTCTCACCGAAGAGAATATAGCCAATGAGGTGGATAGGTACATCTCTACACCAGGGCAGGCTTTAGCCTACAAGTTGGGGCAATTGGAAATATTGCGGTTGCGTAGAAAAGCCGAGAAAGAGTTAGGCGACTTATTTGACATTAAAGGCTTCCACGATACGGTGCTTCGGAGTGGCGCGGTGACTTTGCCGGTATTGCTCGATCAAGTGAACGAGTGGATTACTGAATTGGGCAAAACCCGTAACTCTTAACAGATACACCGTAGAAAGCCGCAGTGCAGGGGTTCTCGTACGAAGCACCGTCGCAACCACAGACGACTTCAAACGACTCTGTACAGATCGTAGGAATGGCTTGGCATACACCGGACTGGTCACCAAAACCACAGGCGGGTCCATAGTCGCAGTATTCGTTTGCTCCACAGGGGAGAGCCGCAATTCCACCACAGAAATTCCCAACTGTGCTTGGCATTGGAGCCATTGGCATTGGAGCCATTGGTATTTGGCAGCTAGCCTGGTAGTCCACACAACAGTCACCGGCGTCACTGCATGCGTCGTCGCACCAGCAGGTCTGGGAGGGCGTTTGGCCACCACAGCTACCCATACAGCTGTCTTGGACAAATGTAACTTCCTGGGTTTGGATTGCTATCCCAGAGGCAACATTTTCAGCTCCTGCGTCACAGGCCACCAGAAAAAAACAGGCTAAACCTAATACGACTTTCACGAATGAGACTCTGCCCGGGAGCTGTCAGGTAAGCAATACAAAATTGGACTTAAATTTTTTGTCTCAAACTTGTAACAAAGAAAAAGTGGTGACCTATTGGACTAGTCGTTTTCGGTTGCAAGGCGCAAAGCCGTGCCTAGTTGCTCTTTGGTCGGGAGCGGCGCTGTCGTACGTCGAAATGATCTGACCAGCACGCCCTTTCTATTGTAGAAAAACGTCGCTGGTATGTGTGGAACGCCTCCAAGTGCTTTTAGCAGAGAAGGAGGCGCAGAGGTAACTTCTAACCACGGCGCGTTGGTTGCTAGGAATGCTCTAAGTTGCTTATTGTTGCTGCGTTCGCCCCAGGCTTCATAAGCGTTTAGGCCAATAAAACGAACTCCAGGGTACTTAGGGC
Organism: uncultured Kofleriaceae bacterium; assembly: GCA_964410875.1. GTDB lineage: Bacteria > Myxococcota_A > Polyangia > Haliangiales > Haliangiaceae > CAYPIX01. Next base: position 4,450 of record CAYPIX010000044.1, read on the forward strand.
GTAAAGATCCAAGAACTTCTAGTTCATGGCGACACGGCCCACACCAGGATGCAAAGACCACCAGGCAAGTAGGACGATCTTCACCTGAATCCAAGGCTTTACCCTGTAGGTTGTTGCGTTTCAACGTTGCCTCTAAACCCGCATCTTTCTTAGGCGATACTGCGCAAGAGCTGAGAATGACGGCTATAAGAAACAGGTGCTTTTGATTGCGCATTGGGCTAATTGTCTGCTGGAAGAAAGCTGTAGTTCTCAGAATAGGACATCATTTGCGTTGCGAAGTCGTCGGGGTACCTGATGGTTATGTCGTCGATCTCACCGCCCTTCCGAACCGCAGTGAGCTCTGGCTGAATAAAGCCTGAGTAGGGCGGTACTTTGAGCTTGGCGTAGCGGTCGAGGACTTCTTTGTGGAGAGCCTTATCTACTTTGACGCCATAGTTTTCGATAAGAGCTCTACCAGCTGCATAGTCTCCTTCTGACTTTATTCTTTGAACCTCGCGCAAGAGTTGCCCAAAGAGGCCACGCAGCTTCTCGTAGTCTCGTACCACGAAGTACGTTTTTCCTTCTCTTGATACACGATCAATGACGTTGTCGGCTTTCCCTTTTTCGTACGCCCACTTCGCAACCATTTGTCGGTTTCGCATATGAGACTCCTCAAGCTCGGCTCCTTCTTCTAACCGCGACAGTTGCACCATCAAACCGCTACGAATGTATTTTTCATATTCCGCATGGCCCACATCGACAGAAGGCATTAACCCGAGCTCTACGAGCTTGGGATCGATAGCATAGTAAAGGGCGACAAGATCGGCGCGCCCTTCTTCGAGGGCTGAAGCGTAGCTCTTGAGTGTTTCTTTAGGTGTCCCAATACCTTTGTTTAGCTTTCCTGATGCGTGGCCGATTACTTCGTGCATATCCACGTGAAGCGCTGAGGCCAAGGCACCATACTTTTTGGCACGTTGAATTTCTTCGGGCGAAAACGCGAATTCTTCAAGAACGCCACCGCTCTCGCTGGCTTTCTCGTAGGCATACATGATGTTGGTGATGGCGACGCTTTTGGAACCGTGTTTTTCTCGGATCCAAGCTGAATTTGGAAGGTTGATGCCAATAGGTGTGGTTGGAGCTGTGTCACCAGCCTCGCAGATTGCCGTGACCGCTTTAGCAGCAATGCCGACTACCTTTTCCTTTTTGTGCTCGGGCAGAAGAGGGGAGTTATCTTCAAACCACTGTGCGGTTTTACCTATCGTACCAATACGTTTTGATGCTTCTTCGTCTCGCAGTTGGACCACAGATTCGTAGGTTGCCCGCATTCCAATGGCGTCCCCGTACACCTCGATGAATCCGTTAACAAAATCGATTTGTGTATCTGTGTCTTGGACCCAGAGAATATTGTATTCGTCAAATTTTTCTAGGTCGCCAGTTTGATAGTACTCGATCAGTTTGCCGATAGCTGCGGCCTGTTTTTCTGAGTCGGCAACTGTTTTGGCTTTTTCTAGCCAATAGATAATCTTTTCTATGGCCGGACTGTACATCCCGCCGACCTTCCAGACCCTTTCTATGACTTTTCCATTGCGCTTTACGAGCTTGGAGTTAAGCCCATAGGAAGGTGGCTCGTTCCCCTTCTTTGCCAAAATCGGCTTATAGAATTTCTCTACTTCTTTTTGGGTTAGACCTTCATAGAAATTGTTCGCTGAATCAGCAATCGGGTCGGAGTTGGCGTCCTTGTTGACGCGCTTGGCATCAACCTTTGGGTTGAACAATACGGGAGCAATACGTTGCAGTAGCTGCGCCTTTGATTCGCCGGCTCTTAGCGGTAACTCTTCAGGGCGGATCTCATTTAGCATTCCTTGAAGCTGCCGTTTGTTAAAGGCTGGGACGTGTTTAGCGCTCGAGTAGTCATGGTGGATGCCGCTAGCGAACCATACTTGTTTTGTATAGAGCACCAGCTCGGCGAAGCCCTCAGGGGGTGTTTTTGCGTTTTGGTACTTCCGATAGATCGACTCAAGAACGCGACGAATGGTTAGGTTGTTCTTGTTTTTTTGGTCGAAGAGGATGTCACGGCCTGCAAGTCCTGCCTCGCACAGGTAGAAGGCGAGTTTTTTTTGCTTCTTGGAGAGCTTTTCGAACCCGGGTACTTGGTATCGGAGAATGCTGCTATCACCAACGGTTTCTGTTCTCCATTGGAATTCGTTTGTTTGGTTGTCGGTTTTCTGGGCGTCAGACGCGACTGTGGCTTCCGTGTCGGTTGGGGTTTTGTCTTTACAACCAACAACAAGAAGAAGAGAAACGGTAGGCACGATTAGTTTCTTCACAGGCGGAGACTACTCGCGGGAGCAGGGCGGGAACAAGCGAATATAGAATCCTGTGCACAGCGCGCCGAAACGACGAAAGACTCATATACTTAAGTGTGTACGTTTTCGGGCAGTAAGACAGTGCTCCCCCGATTTTTGAAAATCTCGGCAGGTTTGCGGCCGGTCTTCATAAACCACGCAATGCACGGCTGGGAGATCGCCTTCGAGCATTGCGCATCGTGGACCTTTCCGCAGAAGTTCTATGTATTTCCCACGATCGACTGTTTTCTCAGGGTGGCTTTTTAGGAAGGGGTCGTCTCTTGAAACTTCGACACTATGGTAAGCGTCACGGCAACATGCACCGCAAGTCAGGCATGAAAAATCTTCTTCGAATCGATAACAAGCCCTGAAGTTTGGAGCGCATGGAAGACCTTCGTGTTTTTGGCACTGCCCATTTTGCAACCATGCACACTGGCTGCAGGTCTTGGTGCCATCGGGGAAAGGAAGGTCTCCAAGGGAAGGGGCAGCAGGGGGATGAGTAAGTCCAGCCCATATCGAATTTTCTTGCGCAAACGGTGCGATGGCTAGAGCGATGTCCCTGGTCGCTACGAGGGCTTTGACGAGGTGGGGGGACCAGGGCGGCTTGTTTATGCGTTGGACGCCACTGATTGCTAAACGTCCAGAAGAAACTGTCGGGGTTAGCGGGTTCATTGGCAGAGCATCGTAGAAACTCCGATGCTCCGTTGTTGGTGCGAGCACTTTGCGTAATCCAAACATTGCTGACAAAAATGCCTGGAGACGAAGGCACGCGTGTTCGCGCTCGATGTCGTTTTCTCGTAGACCCCAATCCGGCTGGGAAAAAGCCTCGGGGCCCTCCACGAGGGAGTGGCAGACTTCATGGAAGACCATTTGCGCTACACAATCATCCGCGTCTAAGTCCTTTACTGGTGCTAGCCGGAGAGTTCCAGTTCCGTCCGAGGAAGCGAAGCACGATTCATCCCTCTTAACCCTAAGACCGATCGCTTTGGCTGTTTGAAGCCAAATCTCGTCTGCAGGATCTGAGTACCTTTGGGTGACCGCGCGGCTCACGCGCCAAATTTGCCACAGCTTCCTCCGTTTACTTCAAAAATTATCGACCAGCAGTTGAAAGTAGTCGGCCTTCCTATACGCTGTGCCTAGTGATACAGGTAGAAGAGCTCAACGGTACAAATTGTAAGACCTATTTGCTGTGGTCTGGCAAAGAGGCGGTTCTAGTTGATCCCGTGCGCGAACGCGTTTCGAGCTACCGAAGAACGCTCGCGGAAAAGGGGCTGGTCCTTCGCTATCTACTGGAGACCCATATGCATGCCGACCACCTTATGCTGGACAGGGGGCTTGCGTCGTCCATGGGAACCGAAATCGTTATGCACGAAAACAGTCCCAGTCCGCTCGTGGGCCGTCATGTAAGGGATGGCGATGAGCTTTCGCTAGGTGATACCCGCATCCAGGTTTTGCACACGCCCGGTCACACGCCAGACTCAGTTTGCTACGTCGTGGACGGGACCGTCTTCACAGGGGATACACTTCTCATTGGCGGAAGTGGACGGACGGACTTTCCTGGTGGGGACGCCGGCGCTCAGTTTGATGCCATTGTCGAGAAACTTTTTGTTTTGCCCGATGAAACGAGGGTCCTTCCAGCGCACGACTACAAAGGGCAAAAAGAGTCATCTATCCTCCGGGAAAAATCTGAAAACCCACGGTTGGCTGGTGTGAGTCGAGACCAATACATCGACATTATGGCGAACCTCAACCTACCTCTGCCAGACAACGTACAACACTCATTGCAGGTTAATCAGTCGGGGTTTGAACCAAACGAAGTAAGCTTCGCGTCAGTTGCTGAAGTGGCGACAACAGAAGAAGTTGATGCGCACGATCTCACTGGTTTCATGTTGCGTGCGGACCAACTCGTCTTGATTGATGTCCGAGAACCGGAAGAATTCGTCGGAGAACTAGGGCATATCGCTGGCGCTCTTTTGATTCCGCTAGACTTGCTCGCTCTACGTCTGCCCAAATTGGCTGCTTACTCGAACCGCCCCATTGTTTGCATTTGTCGGGCAGGAGCAAGGAGTGCAAGCGCATGTGCAATTTTACGACGCGCGGGGTTTCGGGATGTTCGGAACTTGAAAAACGGGATGTTGGGTTGGCGCGCAGCGGGGTTGCCAGTTGAGGGCTAGTTCGCAAAAGGGGGCGTTTTGAGCGAAAAGATTCGAAAGGTGGGAATCGTCTTTGCCGGCGGGCCCGCTCCTGCGGCAAATGCGGTTATTTCAGCGGCAGCCATTTCGTTTTTGGACTCTGGCAGAGAGGTCGTTGGTTTCTTTCACGGTTATTCAAATCTCCAGGAGTACAGTAGTGGGAGTCCGCTTGTTGCTGACAAACACTACCGGCTTTTTGAGGAAAAGGATGTGCGTGGCATCCGAAACGAAAGAGGAATCTTGGTGGGAATAGCGCGTTCCAACCCAGGGAAGAGAATTCGTCGAATAGAAGATCTGGAGGATGACGACAAAACAAAGCAGCTCGCGAACGTTCACGCAGCTCTTGTCGATCTAGAGATTGATGCGCTGATTTCAATCGGTGGTGATGACACCCTGAAAACCGCCAACCTGCTTCATCTTTTTCAAAAGAGGATGCCTAAAGAGAAAAAGAAAATCCCGGTAGTTCACCTTCCGAAGACAATTGATAACGACTATCGAGGTATTGATTTTACGTTTGGTTTTTTTACCGCGGTAGACGTAATGGCCAAGGAACTTCAAAACCTACGCGCTGACGCAGTTGCTACTAGTGGATGGTTCATCGTCGAGACCATGGGGCGGAAAGCGGGATGGCTTTCCTACGGGGTTGCCATCGCTGGAGAAGCCAATCTCGTCTTGGCTCCCGAGGACATAAATGACTCGTTGTGCGAGGGGGAAGGGAACTCTCGATGCCTTTCCCTGGAAAAACTAACGGATCGTATCGTTGAGTTGATTCTAAACCAAGAGCGTCAAGGGAAGCCCTTTGGAACTGTCGTACTGGCCGAAGGGCTTGCAGAAATGCTCCCTGCGGGCCAACTTGCATCGCTACCGAGAGACGAGCACGGTCATATTTCCCTCGGGCAAATGGATCTGGGAAAGTTCGTGGCAGGGTTGGTGAAGAAGCGCTACGAAACCCAAACAGGACGCGGAAAAAAAGTTATTGGGATTCAACTTGGTTACGAATCAAGGTGCTCCCCCCCTCATGCTTTTGACGTTATGCTTGGCAGTCAGTTAGGCATTGGCGCCTACCGTGCACTTGTTGAAGAAGGACTTGCTGGTCATATGGTTAGTGTTTCGGGTCAGTTGGATCTTCACTATGTTCCCTTTGCAGACATCGTTGACAAAGAGACCCTACGCACCGAGGTAAGGCTTATCGAAAAAGGGTCCGACTTCCATCGCCTAGCAAGATTTCTTGAAACCCGCGTGGATGAAATCCGTGATTGGAGTACAGGGCGGCGATTAGAAAAGTAATTGACCAAGTCGTATTGAATCCTACAAGTGCGACGAGGTTGCTCTCAGGTGGGGTCTATTAACTCCTCTTGAGCTGTTAATAAGTTAGCGGGGGTTCTAACGGTTTGAGACCTTTTTTCGAGCCGGATATCCCAGCTTGTCCGACATAAACGCCCCTGTATGCAACCTATTGAAATCTATGGGCAAACCCATGCAGACCGAAGCTCGTTCGTGATAAGTTTGCAGTAGGGGTTCATTAAAAAATGAAGCGGGGCGAACACAGCGAACACGATGACTTGCTGAAGGGGACAGCTACGGTTGATCACTCCACGACATCGGTTTCTTCCCCCGAGCTTCTTCATGCTGGTTTTGATGAAATGGCTGTCGCGAAACCCGATGCGATTGCCTTGCGCATGAACGACCAGAGCATTTCCTACGGGGAGCTCTATAGAAGAACCAACCGCCTAGCGAACGCGCTGCTGGCAGCCGGAACAACAAGTGAAGACATTGTTGCAGTCTGTATGGAACGCTCTATCGAACGTTTCGTTGCTCTCCTCGCAATCTTAAAGTCAGGGGCGGCGTATGTACCTCTGGATAGTGATCATCCAATCGAACGCCTACGGTTCGTATTGAGTGATATTGACGCGAGTTTCGTCCTCGTTGACGATACTGGACGAGGAGCGCTTCCTGAGACCAAGAGCGAGGTTTGGAACCTAGAGAGTTCTTTTGACGTGCTCGTGGGCAAAGCCTCCGATGGGGCTCCTAATTGTTCCATATCACCGGACCATCTGGCATACGTCATCTACACGTCGGGTAGCACGGGGCGTCCCAAAGGCGCGATGAACTGCCATAGAGGCATTCATAACAGGCTCGAATGGATGCAAAAAACGTTTCCTATTGGGGCTGAAGACATTGTTTTACACAAGACTCCCTATAGTTTTGATGTCTCGGTATGGGAGCTCTTTTGGGCGCTTCGCGAGGGCGCAACCATCGAAGTGGCACCCCCGGGAACTCATCGCGACCCCCATAAACTAGCTCAGTTAATTGCGCGCAGTCGGTGCACCATCGTGCACTTTGTACCATCAATGTTGCAGGCGTTTGTGTCCGAGGGTGGTGGACACAGCCTCGATCAATGCAAATGGGTTGTCTGCAGTGGTGAGGCTCTTAGCGCCAACCTGCGAGACGAATTCTTCCAATCGGTTTCAAGCGCAGAACTCCACAACCTCTACGGTCCTACGGAGGCAGCTGTCGACGTGACCTGGTGGCACGAACGCCGAAACGAAGAATCCAGAGCGTGTGCAAAGAATGTTATTCCAATTGGAAGACCAATCGCGAATACAAGAATGTACGTGCTTGACTCTGAACATAAGAAAGTAGCCTCAGGAGAAATAGGTGAGCTCTACATTGCGGGCGTTCAGGTTGGACGCGGGTACCTAAAGCGAGAGGACCTTACCAACAAAAGCTTCCTTGACGATCCATTCGTTCCTGGAGAACGTATGTACAAGACGGGTGATCTTGGGCGTCAGCTTCCTGATGGTAACCTTGTCTACGAGGGGAGAGTTGACTTTCAGGTTAAGCTCCGAGGGCTTCGGATTGAACTTGGAGAGATTGAGTCGGCTCTTCTTTCGCACAGCGCAGTCAAACAAGCTGTCGTAACAGTCTCGGAAGTAAACCCCGGCGACCAACGTCTGGTTGCGTATATCGTCTTTTCCGAAGGCCTCTCCGAAGACGGAAGCGTACTGCGCAGATTTGTCGGCAAGTCGTTACCGGCGTATATGGTTCCCAGTCACGTCGTGGCTCTTGAAAGCATGCCGCTTTCAGCCAACGGTAAACTCGACAGAAAATCGCTTCCGGCACCAAAGATTGCTGTTGCAAAACACGCGGCTGGTGCAACTTCCTTCGATCGCGAATTGGAGGCCAAGGTCGCAGCAATTTGGGGAGTCCATCTCGGTTTAGAATCCGTGCCGGCTGATGCGACCTTCTTCGATTTGGGAGGTAGCTCTCTCTTGGCAGTTCGTGCGGTTTCCCAGATGCGAAGGGAGCTGGGTCTGTTACTTACTGTGACAGACTTGTTCCGTTGCCCGACAGTACGCAAGTTGTGCACGTTTCTGGAAAATCGCGGCAAGAAAGCAATTCGAACCAAGGGTAGGCGGAGCTCTCAGCGTCACGATGGCTCGGTCGCCATTGTTGGAATGGCCTGTCGCCTGCCTGGTGCAAACAACCCCAAAGAGTTCTGGCAAAACCTACGCGATGGAGTGGAGTCGCTTACCAGGTTTGGAGCAGATGAAATTGATGCCTCTATAGAAGAGCGGAACGACAAAAACTATGTTCCCATTCGGGGCGTCATAGATGACGCGGAATGCTTCGACAATCGTTTCTTTGGCGAGACACCACGTTCCGCGGAGATGACATGTCCTCAGCAAAGAGTATTGCTCGAAATGGCGTGGGCAACACTCGAGGATGCTGGTATTTCACCTCAGGGTTTTGACGGACTGGTTGGTGTTTTTGCGGGGGTGTATAGCCAGAGCTACTACGCTAAGAACGTTCTTACTCGTCCAGATAAGATTGCTCAAATTGGCGCGTTCCAAGCGATGGTGGGAAGCGACAAAGACTATGTTGCGACTCGCATTGCACACAAACTGGATCTGCGCGGCCCGGCAGTAAGTGTGCATACAGCTTGTTCGACATCTCTAGTGGCGGTAGTACAAGCAGTCGATAACCTTCTCGCCGGTCGTTGCGATGTGGCTCTTGCTGGGGGTGCCTCTGTTACTGTGCCCCAAAAGAGCGGGCATCTTTACAGCGAAGGGGCCATGTTTTCTCCAGACGGTCATTGTCGCCCGTTTGATTCCCGGGCCGCCGGAACCATGTTCTCAGATGGCGCAGCTATGGTCGCACTGAAACGACTATCCGACGCTGAGCGGGATGGAGATAGAATTTATTCCGTCATACGTGGTGCCGCGATCAACAACGATGGCGGCAATAAAATGAGTTTTACGGCTCCTAGTGTAGAAGGCCAAGCAGATGTAATTGCGACAGCGCTTTCGATGGCTGATGTGTCTCCTGACACCGTCTCTTACGTTGAGGCCCACGGTACCGGAACACCTTTGGGCGATCCTGTAGAGGTAGCGGCGCTCACGGATGTCTTTCGTGAGTCTACCGACCGGGTTGGGTTTTGCGCACTAGGATCCGTGAAAGGAAACTTCGGCCACGTAACAGCCGCCGCTGGGGTTACTGGTCTTATTAAGACTGCCTTAGCTCTCTATCATAAAGAAATTCCCGCGAGTCTCCATTTCGAGAACCCGAACCCTGAGCTTTCACTTGAAACCTCACCTTTCTACGTAAACGGAACGCGGACACCTTGGCCGAGTAATCCTGAACACCCCCGTCGAGCTGGGGTTAGCTCCTTTGGTGTTGGGGGAACCAATGCGCACGTAGTGTGCGAGGAACCCCCTAAATACCAAGTTCACGTTTCGAAACGCGAGATGCAAACGGTTCTTTTGTCTGCAAAGGATGAAGACGCTCTCCTACGGATGACCGAGAATCTCGCGGACTGGCTGGACGAAAATCCGAAAGAGTCTATTCAGAGTATCGCGAAGACCCTTTCTCGGCGTCCGGTGTTGGCCAATAGGCGTTATTGGACTTCCGACAGTACTCAGGATTTGTGTGAGAAACTTCGCAGTGGAAAATCGCGCCAATCGCGGTTCCAGACGCGTGTTTCTGGTTTAGATGTTGCGTTCTTGTTCCCTGGGCAAGGCTCTCAATACGTAAATATGGGTCGAAGTTTGTACCGTGAGGAACCTCTGTATCGCGAGATCGTCGATGAACTAGCTGCAGTCGCCGCTCCGATCTTGGGGAAGGATCTTAGGGACTTGCTCTTTCCCAAAGAAGGAGATGAAGTAGCAGCTGCGGAATCTCTACGTGAGACTCGGTACACCCAGCCGGCACTTTTTGTCGTGGGTTACGCTCTGTCCCAACTTTGGGAAAAATGGGGGGTTTCGCCCAGTGTACTTCTTGGGCATAGCATTGGTGAGTTTGTCGCTGCTGCGATTTCTGGGGTTATGGTTCCTCATGAGGCTCTTAAGCTAGTCGTTACACGCGGGCAGCTCATGCAGGCATTGCCATCAGGGAAAATGTTGTCGGTTCGTTTGTCCGCCGCCGACGTTTCCAAAATGATGCCGGATGGAATCGCTCTTGCTGCTAGTAATGGTCCTTTGCTTTCTGTTGTTGCAGGATCAGATAAAGATGTAGCGCTGTTCGCGGAAGAGCTGAAGGCGCGTGAGATTCGCTGTCGCGAGCTTCACACATCACACGCATTTCACTCGCCTATGATGGATCCGATTGTAGCGCCGTTTTTGGCTGAGGTAGATAAGGTAGACCTTCAGCCGCCACAAATCCCAATTGTATCCACAGTCACAGGTACCTGGATGGCAGACGGAACAGCAACAGATCCAAAATATTGGGCTGAGCATTTGCGCGTCCCTGTCCGTTTTTCAGATGCAGTATCTACGCTTTTGAACGACTCACCACCAGTGCTTTTGGAGGTTGGTCCTCGCACCGTTCTAGCCACACTTTCGCGTCAACAAATTGAAGATCCGAAGAGCCAAATTGCGATTTCTAGTTTGAAAGATACGGCCGACGGAAATGTTGAGCAAGAAGCAATTTGTGATGCAGTAGGGAAGCTGTGGGCAGCTGGTGTGCCTGTTGATTGGTCCAGCTTTCAGAGTGGAGCTGGACGAGTTTTGAGTCTGCCGACTTACCCTTTTGCCCGAAAAAGGCATTGGGTGGAGCCAGGAAACCCGCGGACTTCAGTCCAAATCGAGACAGTAGAAAACAGAGTTTTGGTAGAAGAGACAGTGCTAGAGAAAGCGGAAGCAAAGGGAAATGTTATGAGCAGAAGAGGCCAGCTGGAAGACAGGCTGAAAGAACTCATAGAGAACGCATCGGGCGTTGAGCTAGAGAGTAGTGATGGAGACATACCGTTCGTAGAATTGGGGCTTGATTCTCTTTTTCTTACCCAGGTCGCTATCACAATAAAGAATGAATTCAGTGTTAAGGTCACCTTTCGTCAGTTAATGGGAGAGTTGGGCACGCTCAATGAACTGTCTGGCTATTTAGACAATTCTTTGCCCGCCGATCTGTTTCAAGAATCTACCGCTCCTGAAACGCCTCAAGCCGCCGCGGCACCAGTTTGTTCAGCAAACGACAACACGTTTTCTAACACGCCAATGCCAGTCTCAGCATCACCGGTGTCAACAGAAAACGAGAGCGCAATCCACCGAGTCATTAGTCAACAAATGGCGCTGATGCAGCAGCAATTAGCTCTACTTGGTAATGGCGTTGCAAACCCAGTCGAAAAGCCAAAACGTGCCCAGGGCACTGCACAGCCAGTGAAGATACAACAGGTCGACAAGGCGGCGGTTACCCAAAGTAAAAAAGAGCCTGAACAGAAAGCCTTCGGACCTCAAGCCAGGATCGAGCGTAAGTCCACGTCATCGATGACTAAGGAACAGGAAGTTTATCTGCAAGCGCTAATTGAAAAGTACTCGCATATGACGGCCAAGTCGAAAGCGTATACACAGAAACACCGTCATCACATGGCAGACCCTCGGGTGGTTTCTGGGTTTTCGCCGCACATGAAAGAGGTAACGTATTCTCCAGTTGTCGACCGATCTAAAGGCGGGAAACTCTGGGATATAGACGGCAACGAATATGTTGATCTTACCAACGGGTTCGGAGCCGACTTCTTTGGACATTCACCAAAGTTGATTATCGACGCAGTCCACGAACAGTTAGATAAAGGCATCGAGTTAGGACCGCAGCACCCACTTGCCGGAGAAGTCGCGGAAGTGCTTTGCGAACTTACCGGAGTAGAGCGTGTTGCTTTCTGTAACACGGGCTCCGAAGCAGTTCTTGGCGCATGTCGAATTGCCCGAGCAGTCACAGGACGAAGTAAAATCGTCGTTTTCTCCAGCGCTTATCACGGTATTTTCGACCAGGTAATTGTACGGGGAACTCGTAAGCTTCGGTCGGTGCCGGCAGCAGCAGGAATTCCAGCGGCTCACGTAGGAGAGACCCTTGTACTTCCCTACGGCGACCCCGAATCGATCAAAGTGATTGAGCGCGAAGCCGACTCTATTGCGGCTGTCATGGTGGAGCCCGTACAAGGGCGTCGGCCAGAGCTTGTGCCTACTGAGTTCCTTCACTCCCTTCGAGAGGTAACAACTCGTATCGGGTGTGCTTATATCTTTGATGAGATCATCACCGGGTTCCGGATTCGCCAAGGCGGCGCTCAAGAGTACTTCGGTATCCGAGCGGATCTTGTGACGTATGGAAAAGTCCTTGGAGGCGGAATGCCTATTGCAGCCATTGGCGGGCGATCAGAGTTTATGGATGCTCTCGACGGCGGTAATTGGGACTTCGGTGACGATTCCGGTCCAACCCAGGGCGTTACTTACTTTGCGGGTACCTTTGTTAGACATCCACCCGCGTTAGCAGCAGCCAAAGCCGCTCTAAACTACCTTAAGGATCAAGGCCCAGAACTTCAACATGCGATTAACGCTCGCTGTGAGAATTTAGTGTCGAAGCTAAATGGGATGTTTGATGAAGTTGGCGTACCTATCAAGGTTGTTCGCTTTGGATCAGTTATGCGAATTCGTATTGATCCTTCCGTTTCCCATCCAGAGGTGCTGTTCCTCAGTCTAAAATGCGAGGGTATTCACATTTACGATGGTTTCCCCTGCTACGTCACGATGGGGCATACGGATGAAGACGTCGATTTCATTGTAAATGCCTTCAGGCGGTCTGCTCTTGAACTTGTGGACATTGGTTTTCTTCCGAACAACAACGGCGGGAGAGTTCTTAACACTACAGCTCCAACGAGCAATTCCCAGAAGAGTACGCCTGCTCAACAGGAAATGTGGGCTCTTGGTCGAATGGACAAAACAGCTTCACTTTCTTTTAACCAAACCTTTGGAATCCAGTTAGAGGGACCGGTTGTACTAGAGAAACTGAGCAAGGCGCTTAAAGGGGTTGTTCTTCGTCACGAAGCCTTGCGCTCTAGATTGGCAGACGAGGGACGCTCCATTGTCTTTGACGAGGAGGCTCCTTCTATACGACTCAAGGATCTAACCGGGCTACCGCCCGAGGCTCAGATGTCGGCTATAAACGAGCAAGCAGAACTCGAACTTGAGACAGCTTTTGATTTAGAGCTTGGGCCGCTGGTACGCATTCGCGTGTTTAGGCTCAGTGAACAAGCGCATTACGTCATGTTTACCGTTCACCACACCGTATGTGATGGTTGGTCAATCTCGGTCATGCTCGGAGACCTAGGCGCTATTTATTCAGGAAGACGACTAGATCCGGCAGTCGGATTTGGGAGCTACGCTGCAGCCGAAGCGGGCGAAGAGAAAGCTCAAGACCGTGAAGAAAGTGAAAAGTACTGGTTGAAACAGTTCGATACGGTTCCAGAGCAGCTCGATCTACCGGTAGACAGGCCAAGGCCTGCTATACGTACCTATGAATCCGATCGCGTCGAACGGTATCTTTCAGCAGCCCTAACCGAACGATTGGAACAAACCTGCAAAAAGCTGGGGTGTAGTCGTTTTGCTGGGCTCTTGACAGCATTTTCCATGTACCTTTCTCGGCTTACCGGACAAAAGGACTTGGTCATTGCCGTCCCAGCTGCTGGGCAGGCGATCACTGGTCAGTGGGAGCTTGTTGGCCACTGTGTACGGCTGTTGCCCATTCGCGTGACCGTTGAACCAGGAGATTCTTTTGCAACAGTTTCTGGGCGAGTAAGTGCTGCAGTGATTGACGGTTTTGAACACGCCGATATGTCATTCGGGCAGCTTTTGACAAAACTTAAACTTATCAACGATCCATCAAGGCGACCTCTTTGTCCCGTAATGTTCAATCTGGATTCCGAATTGGACGGCAACTTAAACATGGAAGGACTCTCTTGCGAGTACGTGTCTCATCCTAGGTTGTTTGAAGCGTTTGAGTGGTCGGTAAACATCCTCGAAGCTAACGGTAAATTAATGCTTGAGTGTCAGTACAACCGAGACCTCTTTGACGCATCCACTGTGCGGCGTCGCATGGAAGGTTTTGAGGGCTTTTTGGAGAAAACCCTAACAAAAACCAACTTGCCATTGGCTTCCCTGCCGATCATTTCTTCGGCAGAGCAACAACTCCTGGTGGTCGATTTTAATGCAACAAAGGCTAACTACGAAGCTGGCAATACTCTCCATGGGATGTTCGAAAAAGTGGCAGACAACAATCCCAGTTCGACAGCGGTACGTCAGGGCGAAGAGACTCTCACCTACCTGGAACTAGAAAAGAGGGCCAACGTACTCGCAAACGCATTGGCGGCAGCTGGAGTGTCTCCCGGAAAGCGTGTCGGAATTTGCATGGAGCAGCGAATTGAACGCGTTGTCTCCATTTACGCGGTCATGAAAGCTGGTGGTGCATACGTGCCTCTAGATCCCGAATACCCCGCGGAAAGGCTGACCTTCTTCCTAAACGACGCCGAAGCCACGTTAGTACTTGCCGATGGGCGTGGTGCGGAGACCCTTGGAGACTGTGGGACGCCCGTGTGGAATGTGGAAGAAAAATGGGCAGAACACACAGATAATAGTTCTAGTGCACGGCCTATACATTCAGATCTGAGCGAAAACAACGCGTATGTGATGTACACCTCCGGGTCGACCGGGCAGCCTAAGGGCGTCCCGAATACCCACGCGGCGGTTTGCAATCATCTGTCGTGGATGCAAGAGGCCATGCCGTTGGAAAGTTCCGACCGCGTACTACAGCAGACACCCTATGGTTTTGATGTTTCTACTTGGGAGCTCTTTTGGCCCCTTCAAGTTGGAGCCGAGATGGTGTTGCCTATGCCTGGAGATAGGCGGGATGCAACGAAACTCGGGGCGATTATCGAAAATTCAGGCATTACCTGCGTGACGTTTGTACCGTCGATGTTAAGTGCGTTTCTTTCGAGGGAACAGGGAAGTCGGCTCAAGAATGTTCGGCGCGTTTTCTGTATTGGTGAGGCGCTCACGCCGGAGCTGAGAGATCAGTTTTTCGCTGCCTCCACAGCAGAACTTCACAACCTTTATGGGCCCACCGAGGCTGCAGTGGCTGTGACTCATTGGCAGTGTCTACGACCTGATGAAGGTGGTGACTCTCGCACTGTTCCAATTGGGCAACCAATTGCCAACACAAGTATGTACGTTCTTGATAGCGATAAGCGTCTTTGCCCAATAGGTGTACCGGGCGAGCTATATATTGGCGGGGTTCAGGTAGCGTCTGGATATTGGAAACGCCCTGAACTGTCCGAAGAACGTTTTGTACCAAACCCATTCGGTTCAGGGACCATTTACCAAACGGGCGACTTGGCTCTTTGGAGAGAAGATGGCTCTCTTGAATACTTGGGGAGAACTGACCAACAAGTCAAACTTCGCGGCTTGCGTATCGAACTGGGAGAAATAGAGGCTGCTCTTCTTGCCTGTGATGAGATTTCACAGGTTGCGGTTTCCGTTAACTCTGAGAGGAAGGGAGATAGCCGGTTGGTCGCTCATATAGAATGGGCTGCCGGTAAAGAAGCAACGTCTACAGAGCTTCGTCGTGCGCTACGCAAGAATTTGCCGGACTACATGATTCCACAGCATTTTGTTCCAGTAGAAGAAATGCCGACGACAACGAGCGGCAAACTTGACAGGAAAGCCATTGCAAAGCTGGGGGATCTTGGTGGTGGAAACCATCGCACGTTCGCGCGACCAAATACGGAAGAGTCTCTCCTTCTTGCTCGCCTTTGGGGAGATATCTTGGGAGTGGGCGAAATTTCTCTAAGCGACAATTTCTTTGACCTTGGCGGACATTCCATTTTGGCCTTAGATGTTGTGGCTAAAATACGAGCACAGACTGGAGTTGAAGTAGAGCCCCGAGAGTTACTCTTAGGAACACTCGAGCAGGTTTCTAGCCATTTTCGATTACCTGCTGAGGGGACGGGGGAAGGTTCGGTCATGCCAATGCCGGCTTCGAAACCGGAAGCCAATGACAACGAGCCGCCTGAGCTTGGTCGCCGCTTGCGAAGGCTCACCTCCAATTTCATTGAAAAGGTCGTCTCTTAGTGGACACTGCGTTTTTTGGAGATAGTAGCAGGCCCCTTCTGGGGGTTACCCATGAGCCAATTGGTGGGGCTCTTCACGACAAAGCTGTGCTCGTTTGCGGTCCGACTATGCACGAAGGTATCCGCGCGCATCGCTGGGGCAGGCAGGTCTGCCGTCAGTTGTCTCGGCGGGGTTTTTATACGATGCGTTTCGATTACTCCGGCGAAGGAGATTCGTATGGCAGTTCAGGTCGCCCTTCGGTTTGGGTGAAAGATATCGAGACTGCAGCAGAAGAGTTAAAAGACATCTCCGGGGCACGTGAGTTGATAATCGTTGGTCTGCGAATGGGCGGCACATTGGCGCTCAATGCATCTTTTGGGCGGACGGTTGTACATATCGTCCTATGGGACCCGATCGTTTCAGGGCAAGGGTATCTTGAAACTTGCAAAGGGATGCATAACGAGATGCTCAAAGACTCAAACCGTTTTTCGAACCCACGGTTGGGTCATGACGATGAACTCTTGGGGTTTGCGCTTTCGAAAGAGCTTTCTGAGGAAATTTCTTCCTTGGATTTGCTGTCTGGTACTCTCTCAAACGTGAAAGAAGTAAGTGTTTTCAACAGCGGTTCTGAACCAAGCCGGATAGCACTTACAGAACATCTGGCTGCGCAGGGTATTCAAGCTAAACTTCATACAATCGATGACTCTCCACAGTGGGGGGCCCTTGCAGAACTTGAAAATCTGATAGCCGTTGGAGAGGCATCACAGAAGATTGTCCGTCACATAGCCGAGGGGAGTGGATAGGCTTTGAAAGAGCGCGTCGAGAAATTCGGATCCGACTGCAATATGGTCGGTGTTTTTACCGACGCTGGCCACAAAAACAGCGAACTTCCCGTCGTATTGGTTCTCAATGCAGGAATTGTCCACAGAGTGGGACCCTTTCGAATGAATGTTGAAATCTCTCGGGCAGTAGGCGAAGGAGGTTTTCATTGTTTTCGCTTCGATATGAGCGGCCTTGGTGACAGTGAAGCTCGGGGCGACTCCATCGACCTAAGAGCGCGAGTAACCCGAGACATTGCGGATGCGATGGACCACTTAGAAGCTCGTATCGGCGCCAAGAAATTTGTCTTGTTCGGACTCTGCTCTGGCGCAGTTAATGCCCACTATGCTGCGGTAGATGATGTACGGATTGTTGGATGCGTGCTGCTTGATGCATATTCTTACCCTACGCCTAAGTTTTATTTGCGAAGGTTTGCGCCAAGGCTAAAGGAGCCCAAAGTGGTCCTTCGTGGTGTTCGCCGACGAATCAAGCATGGATTGCGTCGAGCGTTAGACTGGGGTGAGGGGGATGATGCGACTGGGCGCCGCGTGGCCCCGGAAGGAGAAGGCGTCGTCTATCTACAGGAATCTCCACCTCGTGAAAAAATTGCAAGCGAACTGAATCAGTTACTTTCTCGAGATGTGAAATTTCTATTCTTATTTTGCGGGAACTGGTACGTCAATTACCGAGAGCAACTTGAAGACTCTCTGCCAGAAGTAAACTTTGGGAAAAATGTATCTGTTTTGCACTGGCCAGAAGCGGACCATACGTTTGTGATTCTCGCCGATAGGAAAAAGATGCTGGCAACCACTACGCGTTGGCTAAGTGACACATACGGTGCTTAGTTTAGTGTGTTGATCCAGGCAGCCAGAGCGGCGACTCCTGGCGGAACGACGTCAGTGAAGTCCGGCGGCATCTGCTCGGCGCCCCGAATAGAGGCGCGAGAATACGTGGCGCTCAGATCGGGGTTTCCTGGTTCTATGCGATTGGTAATCTGGTCGGGTCGGTTTGGCCAAAAGACGACCGGTTGAGCGACTGCGGTTTGGAATGCCCCGGTTGAGGCAACCGTTTGGTCTGTTGTTCTCATCTTCAGGAGCAGATCCGGAACGAGTTCTGCGCCTCGGCCTCCAGGCGTGTGACAGTGCCCGCAGTTAACGTGCAAGAATCCAAGAGCAGCCCTTTCAACCGCGTTTCCCGGAATGGTGTAGTCAGAACCGTTTGGTGGGTTTTGCGATAGGAGGCCCTGTTCGGCGAGAGCTGTTAGATGAAGTCCTTCGTTACCGCTTTGACCAGCTAGCTGCACTGCGCTAAAGCCAAGCGCCCAGTCCGATTGCCCTTGGTGACAGTCGCTGCAATCGAAAGCGGCGGGCGCGTCGTGGTTTGTCCCAAGTATATTTTCGGCGCCATTCATAGCGAAATCTGCGTCGGCCCCGTCGGCTCGCCAAACAAAAGAGCCAGCCCAAATATGGTTGTCTTCCCCGTTGTTGTTTCCTTCACCAGGGTTTCTGATTTCGATTAGTCGAGTTTCAACTCGTTGTCCTGAAGATGTAAACTCTTTCCATATTTTCGTTCCCACGGGGAACCGCCAGTCGTCCATGTTTGAGGTGTTTATGACTGTTTCAGGTGGAAGTCGGATCCAGCGGGCCTTCTCCGCTGCATCAGACCAGAGAGAGTCATTTGGGGTGTACGGCTCTACACCCGGTCCGAGCGTTTGGGTTGCGATGTCAGCAAATAGACCGGTTTGGCTAATCTGTTCATAGTTGGTGATATCGCCAGTGTCACATACGTCGCCAATTCCGTCTTGATCAGAGTCTACTTGGTCAGGGTTTGAATCGGCAGGGCAATTGTCCTCATTGTCTGCAATGCCGTCTCCGTCTAGGTCGTCACCGTCGCCATCGCCGTCGCCATCGCCATCACCATCACCATCACCATCACCATCACCATTGGTGTCGTCACATACATCGCCAATGCTGTCGCCGTCGGTATCTATTTGATCCTTATTGGCGTCAAAAGGGCAGTTGTCGTCGACATCAAGAATCGAATCGTTGTCGGTATCAGTTTGTTTTTCATTGAAGGAGCACCCAGGGCTAGTGAAGACCAAGGACAGAAGCACCCAACCCGAAATTACGCGCAACGAACCCATTCGTAGACCAAAAGAGCAAATGCTGGGCCAGGCGAGATAGCAGAATTTACAGTCGCTTATGTGGACCCAAAGGGACTGAACTGGGGGCATCCCACCTTAGGGAGGGGGCAGTTGACGTCTGATCTGGATGATTTGCGATGTGAATGAGCGCTACGCCCCAGATGCCTTGGACAGCTTTCCTACGTATCTGAACGAACCCTTGTGGTGCACAAAATACCAAATGTGAAAGGCTCGTTTGTTTGCGCTGTCTGCGAATCGAATCGAGTAAAGGCGAAACCCGGTCTTTGCTTTTCTAAGCGGGAGAGCTCTGGCCTGAATACCATCTGCGTCGGGTTTGGGTTCTCCGTAGCTGGTTGCGACAATGACATCTTGTTTGTTGTTGGCTATCTCAAGTAAGAGATTTTGAAGAAGACCAATATTATCGTGGAAAGGTCTGTACTCTTGAGCCAGAAGCGTTGCTAAGTCGTCGTCAAAGTGTTTCTTGAACCACTTCTTGTATTTGGGTAGGCGTAGAGAATAGAGCAACGTATCGAGCTCTGCCTGTCTCTCGTCTTCGACCACTGCATCCAGCATTTGTGTCGCCAGTTTTTCCAGGCCTACAACAGAGTTGGTCTGTTTTACGTCCTCGGGTCTCAGTTCCTTGGGGCGCTCTTTTTCTTCGGCCGGGCTTGGCTTCGATGTGTCTGGGGCAGGAGAATCTGCAGTCTTCCCGCAAGCAACGAGGAAGAAGGCGACCGCGTAAGCGAGATATACGTTCATGTGCCGAAACACTACAGGCGAGTTCTCAAAACGTAGTTAAGGATGCCACCATGTTCCACGTATTCGACCTCTTGGGGCGTGTCGACTCGACAAACGACTTCGAACGACTTGTCGTCGGCTTTGACGCTCAGCTTCTTCCCAGGCTCTATTCCTGAACTGATTCCCGCAATGGAAAAAGTCTCTTGTCCAGTTAAGCCCAAAGACTTTGCACTTTGTCCTTTTGCAAATTGAAGCGGTAACACACCCATGCCAACTAAGTTGGAGCGGTGAATTCGCTCATAACTCTCAGCGATCACGGCCTTCACACCGAGCAAGAGAGTCCCTTTGGCAGCCCAGTCGCGAGACGAACCGGTTCCGTACTCTTTCCCCGCAATAACCAAGAGAGGAGTTCCTTCTTTTTCATAACGCACGGAAGCGTCGAAAATGGTCATGTCATCGCCGCTCGGTACGTGTTTTGTGAATCCGCCCTCAGTACCGGGGGCCATTTGATTTCGTAGCCGGATATTGGCAAAAGTCCCGCGCATCATGACTTCATGGTTGCCTCGTCGGCTTCCGTAGGAGTTAAAATCCTTCTTGTCCACGCCATGCTCCCGAAGGTATGTACCGGCTGGACTTTCTTCGGCTATCGCTCCAGCTGGAGAGATGTGGTCTGTGGTCACTGAATCGCCGAGCAAAGCAAGAACTCTCGCATTGGCGATATCGTCTGGCTTGTCATACTCCTTTTTTAGCCCCGAGAAGAATGAAGGCTTGCGGATGTAGGTGGATTTTGGATCCCAGGCAAACGTCTTTCCACTAGGGGCAGAGAGCTTTCGCCACTCGTCTGTTCCCTCAAAAACTGCAGAGTATCTGTCGACAAACATCTCGCGTTTTACAGCTTCACGCATGGTCTTGGTGACTTCCGCAGGTGTTGGCCAGATGTCTTTGAGGAAAACAGGCTTCCCGTCTTTGCTGGTGCCAAGAGGATGTTTGTCGAATTGAATGTCTGTGGTTCCGGCTAACGCGTAAGCGACAACTAAGGGCGGAGAGGCCAGGTAGTTTGCCAGCGTAATGGGGGAGACCCTTCCTTCAAAATTGCGATTTCCTGACAAGACCGAAGTAACGGCCAAGTCGTTGTCAATTGTTGCTTTGGAGATCGCGGGATCTACTGGGCCTGAGTTTCCAATACAGGTCGTGCATCCGTAGCCGACCAGGTAAAATCCAAGGGCTTCAAAGTCGTCCATCAAGTTGGCTTTCTTGAGGTACTCGGTCACGACCTGTGATCCAGGTGCGAGACTGGTCTTGACCCAAGGCTTGGTCTGGAGTCCAAGTTTTCTAGCTTTGCTCGCTAAGAGCCCTGCGGCCATCATGACTGCTGGGTTCGACGTGTTAGTGCAGCTCGTGATGGCGGCAATCACGACATGACCGTGAGTGAGATCAAAGGAACCGCGATCGGTTTTGACTGGAATCGATTTGGTTAAGTGCCCTAGAGATTCAGGGATCTTCTGGTCCGTATCTGCGACAAACGCTTCTTGCGCCTTGGCGGGAACACTGGTGAGTTTGTCGTTCATCAACCCGGTAACGGTTTTCCGCCAAGAGCGTTGCGCGTCTGACAGCGCGATTCGATCTTGGGGTCGTTTTGGACCAGCGATGGAGGGAACCACTTTCTCCAAGTCGAGTCCGAGAGTGTCGGTAAACCTTGGAGTTGGAGTTTCTTCGGTATGAAGCAAACCCTGCTCGGACAGGTAGCGCTCCACCTTGTCAACGTGAGCATCGTCTCGACCGGAGAAACGGAGGAAGTCTAGCGTTTCCTTATCTATTGGGAAGAAGCCCATGGTCGCGCCGTACTCCGGCGCCATATTGGCAATAGTCGCTCGGTCTGGGAGCGACAATTGGCTTAGTCCACTGCCGAAAAACTCTACAAATTTACCGACAACTCCATGCGATCGTAGCATTTGGGTAACGGTTAAAACCAGGTCTGTTGCGGTTGCTCCTTCGGGAAGCTTACCTCTAAGTTCAAAGCCAACCACTTGAGGGACCAACATGGCAATTGGTTGCCCAAGCATCGCCGCTTCAGCTTCAATGCCGCCAACTCCCCAGCCAACAACACCGAGACCATTGATCATCGTTGTGTGGGAATCGGTTCCTACTAGGGTATCGGGATAAGCGAGAGCATCGCTACCTTCGTCAAAGAAGACACAGCGCGCAAGGTACTCCAAGTTGACCTGGTGAACGATTCCTGTCCCAGGCGGGACTACTCGAAGTCCGTTGAAAGCTTGTTTGCCCCAGCGAAGGAACTGGTAGCGTTCTTGGTTCCTTTCAAATTCTCTTGTGACATTCTTGCCGAATGCAGTTGGACCACCGTAGGTATCCACCTGGACAGAGTGGTCGATGACTAAGTCTGCGGGGCGTTCGGGGTTCATCTCATCGGGGTTTCCGCCCATTTCGGCAAAGGCCTCGCGCATTGCTGCCAGATCAA
Source organism: uncultured Kofleriaceae bacterium (assembly GCA_964410875.1). GTDB lineage: Bacteria > Myxococcota_A > Polyangia > Haliangiales > Haliangiaceae > CAYPIX01. The sequence continues at coordinate 26,511 of CAYPIX010000044.1, forward strand.
CGACGGCAGGGACGCCGGTAAAATCCTGAAGGACGACACGTGCCGGTCGGTAAGCTATTTCCGTCTTCGGTTCGGCTTTGGGATCCCATTTAGCAACAGCGAGAATGTCATCTTTGGTGACAGACTTTCCGTCTTCGTTGCGTAGAAGGTTCTCCAGAAGGATTCGAAGTGAGAAGGGGAGAGTTTGGATATCTACGCCGGCGGATTTGGCGACTGCCTGAAGGCGAAAAATATCGGCTTTGGAATCTCCGAACTGGACGGTTGTGCGGCTTTTGAAGCTGTCGATGCTCATGGCGACGGGAATATAGCACCATCAACGCCTTTGATTGTGAGGAACGGGGTATGCTTACGCCGTGAGTGAGCCAGACTTAGACACAATCATCGCTAGCGACGAGCAAGTGGTTGAGGTGGTTCGCCGAGCCCGTGAAGCTGAATTCGTCGCGGTTGACCTAGAGTTTGTTTCTGAGTCTCGTTATGTGCCTGAACTGGCGCTCATTCAGCTTGGTTTTCCATCGGGAGCAGATGTGGAGGTTGCTGGTGTCGATCCGTTGGCGGCCAGTATTGACCCGATTCTGGAGCTCTTGTCGGACCCGGATATTTGCTTTGTCGCCCATGCTGCGAAACAGGACTTGTCTCTTTTAGCTTATCGGTACGGCCTCGAAGCAAAAGGGCTAATGGATACGCAGATAGCCGCTGCATTTGCTGGGATGGGCGAACAAATTGGATACGGTAAATTGGTCGCGAAGACATTAGGCGTCACCCTCGATAAGGGAGCCCAATGGACCGATTGGTTAGAGCGACCACTTTCAGATAAACAGGTTCGTTATGCCCTCGATGATGTTCGGTATTTATGCCCCGCTTGGCAGTCACTCAAGAAACAGCTAGGGCAGCAGGGGCGCTTGGGTTGGGTCAAAGAGGAATCCGACAATCTCTGTCTGTCGGTGGCGAAGCGCCGAGAGCCTGAGGATGTTTATAAGACCATTGGCGGAGGGAATTCCTTAAAGGGACCACAATTAGGAGCCTTTCGAGAGCTTGCTGCATGGAGAGAGCGCGAAGCACTCGCAAGGAACAAACCGCCTTCGTGGATTCTCACTGACTCAGCCATGGTGGATGTAGCTCGCCGCAAGGTTAAAAAAGAGCGGGATCTTAAGAGGGTTAGGGGAATAGGAGAGGGGACCGTTAGTAAATATGGTGGAGCCATCATGGTGGCCCTTCAAAAGGGTGCTGAAACTCCGATTAGCGAAAAAAATAGGCCTCCCGCTCAGCTGACCGCAGAAGGGCAAGCCCGGGCCTTTGTGGTTCTGGGGCTTGTGCATGCTCGGGCAATCGAACTTGGCCTGCCACCACGTTTTCTGGGCAGTCGAGGCGGTGTTGAAAACCTTGTCCGTTTTTCTGAAGGAAACGCGGAACGCGCAGATGTTGGGCTTTTAAACGGTTGGCGCGCAGAGCTAGTTGGAGATGACGCAGTTGCTCTGCTTGAGGGAACGGCCAACTTGTCACTCCGCGCAGACGTCGCGGGCGGCATGGTCGTTACGACTCAATAGCCGAAAACACTGTTCGCTAGTATTTTACGCTGCATCCATACGAAAGCGTTTGGGCGACCCGAACTTTGCTACCACCAGCGAGGTCGGCAAGGGCCTCGCTGACGTAGTTTCTGTAGGCACCCGCGTTTCGTCCGAGAGGGGCATTGTCGAGGGCGCCGCGGTAGCGGATGTCTCCGTTCTTGTCGATAACGTACATATGCGGCGTGGTTTTCGCTGCGTACTTTTGGCCGGTTTCTCCACTTTCGTCGAGCAGTACTGCATGCGTCATTGCCCAGTTTCTCTTTGCCGCTTGGTTGACGTCGAGACCGGTCCCTTGTTTACCGGAAGCCCCAGAGTTTATTGCCAACCAAACAACGTCGCCGGCTTGGGTGGCTTCTTTAGCCATGGTGGCTAACGGCCCCTTACCATGGGCGTATTTCACAAAAGGGCAGCCGGGGTTAAACCACTCAAGTACGACGGTTTTTCCGCGGAAGTCTGAAAGGGAAACTTCATTGCCATCGGTGTCTTTTAGTGAGAAGTCGGGGGCCGATGAGGAGTCTCCGGCAATAGATGCCTCAAATTGATCGCTTGCGTTAACCGGGGTGGCGTCCTGGGGACGGACTGCTCCACAACCAGCAACAAAGAAGGAAAGAGCAACAAAGCAATATATTGGTTTCATAGCGCTGGCATCTCCGGTTTGGGCGAATTAATTTGATAATAGAGAGAGTGGTTAGAATCTTTTTTGATTGCGAGCACCCCTTCGGCTTGTAGTGGAGCGTTGGTTCTTTGGTAGGAAACCCGTATCTCAGTAGTACTAGCTTCCGGTATGATCGCTTGTCCGTCGACTAGGAGCTGCTCACCTTTGCTTGGCATATAGGTAGCTTTGATATCTCCAGGAACCGACAAAATAAAAGTGGCCTGCTCCTTGCCCAGTTTCCAGTGGCCGGTAGCACCGAAGAGAGAGGAAAGTGGTTGTGGAAGGGAGCTTCGATGAACTTTGAACTCCTCTTGGTGCTTCGGCATAGGAGGGGCGTCTTTCGAAGCCTCGAAAACAATCACCGACTTCGCATCGGAGAGCGGCAAACATTGTACCTTGCAAGCAAGCAACTCACTGCTTATGTCTATCGCGAGACCTTCTTCTCCAATAGATGAGGGGGCAGTAACGTTTGCTGAGACGAGAACTTCCCCTGAATAACCGTAGCCAACGATGTCTCCCGGAGAGATAAACCTCTCTGGTCCTGGGAGAGGGTTTGGCACGACTTTAACGCCCGGGGGTGCTTTGAATACAACGTTGGTAGAAAGCCCCGCTTCACCGGGGTTGCTCCAATAGATGTGCCATCCTGGTTGGAGTTTGAAACGAGCAGCAACCGTAAATTCTTGTCCCGGAGCGACTCGGTCGGTATCGGCAATTGCAAACATCTTTACCGGCGCAGGGGGCGATTCACTAGCTTCTTTGCCAGTGCTGGCCGAACAACCAGAAACGCAAATAAGAAAAACGTAAATCAGGCGACACACGAGCGAAACCTAGCATCACTTGTAGAGGTGGACGTTACTCAGTCGGGTTTGCCACGAAGAAAAGAGGCAAGGCTTTCCCCAGTCCGTCGTTTGGGGTTCTCAGCATACTCTTTCTGAAGGTTGAAATTTTCCGGGGCCGGCGGCGTTTCGCTGGGCCGGGTGCTGCGGATAAAGGAAACGTCGTCGTGGTCTCGGGCGAAGATCAAATCGTCCGCAAGATCCGGGTTGTACTTTTTCGCGGTTCTGTAAAGAGAAGTAACAAGGTAAAGGTACAGCCTGTGTTCTCTGCAACGGGTGACCAGACGTTTAACGCGAGTCCCTAAAGGTTTAAGACCCTCTTTAGAGCGAAGGACAAAATCCGCAGCCCCAGCCTCAACGGCTCTAACTGCTTGCTCAATTTCGGCGCCTTCTGCTGTTGCCAAGACTTCGATTTGTGGGTCTTCACGCTTAAGCCTTTTGATCGTCAAGATAGCATTGGGAACCTCAAGGGAAAGGACGACGACGAGAGGGCCGGCTTCTCCTCGCACCATACCGAAAAGCTGTTCGTGACTTTGAGCCAAGGCTGTCTTCAGACCATTTTGAGTTAAGACTTTGGCTAAAGCTTGACCTTCAAATTCATCATTGTCGAAAAGGAGGGCTTGAGGCCGTTTCTCTAATTCGGTCTTGAAGCCAAAAAGATCTCGTTTAAGTGTAGCCAGTCCATCTTCCGCCATACCTCCACTCCGAACAGCCTCAGAGAGGTCCCTAATGATCACTTCGAAGAGTGCCTTGGTAATACGCCTATCAACAAGCGCCCGCATGCGCGTCAAGCCGTGGGATAAGTTGCGAAAAGGCTTAGGCAGGTAGTCATCGGCCCCGACTTCGAGGGCTTTGGAGACCAATTCGGCCTTGGTCTCCCCGGTAGCAAGAACGCATGGGAGAGAAAGTCCCTCGTTGCGAATTCGTTGTATGAGTTGGATGCCATTTTCGCGGGGAAGGTTGTAGTCGAGTATGGCGAGATCGAACCTTTCCTGGGTTAGCTTCTTCCAGCCCTCTTCCGCGCTATCGGTCAGAGTGACCATGAAACCGGCTTGTTTAAACGTTTGAGTGAGAACCTCACCGGTAGACGGGTCGTCGTCTATGACCAGCACTCGAATCTCAGATACAAGTTGCTGGTAAAACTGTCGCCAAGCCGGCGCGAAAGCGCTCAGGTCTATGCCCGAATTCTCCACTTGCTTAGATTATAGTGCTCTCTCTAGACATGCTTCAATGGCCGGCCAAGCACTCCCGGCACCATCTGCTGTGTGTGCGCCGTTCATTTGCTTTTTGGACACGGGTACGGTTGAGGTAACTACCTCTTCTCGATGGCAACGTAGTCCCTGGCGAGCTCGCCAGTGTAGATCTGCCTCGGGCGCCCAATGACAGACTTGCCGTTCACCATTTCTTTCCACTGAGCGATCCAACCTGGAAGTCGTCCTAGCGCAAACATAACAGTGAACATTTCGAGTGGTATCTCCAGTGCCCGGTAAACAATCCCACTGTAGAAATCGACATTGGGGTAGAGGTTACGTTCGACGAAATAGCTATCCTTAAGAGCGATTTCTTCCAAGTTCTTGGCGATATCCAAAAGCGGATCTTTTACGCCTAGGTGTGGAAGAAGCTTCTCTGACATTTCTTTCAGTATCTTGGCTCGCGGGTCGTAGCTCTTGTAGACGCGGTGCCCAAAACCCATCAGACGCTTCCCGGAGGTTTTGTCTTTGATGCCGTTCATAAAGCCTTTGTAGTCGCCACCCGAGTCTTGGATTTGCTGAAGCATCTCGATAACGGCCTGATTTGCACCGCCATGTAGAGGTCCCCAAAGAGCCAGAATACCAGCACTGACTGCGGAATAAATGCTTGCTTGACTAGAGCCGACCAAACGAACCGTAGAGGTCGAACAATTTTGTTCGTGGTCAGCGTGCAGTATTAGGAGGGTGTTCATGGCATCGACTACAACCGGATCTGGCTCGTAGGGTTCTGCCGGGTTCGCGAACATCATGTGTAAGAAGTTTGCGCAGTAAGAAAGCCGATTCTGTGGGTACATCATAGGGTGGCCAAGCGCCTTCTTGTAAGCAAACGCTGCCATGGTGCGAACCTTCGAGATGAGCCTAATAATCTCTGCCTGCGGATCGCTCGTAGGATTTTGGCTCTCTGGGTAGTAGCTCGAGAGGGCGCCAACCATGGACGACAGAATCGCCATTGGGTGTCCACCCGGAGGGAAGCCATCGAAAAAGTGACGCATGTCCTCGTGGATAATGCTGTGTCGTGTGAGACCTGTACGCCATTCCGACAGCTCAGCTTTCGAAGGGAGCTGGCCGTTGATGAGTAGGTACGCAACCTCAGTGAAACTAGACTTCGCAGCAAGTTGCTCGATGGGGTAGCCGCGGTATCGGAGGACACCTTTTTCACCGTCGAGGTATGTGATTCCGCTGGTGGTCGAGCCAGTGTTCTTGTAACCGAAGTCGAGGGTTACATAGCCCGTCTCGGCGCGAAGCTTACTGATATCGATTGCTTTTTCGTTCTCGGTCCCGGTGATGACCGGCAACGTGATTTCCTTACCATCGATAGTTAGCTTTGCGGTATCCGACATGACGCGGCGGACCATACCAAATGTCGGCGCTCTCGTACGTGCTATTGACAACCGAGTTGACGTCTTCGGCGTTTATGAAGGCGAGTTTGCTGAAC
>CAYPIX010000045.1:0-32039 GCA_964410875.1 uncultured Kofleriaceae bacterium
CGAATTTTTCCCCAAGCTCTGTAGCGCCAGGGTTTGTGAAAGCGTGTTTCGCTTCGGGATAGGCGACAAACTCCACCTTCGCCCCAGCATCGGCCATCTCCTTCTTGAACGCGACGACATCTGCGTCGGGAACAAATGGGTCGGATCCGCCATGAAGAACCAACACTGGCGCCTTTACATTACCCTTTTTCGCTGAGGCCGCGCCTTTGAGAGAACCATGAAAACTAACGACACCATCGAGGTCAGAACCAGTTCGCGCTAAGTGGAGAACCACGCCTCCTCCAAAGCAGTATCCGATAGCCGCGGTCTTTTCTGGATCTGTTGTTTCGTGCCCTTCTAACACCTTCCTTGCCGCTGCGAACCGAGTTTCCGCTCCCTCGATATTGCTCATGACTTCCATCATGAATTTCTTCGCGTCATCTGGGTGCCCTGCGGTCTTTCCGTCACCGTACATATCAACGGCAAGCGCTGTGTAACCGAGTTCCGCTAACATGCGGGCGCGCTTGCGCGCATAGTCATTATGTCCCCACCATTCGTGAACAACCAGAACACCAGGGCGCGCACCTGATCTAGCTTTGTCGTAGGCCAAGTATCCCTTCATGGTTGTATCGCCCGCTTGATAGCTGACCTCTTCACCGTGAATGGAAGGGGCAGGGATAGTCTGCGTTGCCACTTCGAGAGAAGAATTAGGGTTTAGACCAGTCTCTTCTTTGCAAGCCGACGAGAAGACGGAAACCAGGATCACACAAATGGAGAATCGATACTTCGAGGAGAGCATGGAAGCCTCTTACCAGGATTCGCGTTAAGAGTCAGCGGATTGTTTTTTTCCGTCTTTCCAAGTGTAAAAGCCCTGTCCCGTCTTCTTTCCCAACGCTCCAGACTCAACCTTGTTTTTGAGGATAGAAGGCGGCGCGTACTTATCTCCCATCACCTCGGTTAGATACTGAGAAATCGCGAGACGTACATCAAGGCCCACATGGTCCGTTAGTTCGAGTGGCCCCATGGGATGTCCGTATCCAAGTTTCATTGCCGTATCTATGTCCTCGGCAGAGGCGACCCCCTCCTCCACCATTCGCATTGCTTCTAAACCAATGACCACTCCGAGCCTACTAGACGCAAACCCGGGGGAGTCCGCAACAACAATGGGGGACTTACCCATCTTTTCTGCGAGTTGCTTAGCGACAGCGACCGAATTCTCGCTGGTTCCTTGGTGACGTACGATTTCCACCAACTTCATGATGTGCACTGGGTTGAAGAAGTGCATACCCACGAAGCGTGGACGAGCGCCCGCCTCTAAAGAATTGGCTATCGACTCCAAGGAGAGGGAGCTCGTGTTCGTAGCCAAGATAGCGTCACTGGGCGCGGACTTGGCCAATGCTTTGAAAATTTTCTGTTTGAGTTCCAAGCTTTCGTAGACCGCCTCCACAACAACCTGGGCATCGGTTGCAGCCTCATCCACCGACGTAGAGGTCGAAAGACGTGCAAGTGCCTCCTTGGCTGTTCCGGCGTCTACTTTCCCTCGGGACACTCCCTTATCAAGATTGCCTCGCACCGCGTTCGTTGCGCGTTCGAGAGATTGCGCATCTAAGTCGCAAAGAGTCGTCTGGAACCCCGCCATGGCTGCCACTTGTGCAATCCCATGCCCCATGGTTCCGGCGCCAATGACAACGATCTTCGCCACTTTTTCAATGGACATCTTGTCGCTCATGGGCCGAGATGTACCACGTTGCCCTTGCGGATTTGGCTCCTCGAGGACTAGTGTCGGCATTCATGCCGCGGGCGAATGTAGATACAGATCGTCTGTACCGTGAGTTACGGCGCATAGTCGGCGACTCACGGGTGTCGACGGTCAAATCTGAACTCGAGCCATACTCCAGAGATATGTGGCCCCGGCTGCTCATCGCCCAAAGAAGTGGCGCTGTACCCGCGTCACTTCCCCACGCCGTCGTTTGGCCAGAAACAACCAGAGAAGTCAGCAATGTAATTCGTCTGGCAAGGCAACTTCGAATCCCGACGATACCCTACGGCGGAGGATCAGGTGTTTGCGGTGGGACTGTACCCATCTCTGGAGGAATCACTATTGACCTAAAGAGAATGAACCGTTTCTTGTCTGTCGACCGAACTTCAATGACAACGTCGGTTGAAGCGGGCATGAATGGCGAACGCTTTGAGCGAGAACTCAACCGCCGAGGCTACACAGCTGGGCACTTCCCTTCCTCCATCTACTGCTCGACAGTCGGCGGCTGGGTTGCTTGTCGCGCTGCAGGTCAAATGTCGGCCAAGTACGGCAAGATTGAAGATCGAATAGCGGGGCTGACGGTGGTGACTGGCCGAGGCGAGATCGTTCGCACCGACGGTTTTATGCGAGCCCATCGAGGGCCGAATTGGACCCAGCTTCTTGTGGGGAGCGAAGGAACTTTCGGGGTCATAACGGGCGTCCGACTAAGAGTCGCATCTATACCGGCTCTCCGCATTTTTCGCGGGTTTGAATTCGAAAGCGTTGAACAGGGCCTCGAGGGCATTCGAGGGTTGATGCAAAAAGGGCTGCGACCTGCAGTGGTCCGCCTTTACGATGAGTTCGACACCTTCGTCCATACGATTTCGGGAAAAAGCGAAACAAGGGCGAGTTTGCCCGCTGCCAAGGGTGCACTTCCAATGCTCCCCGGTGCTCGTCCTAGTCCACCACCAAACGCACTGGCCCGTGCCCGCGGCTGGTTTAGCAAACAAGGCTCCTTGGCGAGCTCGTTGAAACGCGAAGCAATCTCTCTCGCACTTTCCCGCCCACGACTCACAAACCTTTTCGCAAACCAGATTTCAGAACGCTTTTCGAAAACTGGCTGCCTACTGATCGTCGGCCTCGAAGGAGCGGCGATTCGAACAGAAGTAGAAGCGCGTTTGACGTTTGGAGAGTTAGAGCGCGCAGGTGGAGAAGACTTAGGAGAAGAACCCGGGCGCAAATGGTTCGAGCATCGCTATTCGGTATCCTACGGAATGTCGCGGGTCTTTCGGGAAGGAGCATTCGTCGACACGATGGAGGTTGCGTCAACCTGGGAGAGACTTCCCGACCTTTATCAATCTGTTCGCACTGCTATAGGCGAGCATGCGTTGGTGATGGCCCATTTCTCTCACGCCTATACCGAGGGGTGTTCTATTTATTTCACGTTCGTTGGACATGGAAACAATCGCCAGGAAAGTGAGCGGCTCTACGATCAAATTTGGCGAGATGGTATGAAAGCCACGACCGGTGCTGGTGGAACGATCAGCCATCACCATGGAGTCGGTCTATTGAAAAGTGCATGGATGAAGTCCGAGCACCGCGAAGCGATGACTGTTTTGGAAGCACTTAAACAGAGCCTTGACCCGGACAACATAGCTAACCCAGGTAAACTTGGTTTAAGGGGGCGTGGGTGAACGGCGAAGTCTTGCAAAAACTTGGTCGTGTGGTGGGGGAAGCAAATCTTGCCAATGGTCAAGCGAACTCGCTCGTCAGTTCAGGAACCCTAGAACTCCCCGGGTGTTTCGTGGTTTATCCGAGCTCCGCGGCAGAGGTATCCGAAGTGATGCGAATTGCGTGGCAACACGAAATTCCAACTGTACCCATTGGCGGTGGCGCGAACGCAGCCCCCTTGGAAGGCGTTCCCCTACCCTGTCTTTTTATCGATGGACAACGGCTCAACCACGTCACCAACCTTGATGAAGTTTCTCTAGTTGTTCACGTGCAAGCAGGAATGCGAGTTAAAGACCTTGAGTCTCTCTTAAACCGCCGCGGTCTTAGCCTTGGTGACTATCCCCCCAATGCAATGTCATCCACCATTGGTGGGCTTTTGTCGGTGCGTACGGCAGGAAAATCGACTCGCCGTCATGGATTTATCGAGGACGCTGTACTTGGAATTTCGGCAGTTTTACCAACAGGACGCAGTATTCATACGCGCATCGCTCCAAGACGTGCCACCGGACCTGATTTGCCAAGAGCTTTTTGCGGAAGCGAAGGAACTCTTGGAATCATAACGTCAGCTGTTATTCGCCTCCACCGAGTACCGGAGACTCGATTTCTGGCAGCGCACAGACTTCCCAATATGAGCGCTGCGCTTGGTGCAATCCGTCTACTATTGCGAGAAGAGGCACACCCATCCGCCATGCGACTCTACGATAGCGCAGGTGCTCAAGACCATTACGGCAAAGATGTTATCGATGCTGGAGAAACGATGCTCTTAGTTGCAACTGCTGGATTGACAGATATAGCAGCCTGCGACCGCGACCTGGCTGCCAGTGCCGTTCGGGCCGAAGGTGGAACCGAACTCCCACGCGAATTGGCCGAAGAATGGTGGGAATGGCGAACGGGTGCGATTGCGCCCTTTTCCCCCCAGCTGCAAATATGTTCTAAGCCTAAAGAACAGCTGCAGGTTTACGACGCAGTCGTAGATGCAACCAGGACATTGGGACGGAAGAGCATGATTTACTTGTCGCGCTTTGATCATGATGGCGCGATTCTTTCTTTGTGGCTTGAGCGCAATGGCGAATCGTCCGTGGGCAATGTGGAAACTCTTGAAGCTGCGGAACAAGCAGCCGTATCAGCTGGGGGCTATCCGATTGGAATTGGCGAGCCAGGGTGGGACGAGTACTACAACACGCTCAAAAACATTCTCGACCCCAAAGGAATCATGAACCCAGGGGTGAAGATTGATAGCGAAACCCCTCGTCCCCGCCCCGAATCGGTAGAGGACGCGTTGTTCTAGCCCATTGAACAATTGCGCAAAATCGAAACGGCCATATATAGTCAGGCAGTGCTGCCGAAAGATGAAGTTGCTCGCCAGCTAGAACATTGTACGTTCTGCCCAAAGCTGTCTCGACATGCGTGCCCAGTCGCAAACGCATCGGGGCGCGAAGGGCACACGCCCCAGGCCAAGATGCAGCGGCTCAATCAACTTAGGCTTGGGCAAATTGAGTGGACAGAGGAAAACGCCGCACCACTCTATGCATGCACGGGTTGTCGTCACTGCAGTACGTATTGTGAGCATGACAATGAACCGGGGATTGTCCTTATGGCAGGTCGTTCCGAAGCCAACCGACGCGGGGTACAACACAAGAAACTCAAGGACTATCCCGACCGGTTCCGCAAACGAGATCAAAGAATTGTAGAGTATCGGCGCGAGCAGTTTTCTGAAGAATTCAATAGGCAAACTCCATCCAATGCCGATGTCGGATTTTTTCCCGGATGCGATGCAGTCGATAAGAGTGCCCCAGATGTCGCAAGTACCCTCGAGTTGTTCGAAGCGATTTCAAGTCCAGCAACTAAACTTATCGATACGACGGTCGGCTGTGCTGGCTATCCTCTCGTCGCCGCTGGATACGTAGACATGTTCCGGTGGCAAGCGAAACGGGTGGCAGAGGAATTACGCGGCTACAAGACGGTCGTTTTTAACTGCTCTGCTTGTGTGCACGCTGCCCGCACCCTATACCCCGCCGAGGGCATTGAACTTCCATGTAAAGTTGTTTCACTCCCTGAGTACCTCGACCAATGTTTATCTAAACTTAGAAACCAGGGAGAAAAACCTGATGTCTACTATCATGACCCCTGCTACCTCGCTCGGTACGAGCACGTCACAGACGAACCACGTCGTGTGCTAGGCCAAATAGCAAATGTTCGCGAATTTTCCTGGGCCGGCCCCGAAGCAGACTGTTGCGGGGGCGCGGGACTTTTGCCCAAGACCATGCCCGAAACGGCAGACAGGATGGCGGCCCAAAGGCTGCGTGAAGTGGCACAAGCCGGAGGGGGGACCGTTGTGAGCGGATGCGGAACCTGCACGTTTCTGCTTCGACAAAACGCGCCTGACGGCGTTAAAGTTCGAGGGTTTGGTGCGTTTGTACGCGATCTTGTTGCGTCCTTAGACCATTCAAACGAATCTTAAGTTCGGTTTTTGAGTTGTAAATCGGGGGCTACACCCCCCATTGGACTGTGCCGTAGCCGCCCGATTCGCGCGCTGCGTCAACGCCGTAAGCAGCTGTCATCATTGGTTCACACATAATGGCTCGATTCCTGAAGTACAAGGGACCAGGATGAGCTTCCGCGGATCTATCATGAAACGATGGTTACTAGCCGTATTAGTGTTCTCGTCCTCCTCGTGCGAGTTCTTATCCTCGCCAGATGATGGCGAGACGGGCGTATTTCGGCCTTCAGTCACTTGCGAAAGCGAAGCCCCGTCCCTTATCGATCCGACCATATTTCCTCCGTGTGCGGCAGACGCTCACTGTATTAAGAAAGAGCTTGTCGACGCAGTAAATTCTCGCGCACGAGACTTCTTAGGTAACTGCCCAACCAATATTGACGACTACTGCGTACCAGACGCGTTCGTCTTGGGCGGATCTACTTACATCCCCGATGCCTGTGACTCCGTTGTTGGCGTGGAAGGCCGCTGTATCTCCAGAGTCGTTCCCAAGGTTGCTGAGCTAGGAGAATTCCTACCCCAATCAAGTTGCGCACCAACGGAACGATGTGCCCCCTGCTTTGACCCTCGTGACGAAAGCAACACTGGAGCGTGCAACGCAACGGAATGTGACAACCCTGTTGCTGCACCGCTCATCCTGGAAGACTGCGGAGATGGTCTTGGAAGCTGCGTTCCAGTAGAGCTTCTCCCCGACCCAGAAACACAGCTCTCTTTTGTAAACCAACTAGATTGCCTTAACAATGAAGAGGTCTGTGTTCCCAAAAGAGTTCTTCAAGAAGGTCCTTACACAGCCTGCAACAACACCTTATTTCTGGTTCCATTTGCCGGAAGCTGTTTGAACGCCGGTCTTTTGACGTTGCCAAACGAGACTTTCCTTAGCCAGGGCAACTGTCCAAGTGAGTTAGACGTTTGCACACCGTGCGTTCTGTTCGGCTCGCCTACAGGCGCTCCAGGCTGCTAACCGCTCTCATTTAGAAAGTGGGTACCAGCTTGGTTTCTCTATTCCGTACCAAGAACGGACCAGGTCCTCGACCACACTTCTATCCGCCTCCTGTCGAACCGCTGAAATTATTTTTTTTGCGACTCTGTCCAATTTTGGGATTGGCAGTGAATTCAAGTAGGCAGTCTTAAGCCTGACGTACCCACCTCGCAATGGAATTCCAGTAAGGGACAACCAAAGAGGAATGGCTCGCGAGTTGAATACTGCCAAGAGTAATTCGACCGGTAGCTCGTCGGAACGGGTTCTTATCGCGTAAGCCGAGTCGAGACACATCACACCAGAACGATCGATCAGTGCTCGGGCATCCCTTGCTATATCCGGAATCACTATCTTGGGTGTTTTTTCCGCATGGAAAGCGAGGTTCTGCGGCCTCCCGAATTGGTAGAAACTCTCCCCAGCAAAACGGCCCCGCTCTCGTTTTTCAAGAACGGAGCGATTCGAGAGTAAATACCGCCATGCTTTAGGAAAAAACCGGGCCATTTCTTTCGAGGTGTACAACCTCCCGTTCTCGTCGTAGGGGTATAAAAGCTCGGGGCCTGTTTTCGCCTCGCCATACCCGCGAATATCCCGACCACGTAGACATCGTCGTACGATCTTTTTCTCCAGTAGGTTTCTCTCGTTTAAGACGAAAACCGAGTCCGCATTCGTGCCTGTTCCTTTGGCAATCCGTGCGAGATCACCCAGTTGTTTCGAATTCTCCTGGAGCGAATCTAGAAGCACTTTTGAACGGCCAACTAGTAAGTGCCAAGGCTTCTCATCGAACCCCGCGCTTTTTAGAGCGCCGAAGCTCCACCCCATAGCATCCCTGCGCGCAACCTGAATTTTACTACGCTTCCGACGCGATAAAAACACCACACTTGTATAGGTCGTGGCTCCAGGAAAGACCTGGGTTGCACCAAAGTCGACGACCCCGCGAACAAGTCCCCGCGTACCCAAGGACTTTCTCAAGCGGCTGGTGTTTCTAGCAGTAAGCCAACGAGAAGGAATGATCATTCCAGCTTCCCCTTCTGGAGACAGCCAGCGCAACGTATGCTCCAAGAAAGCTCCGTAGAGATCCCACTCTCCATGAGAGGTAGCCAGGTAAGCGCCCTTAAGGGCATTCCAAAGCTCTGGATCGCTCTTCGCGAGCGCAACAGATCTCAGGTAGGGTGGATTGCCCACGACTACATCGATTGTACCCTCCAGTTTCTTTGGGGACTCGGTGAGTGCCTCTATTTTACTTACAAGACCATTCTCACCAATCGCTTTTCGTGCGGCGTTTGCGAAGCCCCCATCTCTTTCGAAACCGAGAAGCTCTGGCCGTATATTTTTGTCTGTTGCGATTGCGTGCCCATAGGCCGTTACCAAGAAACGACCATCTCCACATGCTGGATCAAGCACCTTTATCGTCTCTCTTGACTGTGATTTGCTCGAATGCCAACTCCTAAGGGTTTCGGAAACGACGAAGTCAACAAGAGGGTAAGGAGTGAAAAATGCCCCCTGCTCTCTTCTGCTGTCCCGTTGCATAGCCTCATCGATGCCGCGGTTCTTGCAGGCTACGAGCTCGATCTTACGAACTAGATTTTCGACAGAAGCCAACCCCAAGGAACAAGGCTACGCCCGAAGCACAACTTGCAGAAATTTTCGACAATAGAGACGGAGCTTCAGTGGGGCTTCGGTCCTTGTAGTGCGAGCGCAGGCCGGGCATATTCTCGTTGCCAATGAGCGCCGCCGTGATCATCAACCCAAATGCCCAGGGTGGAAGCCTAGGACGACGGTGGCCCTTTCTTGCTAAAATACTCCGGCGCGAGCTAGGTAGCTTTTCTGAACTTCACACACAGGGCCCTGGTGACGCGACCCGCCTCACGCGTGAAGCCCTTCTTGAAGGAAAGAACCTGATCATTGCCGTCGGTGGTGACGGCACCGTCAATGAAACCATCAATGGTTTTTTTAAAGACGGCCAAGCGGTCTCCGAACAAGCCTCTCTAGGCATCATACCTTTTGGAACCGGGGGAGATTTTAGGCGCTCTCTCGGAATTCCCAACGATGTGTCCAAAGCCGCAGAGATTCTCTCAACTGGGCGCGCGCAAACCATCGACGTGGGGTTTATTGAATACACAACGCGCAATAGTGAAACAGAACAACGCGCATTCCTAAATATCGCATCGTTTGGTATCGGCGGGCTAGTAGACGAAATTGTCAACAAATCAAACAAACGCCTCGGTGGAAAAGTGGGGTTTTTCTTGGCGACAGCAAAAGCGCAATTCTCGTATCAGAACCAACGCGTGCGACTTATCTTCGACGGTGATGAAGCAGGGAGCGTGGAAAATACAATCCACTCCGTCGCAGTCGCCAATGGAAGGTACTTTGGAGGCGGAATGCATATGGCCCCCAACGCGAAACTCAACGATGGGCAGTTTGACATCGTCAGTCTTGGAGATTGGAAATTGGGAGATACCTTGCGGCACAGTAGGCGAATCTATGCGGGAACACACTTGGAGCTTCCCCAGGTTAGTCTGCGTCGAGCACAAGAGCTACGCGCTGAACCTCTTTGCAATACCGAAGTAAAACTCGATATTGACGGGGAGACACCAGGGATTCTCCCCGCTCGCTTTTGGATCAAACCTTCTGCAGTCCAGGTCATCGCGCCCGCCTTGTAGGCGTGTTTCTATGAAAGCAACGCCGACATGAAGGACACCCACCCTCCTAAATGGAAGTTAGCAATTGCTGCAGTTTTGTCTGGCGTTCTTTGGCCCCTTGCTTGCGCCGACTTTGACATTTGGCTTTTGGGCTGGATAGCAATGCTTCCAACGCTCTGGATCGCTATTCGCGCAAGGAGCAGAAAGCAAGCGCTTCTGTTTGCCCTGCTCGCCGGTACCATTGCCAACGCGGGTGGTTTTTACTGGATTGCTGGATTGCTAGAGCGTTTCGGAAAGCTGCCTACCCCCGTGGCCTACGTTGGCCTGTTCGGTTTTGCGGCTTATCAAGGTCTTGGTTTTATGGTCATGGCTTGGGCAACCCGAAGTATCCGACGAACTTCCCTACTCAAACGAGGTAAACCTCTGCCTCTTGCATTGGTCGCTCCAATAACCATCGCAAGCGTCGAACTACTGCACCCGGTCATATTTCCCTTCTACCTGGCAATCACCCAGGCTTGGGTTGTTCCGGTTATCCAAATCGCCGATGTGACCGGTCCCATTGGCGTGTCTGCTCTTCTAGTGATGACCAGTGGAGCATTGTTGGATGCTTGGGAGAAATCGGGTAGAGCGCGTGGTTTCGCGATAGGTATTCCAGCTCTTATTGTTTTACTCGTCATCGGCTACGGCCAAATTCGAATTGGTCAAACGGATGCAGCGCGCGCAAAAGCAAAGAAAATTGCGGTTGGCATTGTTCAAGCGAATATTGCCTTCGACCGCAAAAATGAGCCTGGAAGAGGCCAAAGACAGCTCCTCGCGCTTCGAAAAAAAACCGATGAACTCATGGAAAAAGGCGCCCAGTTCATTGTCTGGTCTGAAACTGTATACCCATACAGAATATCCCGGGCGTTACAACACGACACGGGCCCCAAAGACCCATACCGCATTCGTAACAAGAACGGCGTTCCCATGCTGATTGGAGCAGTCACCGCAGATCCAAGCACCCCCGAAAAATCCCCATACAACACTGCCATCATGTTGAGCAAAGACGGCAAAGTCCTTGGTATGTTCGACAAGGTGTTTCTCCTGATCTTCGGCGAATACACACCACTAGCAGATACGTTTGAATTCGTACGAAACGCGGTCCCTAAAGCTGCCAGCCATTTCACCCGCGGTGATAACTTCAACACACTTCCTCTTCACCATGACGGCAACGAATACCGTGTGGGTGCAATGATTTGTTACGAAGACATCATCGCAGACTTCGGGCGAAAAATCGCAAAACACCGTCCTCACCTCCTGGTCAACTTGACCAACGACGCTTGGTTCGGTGAGACCTCCGAGCCTTGGGAACATATGGCTCTCTCCGTCTATAGGTCTGTTGAACTAAGAACCGATTTGGTACGCGCAGTGAACACTGGTGTATCCGCCATTATCGATTCCAGCGGTCGAGTTTTGGAAAAGACCTACGCAGTTGATCCAAGTATTCACCCGAAAGAAATCGACAGTCTGATGGGGGAAGCGGCACTTCTAGAAGGAGGGCATACGTTCTTCAGCCGTTTCGGAAACGTCTTCGCTTGGCTCTGCGTTGTCTTAACGTTCCTTGGCTGGATAGTCTGGCCAAGAATCCGGCCTAAACAGAACTAGCCCCTACGGTATCCGCATGGGGTACAAAACCTCGGTCGTTGGCCGCTCGGTTGCCGGAAAGCGAACTTTGCGAACGACCGCGTCTATACAGTCACCCGTGGGTGTTCCAGAAAAGTCGCCTTCGTGGACGAACGACTCGATCTGTCCTTCTCCAGTAACGATGAGTCGCAATCGTGATTGGCCACGCACCTGGTAAATGCTGTAGCAGCGCCTCGCTTCATCGACAACTGGACGAAGAGCATCTGCTATTGCAGCGTTGCTAAGTTTCTTGGGCTTCTGCTCGCCTGCTTCACCCCCAAAGACCGGCAACGAGTCGCCGTTGCAACTATCTTTATCCGCAGCGATCTGTTGTTCATCAGTGGAAGAGAGCAAAACGGTTCCACTGCACGGATCAAAAACTCGGTAACCGATGAGTTCTGCTCGATACCCTTTGCGTTTTCCCGCACGCCAACCACTTCTAGGAGGAATTTTCGAAACGAATTCGACTACAAGGCGATTGAAGACTTTTTCCCGAAAATGTTTTGCTGCGGCCCGTCCAGAGAATGAAAAATAACGACTAGCCAGATCGCCGGCGTTTAGTTTTCCCGCGTTCGTTTTTGGTCCCCGTTTTCCGGCCACCACGGCGATTCCATTTTTAGGACAGAATAAACAGCCAGAAAGAGCGAGAGGCGCGGAACTTCTTTTTGAATCAAAAGGCCCCATCGTCAACAGCTTAGCTTGAGCGCCATTGGCACGTACGTAGTAGCGCCCCTTTGTGACCTGGTTCCGCCTTGCGTTCTGAAGACCTTCGCACTGCGTTCGAGCAAAACTGTTTTGGTACTTCGCGCACTTCGAATCCTGGTACCAATACAACGAAGTTAGATGAGAGACCTCAGAAAGCCGAATCGCATCCGGAAGTAACTCTCCGAACTTCCCTGACACTGCGCGGGGTTTCTTCGCTTTCGGCTTTCCTTTAGCGGGCTGAGCGCCCGCGCTCCCGAGGTGAGAGGTTGTCACAAAGAATGCGGCCCAAATAACGAATACGAATCTCATACAACCAATGTCCTGCCCGAAGCGGAATCGTGACATTACATCAACGCCCATCCCTTGCAAATAGGCCCCTTTGCAGGCTAAACCGCCGGAAACGAACAGGCGCTAACCCCCTTAAACCAAACCGGGTTATCACGCATCTGAACCATAACCGACGACAGCGGAGTCACAGTGAAAATTCACGAATACCAGGGCAAAGAACTTTTTAAGCGATATGGGGTCCCAATCCCAGTCGGCATTGCTTCGACCTCAGTTGCCGATGCAGTTGCTTCTATATCAAAAGTGCAAAAAGAAGCAGGCACAGACGTTGTAGTTGTCAAAGCGCAAATTCACGCGGGCGGACGCGGAAAAGGTGGCGGCGTCAAAGTATGTAAGTCAGCAAAAGACGCTGAAGCAGCCGTCAAGAGCATCTTTGGGATGCAGCTCAAAACGCATCAAACCGGCCCCGACGGTACCAAGGTACAACGGCTTCTGGTTGAACAAGGCCTCGACATCGAGCGTGAGTACTACTTGGGAATGACCCTCGACAGAGCCAGCGGCCGTATCACCGTGATGGCCTCGACAGAAGGCGGCATGGAAATTGAGGAGGTCGCGGCAAAGACGCCCGATAAGATCATCAAAGAGGCAATCAACCCTGGCTCTGGTTGGTCTGATTTCCAATCGCGTAATCTGGGATTCAAACTCGGTCTCAATTCAAAACAAGTTAGAGAATTCGGCAAAGTGGTTTCGGCTCTGGTGCGTTGTTACACCGACATGGACTGTTCACTTCTCGAAGTAAACCCATTAGTGACAACCAAAGACGGCCGGGTCCTCGCTCTTGATGCCAAGGTCAACTTTGATGAAAACGCGACATACCGGCATAAAGAGCTAGATGATTGGCGCGATCTAGCAGAGGAAGATCCTGCAGAAGTCGAAGCCAAGAAGTACGACCTGTCCTATATCAATCTCGATGGAACGATTGGCTGCATGGTAAACGGTGCCGGCCTGGCAATGTCGACGATGGACATTATCAAGCACTACGGTGGCGAGCCCGCGAACTTCCTAGATGTCGGCGGCGGAGCAACGACTGAGAAAGTGACAGCCGCTTTCAAAATCATCACCAGCGATCCCAAGGTACGAGGAATCTTTGTCAACATCTTCGGCGGAATCATGAAATGCGACACGATCGCCCAGGGAGTGGTCGCGGCAGTCAAAGAAGTTGGCCTCAAGGTTCCATTGGTCGTTCGCCTCGAGGGCACAAACGTCGACCTAGGAAAAAAGATAATCGAAGAGAGTGACTTAAACGTAACGTCTGCAGCCGATATGGCCGATGGCGCGAAGAAAATCGTGGAGCTTTCAAAATGAGCGTACTAGTAGGAAAAAACACCAAGCTTCTCGTCCAGGGAATGACAGGTTCTGCGGGCGCGTTCCACACCCGGCAAGCAGCGGAATACGGGACCAAAGTGGTCGCCGGAGTAACCCCCGGGAAAGAAGGCGCTAAAGTCGAAGGACTCGAGAAGGTGCCAGTTTTCAACACCTGCCGAGACGCAGTAGAGAAAACCGGTGCAAACGCATCTGTGGTCTACGTGCCTCCACCGTTTGCAGCTGATGCAATTATGGAGGCGGCCGGCGCAGGCATTCCTCTTATTATCGCCATTACCGAGGGCGTGCCCGTTAACGACATGATCAAGGTCCGCACGATGTTGGCCTCGGATCATCCTGGCACTGTTCTCGTTGGTCCCAACTGTCCAGGCGTTATCACCCCTGGCGAATGTAAGATTGGCATTATGCCTGGCTACATTCACAAGCCTGGCAAAGTTGGCGTCGTCTCCCGTTCCGGAACACTCACCTACGAAGTCGTCCACCAGTTAACCGCTCTGGGGCTCGGCCAGTCGACTGCCATAGGCATCGGCGGAGATCCAGTCAAAGGATTCGACTTCATTGACTGTTTGAAGCTCTTCAATGAAGACCCCGACACCGAAGCCATTTTTATGATTGGTGAAATCGGCGGTTCGTCAGAAGAAGAAGCGGCTAAATACGTCAAGGCGAATGTCAAAAAGCCAGTCGCTGGCTTCATCGCCGGCCAAACCGCTCCTCCAGGTAAACGCATGGGCCACGCTGGCGCCATCATCGCTGGCGGAAAAGGTACTGCCGCCGCAAAAATCCAAGCCCTAGAAGAATGCGGGATCAAGGTTTCGAAAACCCCCGCGGAGATGGGCACAACTCTCAAATCAATTCTGTAGATATAAAGCAAGGAAGAAAAATGGCTAAAGAAAGAACATTTTCCATCATCAAGCCCGATGCTGTTGCGAAGAACAAAATCGGAACGGTTATCGAAAAACTCGAAGCAGGCGGACTTACGATCCTCGCCCAGAAAACCATCCGGCTTACCCAGGAGCAGGCGAAAGCATTTTACGCTGTACACAAGGAACGTCCGTTTTACGGCGACCTTGTTAAGTTCATGACCGAGGGACCAGTCGTTGTCCAGGTCCTGGAAGGCGACAACGCTATCTCCAAGAACCGGGAAATCATGGGTGCGACCAACTCAAAAGAAGCGGCTGCAGGAACCATTCGAGCAGAAGTCGGCACCGATATTGAGCGCAACGCTTGCCACGGCTCCGACGCACCTGAGACTGCCAAGAGCGAGATCAGCTTCTTCTTTTCCGAAGCTGAGCTGGCTGCGCTAGCGCGTTAACGCTTCACCTGTCTCATAATGCGGTTGCCGCCAACTACTTATATAGGGCGGCACCTTCTTCTGTTTTCAAATAGCTTCTATTCCGTGCTTTCTAGGTGCGCTGAATTAGACGCACGCCCCATCGTAAGTTAGCCTATTTACATGATAGTCGGGGTTTTGAAAGAGGGAACGGGCGAGAGTCGGGTCGCGCTCGTTCCGGCTTCCGTGGGTCCGCTGGTAAAAGCCGGGCTTGACGTGAGAGTAGAAAAATCTGCCGGCTCACTCGCAGGATATTCAGATCACGAATACGCTGAAAAAGGCGCGAAGATCGTGGACCGTTCTGAGGCTCTTGCCGCTGAAATCTTAGTGCAGGTCAATTCCTATAGCGCAGACCGAAATGCCTCCATCGGAGACTACCGGAAAAACCAAGTCGTTATTGGAATGGCCGACCCACTTGGCGCGACAGAGCGAGTCGTAGAAATGGCCCAAAGCGGCGTAACGGCCTTTGGTCTGGAACTCATCCCTCGAATCACTAGAGCACAGAGCATGGACGTACTGTCCTCGATGGCAACGCTCGCTGGGTACAAAGCCGTCCTGCTGGGTGCCAGCCGTCTGCCGCGAATGTTTCCAATGATGATGACCGCAGCTGGAACCTTGAAACCAGCGAAAGTCTTTGTGATGGGTGCTGGAGTCGCTGGCCTCCAAGCCATTGGAACTGCGCGACGCCTCGGCGCTGTAGTTCATGCATTTGATGTACGCCCGGTAGTGAAAGAACAAGTCGAAAGTCTTGGGGGGAAATTTGTTGAAGTGGAGCTGGATACCGGCTCTTCTGAGGATGCCGGCGGATACGCGAAAGAGCAGAGTGAGGACTTCCTACGAAAGCAGCGTGAGTTGTTAGCCAAAGTCGTTTCAGAAAGCGATGTTGTCATCACAACAGCCGCGATTCCCGGTCGAAAATCACCGGTACTCGTAACCGAAGCCATGGTTAAAGATATGGCTAACGGATCGGTGATCGTGGACTTAGCCGCGGAACGCGGCGGAAACTGCGAGCTAACCAAGTATGGAGAAGAGGTAAAGGCCCATGGTGTTTGGATTCTAGGTCCAGAAAACGTGCCGGCGACCCTTCCCTATCACGCGAGCCAAATGCTGGGTAAGAACATCGTCACCTTCCTTAAGCACTTACTGAACAAGGAGGGTGAGCTGAATATCGACACCGAAGACGAGATCACCAGCGGGACCTTGATGTGTCAAAAGGGCGAGGTGGTCCACCCTCGACTTCAAAAAATCTTAGCTACAGCAAAAACGAGCGGGGGAGGAGCAGCGTGAACGATCTCACAGCAATCAACACTGTCGCTACGGGGAAGGCCCCCATGCTGGTGTCCGAGGCGATAACCGGGATTCCATTACCAGTCCTCGTTACTTTCCTGACTATCTTCATTCTCGCCGTTTTTGTGGGCTTCGAGATCATCACCAAGATTCCTCCTACCCTACATACGCCACTAATGAGTGGTTCCAACGCAATCAGCGGCATTACCGTTGTCGGTGCACTCCTCGCTGCTGGTTCGGGCCGCGGGAGCCTGGCAACGTATATGGGCATTGCGGCCGTAGCGCTTGCCACAATCAACGTCGTTGGCGGGTTTCTAATTACCCACCGAATGTTGGGAATGTTTAGGAGGAAGAAATAATGGCGAGCGCATCTTTAATTCAGCTTGCGTACCTCATTGCCGCTGTCCTCTTTATTTCAGGGCTTAAGGGTCTAACCCATCCTAGGACGGCTGTCCGCGGGAACTTGCTCGGTGCCTTGGGTATGGGACTCGCGATGGTTGCGGTTCTCCTTGACGTTCGCGTCATCTCATTTTCCGAATTGAGTATTGGTCTTGCTATCGGTGCCGTTATTGGCATTACGGTAGCGGTTAAAGTCGAAATGACTTCGATGCCTCAGCTTGTGGCAATTTTCAACGGGCTTGGGGGCGCAGCTTCTTGGCTTGTAGCCGCGTCGGAATACGTTCATGAATTGCCTCAAATTGTTCAGGCTCCCGTCGGAGCTCATGCCGCCGTCAGTGTCTCCATAGGTGCTGCCGCGCTGATCGGTGCTGTCACTCTTACAGGCAGTATAATCGCCTTCCTCAAGCTTGCCGAACTAGTACCATCTAGAGCTATTCGTGTTCCGGGCGGTGTCGCTGCCAATTTGATCTTAGTCCTGTTCTGTCTGGCACTGATTGTTGGGATGGTCATGAACCCCAACCTCATGTACCTCTGGTTACTGATCGGGGCGGGCTCGCTCTTGGGCATCACGCTAACTATCCCCATCGGTGGTGCGGATATGCCAGTGGTTATCGCGCTGATGAACTCTTACTCAGGCATCGCGGCAGCGGCGGCGGGTTTCGCTCTCCAAAACAACGCTCTAATCATCGCCGGCTCACTTGTTGGTTCCTCCGGTATCATCTTGACCGCCATCATGTGTAAGGCCATGAACCGTTCCCTCACCAACGTGCTCTTCGGTGCGATGGGTGCCACGGCCAGTGGGCCCAGTGCCGACGATGTTTACGGAGGAAAAATCAAACAGACAAGTGGTGACGAGATCGCCATGCTTCTGGACGGCGTTAGCCGCGTAGTGATTATTCCCGGTTACGGAATGGCGGTTGCCCAAGCACAACACGCAGTCCGAGATTTAATGAACGTGCTCGAAGCTCGCGACGTCCAAGTTGAGTTCGCCATTCACCCGGTTGCTGGCCGAATGCCAGGTCACATGAATGTACTCTTGGCGGAATCAGATGTCCCCTACGACAAGCTGATCGAGATGGACGAAATCAATCCGACTATGCCCGAAGTCGATATCGCGATTGTGATCGGTGCCAACGACACCGTGAACCCTGCGGCCAAAACCGATCCGGATAGTCCTCTGGCCGGAATGCCGATAATCGATGCCGATGCAGCCCAGACTGTTATTGTGATCAAGCGGAGCCTTAGCCCCGGATTCGCCAAGGTTCCAAATCCTCTCTTTGCCGCCGACAACACGCTGATGTTCTTCTCGGACGGCAAACAAGCCATGATCGACATCAACGAGGCCCTAAAAGACCTCTAGCTGGATGGGTGTGGCGCACCCACAAAAAAAACTACAAATAGTAAAGAAACACCGCAGCTGCCTTGGATAACCGAGTCGGAAGTACAAGTTGACGACTCATGCAGATGTAGTTCAGATGAGTGTTTTAGTAACGCTAGACTGAAAATAGATGAGCAAATTGCCGCGCATGGCGGATTGGAACAAGCCCCTTCGGCTGCCCATACCGCATACAAAGAATTCGACAAGTGTTGGCGAGCTTGGCGATTTATGGGAAGACAACCTCAGAGAATCGTTTGGTGGCCAGTTTACGAGTCTAACCGTATCGGTCGATTGTCGCTAGCTAACTTGCTAACTCGAACGGCCCGGAAACACGGTTGCAAATTTCGCCAAGAGCTTTCACAACTCGCTCAGCGGCTCGTCCATCACATTCACCGCACTGCTCTTTTCGAGTCTTGGAGCGGCCTTCCTCGTCCAATCGAGGCGCAGCGATATACCGGTGAATTGCTGCGGCTAGACTATCGAAGTCCGAAGCGCACCGAAGCCCTCCCAATTCAATGAGTTTTCGGAGGTGTGTGTACTCGGGTAAACGCCGCGCAGATTTGTGCCATGGTATGGAATCATCGTTTGCGTCGAATGGCGTCAATATAACGGGTTTGTCTTGAAGAATCGCATCTATCGCCAGGGTCGATCCTGAATTGAGCGACACCCGACAACCGTGAATTAGACGAACTAGGTGCTCTAGATCATCAGTGTGCAGATTCCACTGTAGCTTGCTTCGATTGAGCTTGGGGTAGTCCACTGCTACGCGAGAATTCGACAGCGCCTTCAAACGAGGCAGCCAGCTGGTATCCGCCATATTTCCCGTCACGTTTTGAGGGTGCGGGCGAACCAAGAGCTGCATCTCGCTACCGAATGCGTTTTCCGACACACGTTTCGCTAGCCACTCGACGATATCAATTTCTCTAGGCGCAAAGATGGGGGAACTCATTCCGAAGAAGAGATATGGGCGTGATGGGTCCAATCCTACTTGCGCAACTTCGCTGGCAACTTCAGTCGAAGTTCTCTTCTTTTGATGGGCGTCAAAATGCGGAACCCCGCATTCAAACACTTCACTAGCACGCACTCGGTATTTCTCGTGGAGCTCCCCCGTCATAATGGGCCCCCATGAGACATAAGAATCCGCGGCGACAGGGAACCTCCCCTTGCTAGAAATATTGTCCCAGCTAAGGAGATGAATCGTTGTGTGTATTCCTAGTCTCTTCGCCTCGTTTAGGGCGACGGCTTCGAAAGGGTTCACTGGGTAAGTGGCAACCACTGTCTTGGGATTAATGCTCTCAAGCAACGAAGCGATTTTTTCCGATCGAAGAAGCTTAGTTTGCAGCTTCGCGGCAAGGCGAGGAAGAGGAGCGAACGACTGAGCGACTCGGTTCAAGCCTGCCAAGACCGGCGACGAATACCGAAACACGCGACGAGTTCCCGCATCCATCCTCGTAAGGTGACGAGCCTTGAGAGCCGGATTACCCATCACGTCTTCAAACAAATACCGCTGTATATCGCTGGTGAGGAGCTCTTGGGCAACCGTCGGGGAGCGAACCCCGTACCCCGAGACACCACGACTTCGTGCGAGCTCAACAACCGCATCGTCGTCGCCGCTAGGACAGAGAACGCCGATAGAAAGGCCTTGTCTCTCTGCCTCGTCCGGAATCAGGGAATGGAGGACCATCCGAGCGGAGAACCCGTTGCTCACGAGGTAAAGTGCATCCAAACTCGCTTTGCCGCTCATCACGCGCCAAACCTCTCTTCTAGTCCGCCCTTCATGACGATTTCAGCGAGCATAAAGTCCAGCTTCTCATCAATATTGATTGATCGCTCTGCGGGCATTTCATAAGGACATCTGTCTTTGCCTCGAAGAGAGCCTCTGTCGATGAGGTCTCGTCGACAGACGTACACCGCACCGTTGCGCACGTAGGCTGGAGATAAGTCCTGCCTTCGGGAACCATCCTCCTCAGGAATGTAGTCTTCCAAACGTCCTTTGGTAATTTTTTTCACCCGCGACGGATGATGATCCAGAACTCTCACGACACCTATCACGGACTCAGCTCCGGTATCGATAGCCATCTTGATAGAAGCATCAATATCCTCCGCGATGCGCAGTGGTGTAGTAACCTGAAGGATCACAACGAAGTCGTAGCGCCCGTGAACCGGTTCTAGCTCGGCAAGAACCTGTTCGATAACCGGTAGAGTCGGGACTGAATCGCCCGCTAGCTCCATAGGTCTTGGTACAACCTCCATACCTAGATCGCGACTTACCTTCTCTATTTCCGCGTCCTCGGTAGATACAACGGTATGAGTAAGCAATTTACTGCCCCTAACCGCCTCGACCGTATATTGCAGAAGCGGCTTGCCAGCCAAATCACGAATGTTCTTCCGCGGAACCCCTTTAGAACCTCCACGAGCGGGGATCACACCAAGGATCTGTAAGGCTTTGGCTTCACTCATACTAGCGCAGGCTCTTTGCTAGAAACCGAGCCGCGATTGGCAAGCTGACCACACGCAGCATCGATGTCATCGCCTCGCGGGGTTCTCTTGTAAACTGCAACGCCGTGGTCCCGTAGCTCCGCCTGAAACGCCTCAATGTCTTCGTCACTCGGCCGCTCATAAGGAGCTTGCGGATGGGGGTTCCATGGGATGACATTTACTTTGCACGGAATCTTGCGAACCAATTTCGCTAGTATCCTCGCATGCTCCAGTTGGTCGTTTAGCCCAGCAAGAAGAACGTACTCAAAAGTAATTCGTCGCCTGCGCTCAAGCGGATATGCCTCTAGGGCAGCCATCAACTTTGCGATAGGGAAACGTTTATTGACTGGCATAATTTGCCCGCGGATTTCGTCGGTTGGCCCGTTGAGAGAAACCGCAAGGTTGGGGCGATGCTCCAATGCCCCGAGTTTCGCGATTCCGGGAACCAATCCCACGGTAGAAACGGTAATGCGGCGGTTAGAAAAATTTGCTCCCAGCTCGTTAGTCAAAATTTCTAGCGACTTCGAGACCGCCGAAAAATTGTGCAAGGGCTCACCCATCCCCATGTAGACGAGATTCGTGATTCGTCTGCCAGGCTCTTCCCGCCCTAAGAGCTCTTGGGCATGATAAACCTGATCAACGATTTCGCCCGCATCAAGGTGCCTGATAAGCCCCATCTTAGCGGTGGCACAGAACGCGCACCCAAGGGCGCAACCCACCTGCGATGAAATGCACTGGGTCATTTTATCGCCATCAGGGATGAGAACACTCTCAATAAACATCCCGTCACGGGTTTTCAATCGAAGCTTACGGGTTCCGTCCTTCGACCGTTGGATCGTATCTATAGCGACCCCTCCCAATGACGCACTTTGTTCGAGGGTTTCTCGCATTGAGGCAGGCAAATTGGACATAGCCCCCATGTCTCGGACTCGGTGCCGATGAGCCCAACGCCACATCTGCTCACCCCGGAAACGCGGCTGTCCGAGGTCATCTCTAGCAAATGACTCTGCTTCCTTTAGGGTGAGAGTCCGTATGTCGGTCTTTTCCAACACCGAGCGTCACTCATTATCACGCCTTTGGACCCTGTTACTACCAGGAAAAGAGGCGCCCTGTACGGGTAGCCCCATAGCCTCGAAAAAGGCATCGAGCTTTGGTTCTAGGGCCCTCATTCCGATGGCAGAACCATCCGACGGAAAAGCCACTCAGCCGTTCGATCGCCAGGATTGCCAGAAATTCGGACCAAAAGGGTTCGGCCATCGCGCTGGTAGATTATTCGTTTCGGAAAATCGTGTGCTGGGTTTGCAAACTCTGCGCTCGAATCATCAATTTTGACCAATTTAAACGCCGCGCTTTTTTGTCCACTTGGAAAGGCGACGTAATACAAACCGTCATCACGACGCTCGATGCGCAACGACTCATACTGTTTGGTCATTCCATTTTCTGTCGTGCGATTCATGCCAAGCATGATGTCCTTGCTTGGAACCATCCAATGCTCTTCGCTACGTACATCGCCCTTGGCTGACCCCCAGCTGCCAGCCAGCCAACTTAGTTTAGACATAGGTCCGTTCGAAGCCCCGGGCCATACCGTTGGTGCATTCCTCGAGCACCCCAACGCAAAAAGCAACAGTAAGCATGTGACTTTCATACCTCGTTTGCTCCTAACTTAATGAGCCACACACTAAAACCCAGCCACGATCCGGAAGGTTTCAGTCCATCGAGTTTCTCGACCCATCTTCTCAATATACCCCACCGCTGGAGGTAAAATTGCGTCACGAACACAGAGCCACTCTGGGTTCGGTTGAGCAGGCTCTCCCACCACAGCGAGCGTCGCACGGTCAAAATCCTCATACTTTGTCAGCAGGAACCCGTGCTGAAACCGCAAAGTGACATCAATTCGTTTTTTCCCAGTCTTTCCATAGTGAGCGTCGACACAGGGCCGTAGGCTCGCCACGACAGCCGCGCTTTCAAGGTGGGTAGCCAGCTTCCTCTGTACCGGTCCAGAGTTTCTCTTTGCGGTGGAGACCGCGATTCGAATTTTTGTTTCGTCTGACATCGAAGGTCGAGCGCTTAGATATTTTGTGGCCTCTTCCTTGCGAGCTAAGTGATTTGGATCAAGCCCCGACGAATGCAACTTCCCCAGATGTTTCAACGCGACCCAGCGCTGAGATGAACCTGTGGGAACCGCGTATACACATTCATGTAGTAACCGTGCTGATTCTTCGCGATCATCTTGAGTCCGAGCTTTTTCCGAGAGGACCCTCCCATATTCACAAAGGACCTCTGAAGGGATAGGAGTTGCTTTAGCACCAAAGGCAACGATGGCTGCCTGGTAGGAAAGTGCCGCATCTTCTCCTCTTCCCTTTTCATGAAAAGCTCTCGCCCGAGCGACGTGATAGTCCCCCACTGGGTCCCTGTCCTTCCACTCGCAAAGCTCGTTCACGCAAACAAATGAATTCTTACAATCCGCTGTTCGCCCGCAGCTTTCAAGCTCGCCAGACTTCCGCGCATTTCCTTTGTGCTCAGCCTGAGCACTACCCTGGCGCGCTTCGCATCCGGCGCTGATCCCAACGACAACCACCGAAACTACTGCCCAAAATCGATAGAACACATATCTACCCTACCCTTTCATGGGCCGGGAAAAAACCTCCCCCTACGAAAAACTCTTTAACAATCCGCCGAGCGTTTCCTTGATCGACTGATCACTTTCAATATCAAAGTGCTGACGAACAATGGGTATCACATCTGGGTTGTCGAAAGACGAAAGGGCTTGTCTTGCAGCGCTTTGTATTTCTCCTGGCTCTTGACGTATCGCCATGAGAAGAAACTCACCAGCTTCAATGCTCTGGATTCTTCCAATAGATTCAAGAGCTGCCAACCGCACCCTCTGTTCTGTAGACTCATGGAAGATTCGGGCTAACGGATTGAATGCATGTGGAAAATGTAATCCCCTTAGTGCAACCAGCGCTGCATCTCGTACGCCCTGGTCGGAATCTTCTAGAGCACGGTGCAGCAAAAAGAAGGACCGCTTGAAGAAAAGAAAACGCAGCGCTCGTATCGAAGCTCTTCGGACTTCTGCAGGACCGTTGTCGAAAAGGTGCTCAAGCGGCCGAAGAGCAGCGTAAGATTGTAGCTCACCCAAAAGCTCTGCAACTTGACAAAGAGTTGCGACTTTCCTTTCAGATTCGCTTTCATTCTCGAGCACCAGCGCAATTACGAGAGCTCTACGTCTGATTCCATTTGGATATCGGAGGTCACCAATAATGGAAAGCGCGACGCTGTATGGATCGCCGCCTAGCTCCCATTCGACTAAATCCATAAACCAAATATCTGCATACGCTTGATGTTTAAGATGTTCAGGGAATTCCGGACCCACGCGTTTTTTTTCTGCCTGCCCTTCGTACTCTGATGCGATACGCAGAAAACGTTCTCTCTTTTTCTTTGGGAGATCGAGTTCCGAGAGGCGCTGAAAGAGCTCTTTGACCTTCGGGTAGTTCCCGACGGAGGAATAACTGCTAATGGAGGCGGTCAGTGCGTTCTCGACCATATCGACGGGCGCGTTTTCGCGATGGTACTTCTCTCCACACTGCGCCCAAGTTGACGCAGCCCTAGCTAGATAATATTGATCGTAAGGGAGGCTTGACCGACTTGCATAGTCTGCCGCCTCCTGAAAGAGGCTAGCCGCTGCATGGAGCTCGTCTTGCTCTAGTGCAAGCTCGATAAAGTCCTCGTAGTATTGCAAGACATAGAATTTGAGGTTGTCTGTTTTGAGGACCCTGATGCAGTTCAAATAACCTTCTGCGAGGTTCTCAAACTGGCCGGAATCTTTTCCGAGCTTCAAAAGGATATGATAGCAGTCGAACGCCCTCTCTCGCTCCCCGCGACTCTCAAACAGATCCGCAACCTGTTCTAGCTTCCGTTGGCTTTCGACGAGTGACTTTCTTGCCAAGTTTGCGTCAACGCCTGCGTGAAGCGCGGCCATGCCCAGATTAAACGAAACCAGTGCCGTCTCGTATTCATTCCCGCGAAGCGACGGATGGCGCGAAAGGCCCTGCCATGCTTGTGTCGAGGCGGTGAACTCCTTTGCCTTCTCCAAACAGACGGCCGCATGAACCGCAAGGCCTGCCGCCTTATACCCCTCCGCAGCATCTTGCCAACGTCCTTGAATTTCCCAAGCTCTCGCCTTCTCGGGAGAACCATCCTCGAAAACTGGCATCGCTTGCTCGAAGTTGTGTAGGTACAAATGCACGTAGCCTGCTTCTTTGTGTCGATTCAACCTCTGAAGAATTTTTGCCAGTCGCCTAAGCCAGTCGTCGTATTCGTAGTCAACAACGTGAGTCTGCGCAGCCAATTCTCGGTAGTAGATGAGAGCCTCATCGAATCGACCTTGTTCAAAAAGAGCTTCCGCTTGAGATACCGCGCTTTCCGTTGAAGCGATGAGCTCACGCACTGGCTACGGCCCCCGATTTTTGTTCCCGAACCTCCCCTTCAGCATCATCCAAAATATCTAGCGCCCGAGCCTTCCTGTCGGAACGATTTTCAAACACCGTGGCATCGACTACTTGATAGCGATGCAAAAGAGGCAAGAACTCAAGAGACACCTCCGATGACGGCAGAATAATGATCCCATAGAGGTGAGCGTGCTGACTCATGGCGCTCACTAGCTCGGGTGGGATATGACACTGGCCATGGGTCACAATATAGACGAACACACTGCGCCCCTCTTCCCGGTGTAGGTTCGAGAGCTCGAGCAAAAGATGCTGAAAAACTTTTGCGTAATGGCGTCCGCGGTCAGATTTAAAAGAAAGCAAATACGGGACCGGAAAATCTCCCCCTCTCGGCGCCTTTACCAGTTCGTGAAGTCTTGAATCAAAAAAGCGAAACCAGACTTCATCGCCTTGCAGAGTGAGTTTCTTCGCCAAGGCCAACGCCAACCCGCGCGCAAAAACCCTGCGTCGGCCTCGCATTGAGGCCGAAGAATCAACCAATAAGTAATGAAGATGTTTTTCATCACTTCTCTGTCGCTCATGTCCATAGTAGAGAAGTTCTCGATCGACCACTTTTTGTTCGAAGACCTCTTTTTCATAAGCAAGCTCACTGAGCATAAGAGAGTCAACATTTCCCTTCCGTTCAACCGATGCGTATCCATCGACGGCGAACGTCTGGGCCCCGGAAGAACGTTTGGTTTCCAACACGCTTGGAAGCAAATCCAACGAAAAGCTTGCTACATCGTTGGCCTCTGGTGACCCGAGTGCTGAAACCAAATCTACGAGGTCAATAGAGTTTCCAAGGGCCTCCGGGGACCGCAACGTATCTTCTCGAAAAAGTCCCAAGAGCCGAACGGTTTCCATGTCAATGAGTTCAAGACATGTCAAAAAATGGAGAGAGTTCCGGTTGAGGTGTTGCAAAAACCCCCACACTTTTCCCTGATCAAACTTTTCAAAAAGCTGCTGGAGGTTAAGCCCCTCGTATATGCGAGGCTCTAAAGAGAGCTCTTCCACTGCCACTGCCTTCGTTGGCTCTCGCCACCTATGATAGATATCCCCAAGGATTCTGAGAATTAGAATCGCAACCACTTCGTCTCGAAGGCGCAGAGACGATGCCTTGCTGACAACCTCCGATTGCACGACCTTCTTTAGCAAATCGCGGTAAAGAGCCACCTGTTGAGATTGGTTTCCCAGGTTTTGCTCGTTGGCTTTCGCCATCGGCGCCATGGTCCAACCGCTCACACCTGGCCGATTGGTTAATAGTAGCCCCAAATCGCGAACAATGAAGAGCGGCAAATGAAATCCGAGTTTGGTAAGTTGATTGAACCACGCAGCGGCGCGAACGGGTGCCATAGGGCTGTCCACCCGTATCTGACAAAGATACGTGCTAGCGATTTGAGCAGACGCCGAAGATTTGGGCAGTTCGGGAGGCATCAGAAGAAAAGCTGGGCCTAGCCTCCAAATTTAGAAGAAGAAAACACACTTTCCAAAAGCTGGTCTACTTCACGAACCATGCGCTGGGCAGTTTCGTTATCAATCGCAGCGAGAGCCACTTTGATTTCGTTAAGGTTCTTCAGCTGAGAGAACAACTGAATATCCGAAAGCTGGCCCCCGCCTTTCAAAACATCACGAATAAGAACCAGTTCATCCAGAAGGTCTTCGAGGCTCGCTTGCGGACCGGTGAGCCGACGCTCGCCCGGGTTTTCGCGATAGTAAGCATCTGTTACTGGTCCAACTATTTCCTCTAGGAGCTCTGCCTGATCTAGGTTGTTCCAGATATGACGGAGGATGAAAAAATCTCCATCTGTCACGGTTTTACGTCCGTCAAAAACAGCTGATGCTGCAAAAAGCTTGAGTAACTTTACTGCACGACGGTCAGAAACAGTGATTCCCTCAGAGCGAATTTGAAAAATGAGCCCCTTGTACTTGGCCATGAAGTCCTCGGGGAAAACCATGATCTTGTCGAAATTTTTCTGCAAATTTCGCAGATCGGCCGCGGACAATACTGGCGAGATTCCACTTTGCTGCCCCACCATCTTTTGTACTTCGTTGCGAACGCCCCGGTTGAGAAGTTCGTGAAAATGGTAGGAGTCTAGATTTTCAGACAGTACTCGCAAAAGGAACCTGTCGAACATGGCAGACAGGTTCTCGTCGTTAGGCACCTCGTTCGAGGCAGCGAACAGCGAGATTAGCGGTACCTGGTGAACCTCTGGACCATTGGTAAAGCGACGCTCGTTGATCAGCGTAAGGAGCGAATTCAAGATGGCAGAGTTTGATTTGAAAATTTCATCAAGGAAAACGACCTCGGCCTCCGGCAGCATATTTTCCGTTCGCCTTGTATATAGGCCTTCGCGAAACGCCTTGATGTCAACCGGCCCAAAAAGCTCATTGGGTTCGGTGAAACGAGTCAGCAGATATTCAAAATATTGGGCGTCAAGGAGACGAGCAAACATGCGAATCATTGCTGATTTCGCGGTCCCTGGTGGCCCTACAATCACCATGTGTTCGCCAGCGATGGCGCTCACCATGAGTAACCGAACAATTTCCTGCTTATCGAGGAAATGAGAATTCAGCGTACGCGCGATCTCCTGGAACTTTGCCCCAATATTCGCCAGGCCGGAAGATGCTCCCTGGGTGCTGGTGTCCACCATCCAACCTTGATTCTACCACGGAGCTACTTGCGAAACGTCTTCATGCAGCAGGAAGCTGTGCACGTAAATGTTTTCGAAGTAGCTGCTCTACATGTTCGACGACTTCGTTCCCAACACCCACTTTTAGGCGTTCACGATGATTCATCCATGTTTCCGTCATATTCTTGGAAAGGCCTGCTGGCTTAGAAAGCCGGGGATCGACTCGACGTGCAGCGCGAGGAAGTGCTGCCCAGAGTGTTAGTCCTTTGGAACGTTTTCCCGCATGCTCCGGAAGGAAAAAATCCCAAAACCGTGGATTTGCCCCGTCCTCAAGAGCAAGAAGCAAATTCAAGTACACGAGAAAAGCGGTCACCGCCCTAACGTCGCTTTCCTCTGGTGACCGCTCTAGCATCTGTTCGAATGCTGCCATGTATCGAGCTGGCCCAAGATAGCGGGCCTCGAGGTCCGGAACGACCACGGCATTTGCACAGACAGCGCGGCAAATCTCGCTATGCCGGAGCAAGAAAGCCGCATCCTCCCAATGCAATACTGGTGAATCGGTGTGAACCGCCAGTAGTTGGGTCAGCGGAGAATCTCTTAGGATTAATGTCAGAATCCGCCTTGCATCTGGCGAGGCGAAGAGTTTGGAAAAACCAACCCATTCGGTTTCCTCGGTCACTCGTCGAAGGCCGCGAAATGTAGTGAGGCGCTTTGGTGGCTGCTGACCTTGAAAGCTCGCAACCCCCGTCCACCAAGACAGTTTTACGTCAGCTCGACGTATACGAAAAACACTAGCGATGAGAGAGTGCCTATCCATCGCGTCTCCCACTGTTGTCGCCTTTGACTGTTCAGCGAGCAACTTAGCGTGCCCGAGAACTCGTCGATATTGCTTATCCGTAGCGCGTAGCGAGGAAGCTCGTGGGTGCGAGAGAAACAAAATATTGTGAATGCTCGCAGAAATACAAAGCTCTTCGAAACCAAATTCCGGTATTGAAGGGCGTATAACGACTTGCGCGAGTGCTTTGGCTCTCGCTGCATTAATTTCATGCAGTAAACCATGCTGGGACATCAGCTCGCCTGCCATTTCCCTCACTTTTTCAATCGTGTAGGGAGCTCGCACATGCATTTCGCCCGCACTTACAAGAGGAAGCACAAAACTACTCAGGAAACTCTCTAATTCGTCTTGTATAGATTGCCGGCTCAAGATTGCTGCTCGTTGTCAGGTTCCGGAAATCCCCAAAGCGCAAAACGACCAACCGCGTCGTTAACCACCATTGGATCACGAGCTGGTTCAGGCTCAACTATCAGCGTTGCACTCTCTACCTCGATGTCTGCCACGCTCATTCTTTCCAAAGGCGAGAGGTCCGACTCTTGTATCCGAAAAGGAGCGCCATCTTTAGCAAACACGGTTATTTGACCTGCGGATTGCTTTAGCGCGTTGATTAAAACGGCGGGCGATACTCGGGGAACAATGTCGAACCCGACAGGAACCAAAACGCCCGTCGTAATCGAAGTAAGCAAATCTCCAATTGGGAGAATTTCAGTACCAGGTTGGGCAACCAAGAGAATTCCACGAGCAGTGATCGCAATTTGGTGTTCCCTCAAACTTGCTCGGGGCATCATGAAGACCAGTTTCTTTACCCAAGAAGCTTGTTCGACTGGCACTAAACTCCCCACGACATTGCGAGGGGAGGATTGAGTCGGAGCAAGTTTGAGGTGGACCGTCGACAGTGGCGACGTATCAACCACTAGATTCTGGCTTGCAAGTGGCTGTTCGTTGCTGATTTCGACCGGAACAAGACTGGCGATAGGGCTCGTTTCCAAAGGACCTGCGACAATGTCAACTCGATCGTCGTTACCCCGGAAAAAATAGACTTTATCTTCTGGAAAAAGGGACGCGCAGGCACCCAAACCAATAACGTGGTCATACCCCAGTTCCACGGCGACATTGGTCGAAACACGGCGAAACACGTCAACCCCAGGTGTACCCAAAAACAATTCTAGAATTCGCGCAGGCAAATCGCGGACAGCAAGAACCAAATAGGACTTCGGAGCGTCGGAAAAGTCGGAATCTCCCTTCGGCTTTACAAGAGCAGCATCTGCGTCCACCTTGTTTCGCCAGAGGTAGCGAATAATCCCATCGGCCAACCCGGGCGCCACGGACACGAGCAATTCTTCACGTTCTTGCGAACGCAATGCTCGCCCGCGCGGGAGCTTCCGCAGTGACAACCGAAACAGAAGAGTTGTGAAAGAAATCTCCCCTTCCTTGGTAAATTCTTGAGTGAAGGTTTCGTCGTGACAAACCAAGTCTCTACCGTCGGGGATACTTGGGATGTCTGCGGTGTCATAGCCAAACGGCGAAGACTCGTCACGAAACTTCACGTAGTGTTTTGCCGAGCCAGTGTAGGTTATCCCGCCAACCAATTTCGCGCACCGGGCGGCCCGGTCTAGAACGTAGGACGAAATCGCGGGCAACCTTATTGCGACGCTTCGACTGCCCAAAGGTGTCACTAGTCGGTGAATTGCCAGGGCAGACATCAACTCATCGAGTGAAGACTCCGCCGAAAACACCCGGAACCACGACACCACTCCTTCTAGCGAAGGAAAAACCAAGAGCCCAAAGCGGCCCAAAGCAATTCCTCGCGGGTCTGGCGAGATTCCCGGAGCCCTGAACCGGGCTTGGCCCAAAGCGACATGCTCCAGCATCGTTGGGAGGTTAACACGCTACCCGGTCCACCTTCCCCGAGCTGAGTGCTAACCTATGGCCCTGTGCGTTTCTTCCGACGGTTATTCTCTGCGGACTTACGATCTGCCATCGCCGCAGAAGCCAATGGGGATCTAGCCTCGGCCGCTGAACACTACGCTCTTGCGGAAGAATTCGAATCCGCAGTCCGGATTCATTTCGTTCGCGCCGATAGAGCAGAAACCCGAAGCGAGGAGATCGAGGCGCTCCAAGAAGCACTGCATTGGTCGCCAGAGGGCAGTGACCTAAAAAGGCGAGCGACAAGGCGCCTTGGCCGTGCATTGCTCGCAAAAGTGGAAGCCGAGGTCGTAACAACCGATAGAGATCGAGCTCGAGTACGTGAAGCCGCTGAGTTTCTTGAAGCTGCTGGAGACCACAAAGCCGCAGGTGATGCATACGATTCGATTGGCGACAACCAGCGGGCAGCTCGCGC
This sequence comes from uncultured Kofleriaceae bacterium, assembly GCA_964410875.1. Lineage (GTDB taxonomy): Bacteria > Myxococcota_A > Polyangia > Haliangiales > Haliangiaceae > CAYPIX01. Next base: position 30,761 of record CAYPIX010000045.1, read on the forward strand.
GTACCGTTCAGGCGGACACGTAGAGGATCTTGAAGCGGCAATCGCTGAAGGCGAACAGCTGAGTCAAAAACAAAGCGCGCTCCATTCAGCCTTCGCCGACTACCGCGTCTCCCTAAACGGAGGCCAAAGAACTCAGGCCATCGCTAGCCTCAGACAATGCGTAGAGATCGCCGAGAACAAAGCAGAATACCAAAGGCTTCTCGATGAATTGACCACTAGACAACTGAGCAACGGGCGTATCGAACTTAGAATACGAAAAGGACCGCAAGTTGTCGTTTCATCAGCACCGACCGTGATCATCGGCCGAGATCCGACTGCAGACTTCCAGCTACGCTCGCAGGGCATCAGCCGCAGACACCTGGAGATTCAACAGCAAGGCGGGAACCTCAAAGCAAGAGACGCGGGCTCGAGAAATGGCGTTCTTCTGAATGGGCTCCCTCTAGAACCAGACCAACGGCTCCCCAAGGAAGGAACGTTATCTCTGGGCGATGACTGCGAACTCACTTTTTCGAAAGTAAAAACGGCAATGAGTTTTACTGTGAGTACCGGCATTGACCAGAAAAGCCGACTTTACCTTGAAGCACAGGGCGCAGATGTTGACCTAACCAATGCTGGTTTTCCTTGCTCAATTTATTTTAAGAAAGGTTGTCCTTTTCTACGACACCCCCAAAAAACTATCTATTTCCAGGGCAATCCCATCGAACGCGGCGACTTAGAACTTATATCCGGCGACGTGGTTAAAATAGAAAACGTAGAAGTCGACGTGGGATGACGACAAAAAAAACAACTAGCTGGTGGAAAACCATCAAAGAAGCTCAGTGGTTGAAGTCAATCGGGCTTTCAAGAGAGCAGAACATTGACGACGAATCTGCTGAGGTTGCGGCGCCCACGAAGCCCCCCTCCCCAGAGGTACTAGGTCCAGTCCATCAACGTTTTTTGCGTGACCTGTCGGAGGACAATGCCGAGGGGTTACGTTTAAAGGAAATTGGAAGCAAAGCGTTTTGGCTACATCTAGAAGGGGTGTGGCTTGATGGACACGAGAGATTAGCCGTTCAATGGGGGGAAAAATTTCTGCTTATTGCGACACTAGATCCTCGGTTCGAACTGAACCTCAGAGAAAAGCTCGCGGATTGGTACAACAGTCTGGGCGAACTGCGCGCCGCTATAGAACATCTAGAAAAACTCATACACGACGAAACCAGGCAGACTGATTCTCACTACAAGTTGGCAGAATCCTATGCACGTTTGGGCGATGAAAAAAACGCTCTCAAGCACTACG
>CAYPIX010000046.1:0-29468 GCA_964410875.1 uncultured Kofleriaceae bacterium
TCGACAGTCTGGGTACCCGCTGGCATCCAGAACGTTCGCACCAATGAAGATATCTCGACACCCCATACTGTCGGCCCATGACAAGGCAAGGGAGAGAAAAACAGTGTTTCTGCCTGGTACGTAGGTCGCGGGTATATCTCCTTCGGCGCTTATTTCTGCTGTGGTTCGGTTCTTAGGTACAGAGATGGCGGAAGAGGTCAACGCGCTGGCCGCGATTTGGCTCATATCTATCTCGAGAACAATGTGGTTCTTTGTCTCAAAGTGTTTGGCGGCTGCTCTGGCCGCCTCAAGTTCGACAGTGTGGAGCTGCCCGTAAGAGAGCGTTAGCGCGTGGCAGTCAAACCCGTTTTTCCGGGCGATCGCTAGCGTGGTTGTCGAGTCGAGGCCCCCTGAAAGAAGGACTATGGCTTGCGGGTTCATTTTCGCCATCGCTTGTAGCATGAGCGGTGGGGGCATGGACGACGGTCTGCGTAGGTTGAGATCTCACTCGGATAGCGGTCGATAAAAAAGGCGCACCCCGCAGCAAAAGCACTACGTTGGTTGCAAGGTTATAGAGCACCTGAAACGCAATTAGCTGTGCTCCAGGAATGCCGTAGCGCTCAAACGCAAAAATCCACATTCCTTGCACGGCCCCGAAACCACCAACGTTGATTGGCAGCGCACCCGCGAGGTAAATGGCGGGAAGCCAGCCCAGGATTGTTACAACTGGCAAATCTAGGCCAAACGCAGCTGCAGCGAAGTAGGTGCAGACCATCATGAACGACACGCTTACGATTCGAACGGAAACCGTAGCGAGGAAGGTACGCAAACCCAGTTCTAACCAGGGAGCAAAGAGTTCGGGTCTTCCAATGACCTTTGGTAGGTACTTAGGTCCTAGGAGGGCAACCATGCTAAGTGCGGCTACTCCAATTCCACAGAAGGTGATGATGAGGGGGCGGTTGAGCCCTGCCATCTCAAAACTGGGCAAGCTCAACGGCACTATGGCAATGCAGCATAGAGCTGTTAGATCAGAAAGGGTCGTGTACGCGATGATACCGATCGTGCGAGGCGTGTTGGTGCCAATTGCCCGGGCTAGCCAAACGCCATAAAGACCGGTACCTGCGCTATGGGTTACAGAAACGAGAATCGAGGATGCGCCTTTTCCGGCGAGCACATCGCGATAGCGAAGCTTGCCAAAGTTGGAAAACACCAAGTAGTCGGCAAACGCCATCAAGAATAACGTGACCACACCGGCGGCTAGGGCGAATGGAATTGTTCCAAGTACATTGCCTTCTTCAATGTACTTAGCTATTTCCTCTGCGGGATAGCGTCTGAGGAGTAGCCATACGATTACTGCCACGGCGATCCATGGAACGGCTCGTACTGCTAGCTGTTTCCCTCGGCCGTTCCCCACCGCTCAAGGGTACCACGCCAGGCTATTGCTGGCTTATTCGTCGATTTTGTCCTGGTGCATCCAACGGGTTAGGAGCGGAGCCATCGCAAGGCAAACCAATCCTGCGACGATTGCGGAGATTGCGATGATTTTGAAAACGTCGCCATATGTATGGAGAGTGTCGATTGGGGCCGCAGGACCTTTATCGCCTCCGCCATGGGTTACGCCGGTAAACTGCGAGATGATTGCGGCGAGATACTGGCTAAATGCTGTTGCCAAGAACCAGGCCCCCATCAACGTACTGACCAGTTGCTTAGGAGCTAGTTTAGTCATTACCGACAACCCAACAGGACTGAGGCAAAGCTCGCCTGTTGTCTGCAGCATATAGCCGAGAAGTAACCAAGTCAGTGTGACCATCCCCCTGTCGCCTGCCAGTTGAGCGCCGACCCAAAATGCACCGAATCCTAAGCCGAGTTGAATTAACCCTAGCGAGAACTTCGCTGGCGCACTTGGATCCCAACCTCTCGCGCGTAAGAAAGACCAGAGAAGGTTGAACAACAGCGCAAAAACCAAGATGTAAGTAGGGTTAACAGACTGAAAAATACTTGCTGGAAGTTCGTCTGCACGCGGGCTTATTCCCATGCCCACGTTGTCATTCGTTAGCGTCCAACTGATTTCGAAATCTGGCTGGTGCTTCAGGTACTTTCGAAGTTTGTCGAGCTCAGTCTGGGAGAACAGGACACCGTTCCGCTTGTACCCTAGTTGTTCTTGGGTGGGCTGCAACTTGATCGTGGTGCCGACCTCTGCCTCTTTAACGATCCGTGTTTCACCTACACGATCAACGTTACGGTCCGTGAAGTTATTCACGCTACTTCCAGCTTGCTCAAAGAACGCGAAGAACAACATTTGGAAGAAGATTAGAACCAGAGCTGCCTGCATACGCTCTCGCGGAACTTTTTTGAGACGGAAGGTCTCTCGAATCAAGAATCCAAAGGCGAGAAGCCCGAGCATCGTTAGAACAAGGCCCGCGGGCTTGCTTACCTCGGACAGGAAAACCGAAGCAATAGCTCCTGCAGGACCGGACTCTTCTAGCTGTTTGATTTTCTCTTTTGGGATAAGGGTGTAGCTCTTGCCGGTGCTCGGCCGCTCAGTAATAAGGTTTCCTTCGTCTCGGGCCTTATCAATTAGAGCGGGGGCGACTCCAAAGGAAGTCAGCCAGGTTGAAGCGGCGGCGTTTTGAACTTCTGCCGGTTTGGCGTCAGTTGTGTCACCCGTGTTCATAAACGGAGAGAAACCAGATACAAGAAGAGCGAAGACTGGAATTGCAATGGCGATGCCTGCGTAGACCATCCAGTCTTTATTCTTAGTTCCGCCTTCCGGTCTCTGCCCTGCCCATTTGGGTAATCCGCCCCTTCCCAAAGCGGTCGTTGCGATGACGGCTGCTACGACGAGAGCCGCAGCAATAAAGATATTGATTACGATGGCCCAGAAATTATCGGCGCGGAAGAGAAGCATACCGGCCGCCGAGGCAATGGCTGCTGACAGGATGAGTAGCTGGGTGATCTTCGTCGGCATGACAAAGACTGCCAGTCCGACCAGCATGCCTATGGTGGCAAGTCCAAAACCGTAGTGCCAACCGTATGTTTCTCCTACGTATCCGCAAAGGAGGGGGCTCATCGCTGCACCGAGGTTGATACCCATATAGAAAATATTGAAGCCGTCGTCTCGCTTCGGGCTGCCAGGGCGATAGAGGGAACCGACAGTGGTAGAAATATTGGGTTTGAAAAAACCGTTGCCGACGATGAGGAATGCGAGCGCAAAAAAGAACGGCCACTCGGCTTCGATTGTCATGAGAAGGTGGCCGGCGGCCATTAAGATGCCGCCAATAACAATGGCAACCCGTTGACCTAAAAGTCGGTCGGCAATCATGCCACCGATAAAGGGCGTCATATAGACTAGCGCGGTGTACGCACCGTAGACTGTGTACGCCTGGCTGTCTCCATAGCCAAGGAACCCTTTGATCATGTAGAAAACAAGAAGGGCCCGCATGCCGTAGTAGGAAAAGCGCTCCCACATCTCGGCAAAGAAAAGAGTGTAAAGCCCTGCAGGGTGTCCAAGGACCGTGGGGGAGTCGTACTTGTCAGTCATTTTTTTGCAAATCCTCGCGTTACAGCTGGGCCAGGACTATGCCACAGGCGCATCCAGATCAGCGTACCGATCATGCAACTCGAGTTTCATTTAGGAACTGGAACGCCGGCGACTGTGATTTGACCTTCAGCGACGGAGACTCGGTAACGAGTCAGGCAGAGGGACTTGTCGTGCAGACACTGTCCTGTCTTGAGGTCGAATTGGTACCCGTGTCCATGACAGGTGATCGTGGAGGCTTGAACGGAGTCCTCCGAAAACGTCACGTCTTCGTGAGGGCAGATCGCCGTTGTGACGGTTATATTTCCTTCGCAATTGGTGACCAGGACTGGGGTGGCGAGTTCCTTTGGGGACAGGATTTTGGAGGTACCAGGTGGGACATCGACGAGGTAACAGAGAAAAATCTGGGGTCCCATTAGTTGGACTCCATCATTTTTTTCCGTTTCGGATCAAGACTGTCGCGCAGGCCGTCGCCCAACAGGTTTGAGCCCAGTACTACCAGCATGATCGCGAGTCCTGGGAAGATGGCGATTCGTGGTGTTACCCACAAGTATGTTTGGCCCTGTTCCAACAGCGCACCCCAGGTGTAGTCCACTTGTGGCCCCAGACCTAAGAAGGAAAGAGAAGCTTCGACGGCCATGACTCCGCCTACGGCGAAACTCATCTGTACGAAAATGAGCGACATAAGATTCGGGGTGATGTAGCGCAGCATGATCCGCTTGTGTCCCGCACCAATACACCGTGCGGCTTGAACAAATTCTCTCTCTCTCAAACTCAAAACCTGCCCCCGTGCTAGGCGCGCATAGCGGACCCATCCGTTCACTGCCAGAGCAAAAATAAGTACCCCAACACCTGGTTGGGCGATAAGAGCGACGATGGTGATGTTGAGTAGAATTCCAGGGAAAGACAGTAGAACGTCAACGATTCTCATAATGATTTCGTCGACCCAACCACCAAAATAGCCTGCTACGACACCGAGAAAAGTACCCAAGAACGAGGAAATGAGCACCACAGACCCGCTGATGATGAGAGCAATCCGAGCGCCATGGAGCATGGCTGAGAAGAGGTCGACTCCATTTGCGTCGGTGCCCAGCCAATGAGCCTGAGAGACACCCAGGAGAATGGCATCAAGATCTTTTTGTGTGGGCGAATAGGGAGCAACCCAAGGGCCAGCAATCGCCGTGATTAGGAAACCAAGGACAAAGAGCAGTCCAACTTTGGCACTCGCTGGAAGTTGCATGAAATATTTCACGCGCCCCTCCGAATTCTCGGATCGAGAAAACCGTAGACAATATCGACGATGATGTTGACGGTGAGATAGAACGCCGCGATCACAAGTACGGTGCCTTGCACAATGGGGTAGTTTCTTTCCTTGATGCCTTCAAGGAGAAGAGTGCCTAACCCAGGGCGGGCGAAAATTTTCTCCGTCACGATAGCGCCAGAAAGCAACGAGCCAAACTGCAAACCGACGACAGTAACGACGGGTAAGAGGGCGTTTCGAAGTCCGTGCTTAAGAATGACCGTGGATTCCGGAAGACCCTTCGCCCTTGCGGTCGTCATATAGTCTTCGTCGAGAACCTCGACCAATGACGAACGTGTCATTCGAGCAATCATCGCCATTAGGTGGGATGCGATAACGACCGCGGGTAGCAAAAGCGCGAGCGGAGCTTCTGGATCTGCAGGACCGGGAAGTATGCCAAGCCACACAAAGAAGATGGAAATACAGACCGGTCCCATGAGCATGACAGGCACAGACAAGCCGAGGAGCGAGAAAGCGGCAGCTAGCGCGTCTCGCCAGGTTCCGCGGTGAAGAGCCGCGTAGATCCCGAGAGGCAATGCCATCAACACTGCAAGCAGTAACGATGCAACAGCCAGCTCCAGCGTGTAAGGAAGTTTTGAAAGGATTCGGTTTATGACTGTTGGCTTTGATTCGGGGTCTGGACACTGCTGCCCGAGCGTTCCGTTTCCAACATTGCCGAGGAATATTTTGAACTGTTCGAACAGCGGCTTGTCCAAATTCATGCATTTTCGAATTTCTTCACGCTGTTCTTCGGTGGCGTCCTCGCCACCTGCCAATTGGTCGACAGGGTCTCCTGGAGTTAGGTGCAAAAATGCAAACACCAGCACGGAGACCCCGAGCATGGAAAGCAACCCCGAGAGTCCGCGCTTTAGTATGAAGTGGCCAAGTGGCACAGGGGCAGAAGCTTAAACGGTAGTGGCTTAAAATGCCTTTTTTGAGTCAAGCAAAATGGTGACAGGGCCGTCATTGGTGAGTTCAACCTTCATATCGGCGGCAAAAATGCCGGTTTGAACATTCTTGACGCCTAGTCGTGAAAGTTCACTCACGTAGAACTCGTAGAGGCGTTTGGCCTCCCCGGGCTCCATGGCAGAGGTAAAGGCTGGTCGGCGCCCGCGGCGTGCGTCTCCAAAAAGAGTAAATTGTGAAATCGCGAGTGCTCCTCCGCCAACGTCGAGGAGTGACTTGTTCATTTTTCCATCTTCATCAGCGAACACCCTCAGATTGACGGTCTTTTCGGCGAGGTAGGTTGCATCTGCTTCGCTGTCTTCCTGACCGGCTCCGATGAGAACCAGTGCACCTTGACCGATTTCTCCCGTGACGTTTTCGTTTACCAGGACGCGAGCTTTGGTAACTCGTTGGAGGACGATTCGCATAACTTCGGCTTGTTATCGGTGTTTTGATGGTACGTGCAACCGTATTGTCGTGACGGTCGTCTAACTTTGAGTACCATTGGGCACGTTTTATGAGGCTTCCTATTGTTCTTACGCTCTTAGTGTTGGCTGCTGGTTGTGGCAACAAAATCGGTGATTCGTGCACTATTGCGTCCGATTGTTCTCAGAATCTAGATAGGGAATGCGACCCTGCACCGAATTCCCCCGGGGGGTACTGCACAATTCAAGACTGCGATTTCGATTCCTGTCCTGGGGAAGCGGTCTGTATTCGGTTCTTTTCTGGTGCGAAAACAAACCTGGAATGCGATCCGAACGAAGAAGACAAGGGCACCGAAGACCGTTGCATCCCGGAAGAGATTTGCACTCTGGCCGGCGTTTGTGTTCCGCGAACTGCAGAGTCGCGATTCTGCATGCTCAAGTGCTCAAGTAATAGTGACTGCAGAGGTGGTTACGAATGCCGAAACCGAGACTTAATGATCGCGCACGGTGGACAGCCGGTGGCCGAACCGAATGTGTCGACTCCGGTAGACACGCCCTTACAGGGGTTCTGCGCTGCCAGCCCGAGGTAGAGGCTTGTTCCTGTGCATGTCATTGTCGAGGCGGTTTGGGTTTTGAGGAGCCATAAAGGAAGGCTCCATTAGCGGTTCCGAACGGGAGCAATGTGAAACTGCAACGATTCCCAAAGAGGACGCGCCGATAGCGAAGATGCAGCCAAAGACGATCAAAGGCGCCCGGTGGGAATGCTCAGTTTTTGGGCCCGACATACGAGCTTCAGTTTAGTGGGGTTTCGGTGTACTGCAACAGAAACTCAGCGGAAGCCCGATTCTCTGAGATAACGTGAAGAGAAGCGGCAGTGGCTAAGGAACTACGACGAATTCGCGTTCCATGAGGCCTAACAGTCGTTGGGCGGCGTCGAGGTCGCTACCATAATAGTGATCGAAGACCGCTTGTACTTGGCCGTGGTCTAGGACCAACTGAAAAATATCCAGTTCTTCTGGGCTAAGCTCTCTCAGCTTCCCCGCGACAGGCGTTGGTACCGCGAGGGCCGACGTAGACTTGGGCAACTTCCCTTCGAGGTTGGCAAGCTCGTCCATTTGTCGGAAGCCTTCCATGAGAAGACCTTCCGTCGACTCTTTGACTTCTTCCATCACCTGCATATCGCCGCCAGGCTCAAGCTCAAAAGTCCCCTTGGCCCAGGAAAGCATTCGATACACTGCTTTCTGCGGGCTCACTCTGAAATTGTCATTTACTGCAGCGAAGTAAATACGACCCTCGCGGAGGTATAGACGCCCTACTGCGTGCGGCGCCGCGATGGTAAGTACGCCAGTCTTTCGACTCGTTGAAAGGAGCTGTAGAAGATCTGGAAGTGGAATCTCTTCGATCACACCCGACATTGGTCGGCCACTCGAAGCTTTTCTAGCTTCTAACGCTTTTCGTGCTTCGCCCTCGGAAGGCGCTTCCGAGGCGCCGTCGGCAGCTACCATTTTGATGATGGACGTCCCGACCAGAATGCGATCGCCTTCGGCAAGTTTGCTGCGTGTGACCTTTTCACCGTTCACAAAAGTCCCGTTGGTGCTTCCCAAGTCTTGGATAAAGACTGCACCCTCAGCAGTTTCGATTTTCGCGTGCTTGCGTGAAACCATATCCTCGACCAAAACCATATCGAGGTCACTGGAGCGACCAATGATGATTTCCCGGTTCATCCGAAGCGGGAATTCCCCCCCTTGGTATTTACCGGATATAAAGCGAAGTGCGAACTGCGGAGATTCAGACATTTTCCCAGCGTCTACGGGTGTTTACCGCGCCTTTTAGGATACGGCGTGTGCTTGAGGCACGCAAGTGGTCCGAGGGATTAATTCGTTAATCAGATTCCAGATCACTCCCGGAACTTGCTTCGGGGATCGCTCGATCGGGAGTCGAGTCTGGGGCGCGGAGGACGGCTGCGATCCTCTTGTAGACCTCTCCTGACATCACCAGACTGGAATGTCCCATGGGAAGGGTGATGCCGGTTGCGCCGCGCAGTCGTGTGCTTTTGGGTGGGCAGACCCAGTCTCGTGCCGCGGCGAGTGTGAATACTTCAACGTCTGGTGGCAAAGTGCCCTGACTAAGCTCGTCGAGAAAACTGCTCCGTGGAAGTAGTTGCCACGATGAGGCCGAAAAAATACCGAGGGTCATGATTCCGGCAAGGGCACTCCAGGTGCCGCGTACAGGAGAACCCATCATAATCAACCGTCGGACCCTCTCATTGCCGCCGAGTTTTTTTATGTAGTAGAGCCCGATAAGTCCACCCATGGAGTGGCCGACTATGTCGATCTCGTCAACTGAGATCTGCGACAAGACACTCTCGATTTTTCGATGGATCCGAAAGGCCGAGGAGCGAATGTCGCGACTGTTCACTGCGCCCAAGTTAAACGAGAAAACCCTGAAACCATCCTCTACCAAGCGTCTCTCGAGAGGGAACATGGACCCTCGAGTGCCCAAAAAGCCATGGATAAGCAGAACAGGAGGCTTTTCTTCGGTCGCCGTTCCGAAGTCCTCGCGTCGGTTGATACGGTTACCGCGTACAAGATTCCGGATGTACCTAATTCCATCGGTTCCCCCGGATAGATCCTGCGCGACGACACTGGTTCGCCCCAGCCAGCGTGACGGAGCTTGGCTCAGCCAGCGCAGAAACCAGCGTTTGTTCTTCGTACGACTCAAACTACTGTGATCATAGCTTGAGTGGCCGCAAAGCCGAACTCGGACGGTTCAGAAAAGCACGATGAGTACTGTGGGGTAGGTGGTTGTAGTCTTTGACATGTGGTTCAGTAAATCGTTAGGTTTAGAGTGGAGTGATCGAATCAAGCGGTATTGGTGTACAGCGTTTAGGGCGCTATCACCTGTCTGCGTTGGTTGGCGGGGGGCCGCTAGGCGACGTTTACAGAGCTCGCGTTTATGGAGTCGCGGGTTTCGAAAAACAGTTTGCTGTCAAAAAATTTCACGACAAGTTCGTAGACGACCCGGAAGTAGCGAAGCAATTGGCCGAAGGAGCTCGCGCCTACTCTGGTCTGGACCACAGTAGAGTTGCCAGATTGCACGAATTTGGAGTCGCCGATGGTGAGACCTTTGCAGCAGTGGAATGGGTTGACGGCGTGGACATGGGGAGAATCCTGGCTCACGTCTCGAATGGTGGTTTGCCGTTGCCTGTTGCCGTTCGAATCGCCTCTCAGGTCGCACGCGCCGTTGGGTACGCACACAGTAAGGGAGTTATTCACGGGGGAATCTGTCCTACGAACCTGCTTTGCAATAGCGAAGGAGAGATCAAGGTTGCTGATTTCGGGCTTTTGAAGCCCCGGCTACCAGAGCGCCCACATAACGATCCGTCTTTGGATCAAAGAACGCCCTACTTATCTCCCGAGCAGTTTGTCCATGAGGAACTCACCCCTGGCGCAGATGTTTTTCAGTTAGGGCTTTTCTCTTACGAGTTGATGACAGGAAAGAAGCCGTTTGAGGCTGAGAGTGCGTTTGAAATTGCGCAGTCGATCATGTCTTCTCCCCCGCCGGTTCCAGAGCTTCCTACACCTATTGTTGATGAACTCCACAAAGCTCTTTCTAGGGTTCCTGCCGAACGTCATCCCGACGCCGGAGCGTTTGCAGATGCTCTAGATGCGGCATGCCGTGCAGCAAATGTTTGTGGGACCCAAACGGAAGCCGCAGTGTACCTTCAGCATGCCGTAGGAGAATTATCGAAACAGAATCTCGGCGAGGCATCTGGGGTGGTGCGAATTCCAACAGGCGTTCCTGTGGCTGCCGCTGGTGCGCAGACGGTTCCCGACGTAGATGCGGTGTCAGCTGATGACGTAGCTTTTCTCTCTGAAGACATCACCATCGATGACTTACCTGAGACAACGCCAGTTCCTGTAGTTATTGAAAGGCGAAATACACAGTCTGGAATGGGGCTGGCCACCCAACCGCCGGTGCAGTCGAGTGAACAAGAGGAGATTCCAACCGCTGTAGATTTTCTAGCTCCGCCGGATTCACTTCTCCCCGCCCCTCGAGAAACTCCACTCTCTGGGATAGGGGTCGGAGCCTCTGACGCGCTTGCTGAAGCGGCCATTGCAGATTTGAGTCAGGCCAGCGAACCGCGCGAAACAGGTAATATTACGAATGTTAAGGTTCAACCAGCACCGCCTAAACGGAAGCAGAACCGTCACATGTTTTGGTTGATTGCCTCAGCAGCCTGCTTGCTTTCTGCAGGACTCAGCTATGGCTTGATTCGATACATGGTTTCCGAACCTGTTGTGGCTAGCAAGCAATCTAAGCCAGCGCCTGTCGGAAAAGAATCGAATGCGGCAGTTGAAGACTTAGTCGATACTCCGCCTGCTATTCCAGAAAAGGTGGTTGTTCCAGACGAGGAGCAGCCTCCAACAACTACTACAGAGGAGCAGCTTGCAGTTGCCGACCCTGTTGTGCCGGTAGAAAACGTAGTCGACACGACCCCTTCGGTCGAAGAGACCACGAATGTTAAGAAGGCAGTAGCCGACGCAGCGGATGTCGAAGCTTGGGATGAAAAAGAAAAAGGTGCAGTCGCAGGGCTTCCAGAAGTCCCAGAAGCGCCCAAGCTCGTTCCGCCGGTGGCCGCTGAACCTCCGGTCGCTACCGGTGAATTCCGCGTAACGAGTGAGCCTGCTGGCGCTCAGGTCTATCGCGACGGCACGCTCGTTGGAAAAACGCCCCTGACTCTCGATTCAACAGCGGACAGTCACAAGCTTGCAGTTATTAAACCAGGATACAAACTGCACATCACCGAGGTATCTGGCCAGTCCGAGGTCTCGGCAAAGCTGGAAGAGGTGACGCCGGCGGCGGGGCCGGCTGGGATCAAAGTGAAGTGCAAGGCAAAGGGGCGCTACTACGTTTTTCTCAACGGCGAAGACGTAGGTCAGCTTTGTCCCACGGAACGGTTGGGCGTGAAACTTGGTCGGCATACGGTGGAGATTTATGATCCTATTACCGATTCTCGCGAACGTTACGAAGTCAACGTGAAACAAACTCGGCTGTCGCTGCGTTTGCGCGTTGACTGAGTTTTTCTGCGAAGGGCGCTGGGGTTAGTCCAGCTTTGTTAGGAACTCTTTTACCGTTTCGATTGGCAGACCTGTTCGTTCGGCGAGTACCGTTTCAACGGTTCCGATTTCCTTAGTCTCGAGTAGCGCCTTCGCATAATCCTTTTCCTCGAGAAGTAGAGCTTCGGAAAATCTCTTCTGTGGGGTTGCAACTACGTCGCGGAGAACAGCAGCCACGTTATGGAGTACAAAACCAGGCGTTGCAAACGCGCTGTAGATACCCCACCAGCCAAATACTCCATTGTGAAGGGCAGCACCTAAATGGGAGCGTACAGCGCAGCCTCGGCAGAACCAGCCAGTTTTTTCCGAAAACGTCGCGGCTATTAGAAGGCCAGTAACCTTGGGGGCTCTGATGACGACTAGGGGCGCGCGGTTATTACATTGGTCACAGCGCTCGCGCTTTGACGGGCAAGTTTTGCCCCAGAAAGGCTTAAAAAGCTGTGCGAAGAATACAATAACGCCGGGGAGCACTATGAAAGGTAGGAATGTAACTGCCATTCTGTAGTCAGACTCTTTCGAAAGATCCAAAATTTCCCAAAAGAGAGCGAGCGCTCCAAGGGCAACGAATCCGTAGGCAAGAGCAAGTGCTACGACGGTAACGTCTTGTTGGAAATATTCTTTCATAGGGCTGCCTGGGACGTACGTTTGGGGCCCAATAAGCTGCGGGTTTACTCTTTATTGCGAGTGTCGAGATCGTACTTGCGGATAAGTTCGCGCAGGTGTTTTCTGTCGATTTCGGCTTCCCGCGCGGCGGCGGAGAGATTCATCTTGTGGCGAGTCATCAAGTCTTCGATGTATTCGCGCTCAAACATCTCAACCAATTGGCCTTTGGCTTGTTTAAACGGAAGGTCGGTACGAAAACCAACGGCGGGGGCAGCATCGTCTCCGAGGGCGCCCTCAAGGTTGATGTAATCGCCTTTCGAAAGTACGCACGCTCGCTCGATAGAGTTACGAAGTTCGCGCACGTTTCCCGGCCAGGAATGGCGTCTAAGTGCAGACATGTCTTCCGGCGACACGTTGAGCTTTTCTTCCCTAGAAAACGACTTTACAAAGTGATCAATGAGAACGGGGATATCGTTGCCGCGCTCGCGCAGTGGAGGCACAGACAATCGAATAACCGCTAGTCGGTAGTAGAGATCTTCGCGGAAGTTCTTCTTCTGTACTTCCTGCCGCAAGTCGCGGTTTGTCGCAGCGACAACTCGGACATCAATGTCTTCGTATGCGTTCGCTCCTACGCGACGAACGGCCCGCTTATCGAGAACTCGAAGTAATGACGGTTGGAGGTCCAGAGCCATCTCTCCGATTTCGTCGAGAAAAATGGTACCCCCATGTGCATCCGCAAAAGCGCCTTTCCTGTCGGTGATCGCACCGGTGAAAGAACCTTTAACGTGGCCAAAAAGTGCGCTTTCAATGAGTTCTCTTGGGACCGAGCCACAATCGAACACGACAAACGGACCATCTTTTCTGTCCGAGTGATTATGGAGCTCTTCTGCAATGAGTTCTTTACCGGTTCCGGTTTCCCCTTCAATGAGAACGGTTGCGCTGGTCCCAGCAACATCATGCATAAGCTTAAAAAGCTGCCGCATTTTTGTGTCGCCGCCGATCATTTGACCGAAGGACTGCTCCTCGGCCGGTTCAACATCAATGCTTTCTTCTTCGGGGAGGTATTTGATAACCGTTCTGCCAAGGCGGAACTCGGCACCAAAGCCGACAGTGATTTCTTTGAACCTAGAGCCCTTGATGAAGGTACCGTTGGTCGAATCCTGATCTTTTAGGACCAGGTCTGTTCCATTGAACTCAGCTAACAAGTGTTTTCTTGAAACTGTTTTATCTGTGAGAGACATTTCACAGTCGGGGCCGGACCCGAAAAAAATTGGCTTATCGGCTCGAACCTGAACAGACTCCCCGCGGTCCGGACCTTTGATTGCCAGCAGGATGCCTCCCTGGGTCTGTCTGGTGAATGCGGGTAGGTCCCCGATTAACTCTGTTTTTTCCTGCGCCATAGAAGGATGTACCTCCCTAATGGTATGCGCCCCAATAAGGCTGTGTCTACAGTGGTGGGGGCCGAGTCACCACCCTTGACGCTTTTCGAGGAGATTAAACATGCGGAGCTGTACGTGCGATGGCTACTCTGAGCGGCCATTTACATAAGTAAACCGCGCTCCCGTTTTGGAACGTACGTTTAATCAACACAGGCTATTCAGATAGCGACTGCGGATCGATGGTGGGCCCTGTGAAGCCAATGCCGACCGCAGTCGCAACTCCGAGAAGCAGGATAAAGCCCAACGTTAGGAGTGTGCGCTTCCATGATGATCGCTTACGGCGGCGACGTTTCATGACCATGGGAGGTGGCGTGTCGTTGAAGGCAATCGCGGACTCAGGGCGGGCGACGGCCGACTTCGGTTTTTCTCTCGTAGGAGGCGGAGTTTGGAAGTCCACGTTGTCATAGTCGTTAAATTCGACTAGTGGGGCGGCTCCCACCGGTTCTTCATCAGCTTCGACGGCCGTCAAATTGATCATAGAGGTCAACTCAAGACCCTGTAGTTCGTTGAGTTTTGTTGCTGCAGCTTTTTCGTTTTTTGGAGGACGTAACTTTTGCAAATCTATTTCGCCGTCCTCGTCTGCGAATTCAGCGAGATCTATTTGCTCGGTTCCCTCGGTTGGTTTGCCTTGCGGTTGGTTGTCGTTTTCTTGCCGCCATTCTTCTGGCGGCCCGCATGACTCTCGAAGCTCAGCCGAGAGTTGCGAGGATGTCATCATGAAACCGTTTTTGTAGGTGCACCGCAGAACGGCTTCTTGGAACTCGGCAGCGGTTTGGAAGCGACCATCAGGATCGACTGCGAGCGCTTTGAGCATCAGTTTATCGATGTCCGCGGGTATGCCATCTACCTTCCGCGATACCAGAGGGATTGGTTGGGAGTACATTTCATCCGCAGACGTTGTGATTCCTTTGTTGACGAAGAGTTTCTCCCCTGTGAAAGCTTCGTAGAGGCAAACGGCAAAAGAGTAAAGGTCGGATCTGGCGTCGATGGGTTTCGAGCGCGCCTGTTCGGGAGACATATAGCCAACTTTGCCTTTAACTTTGTAGAAGACCGAGTTGTGAGTTGATGCTTTGGCGATGCCAAAATCGGTTAGTTTTACGTCGCCGCTTGCGGAAACTAGAATGTTCGATGGAGAAATGTCGCGGTGTATTAGGCCTAGGTTGCCGCCGGAAGGGCTTGTTTTGTTGTGTGCGTAGGAAAGCGCGGTTAGCAATTCGCGCGCGATGTAGAGGCAAGCTGAAGGGGAGAGAGGTTTCCTCCTCATTTTTGAACGCTTCATCAGAGCTCGTAGATCTGCGCCATCCAGATACTCCATGACAATGAAGTAGTCGTCGCCTGCAGTTACCAGATCGATTGTGTGAACAATATTGGCGTGATCGAGAGTTGCGGAAAGCCGTGCTTCTCGAAGGAAGAGGTCAATAAATTCTGGTTGTTTGGTGAACTCTGGAAGAAGTTGCTTTAGAACAACAGGCCTTTCGAACCCGCCAGCACCCATGCGCTTGCCGACGTAGATGGCACCCATGCCTCCTTCTGCAAGGTACTCAAGTACAACATAGCGATCCATCGCTGAGGATCCCTGTCGATCAAGCGACATCAGCCGGCATTGTACCATCTAGCGAGGCTGGGGACAGTTTGCTGCTCTCAATTACGAGACGGGTTTACCGTCGGCGCCAACTTCCCAGGTCATGCCCGAGTGCAGAAGTTGGCGGAGGTCTCCTACGCCCTGCTCATTAGTAGCCTGTTTGAGTTGTTTGGAAACCAGCTCGTCGTAAGCTGGTTTCTCTTCACAGTGTAGAACGCCCATCGGCATGGGAAAATCGGGGTAACCCATAGAAGAGAGAAGAGCAGTGTACGAGGGACCCGCTTTTTCGTCGTGCACGAGTAGAGCGTCTTCTCCAACATCTGCGACGGTAACGACTTCGGGGCGCATAGTCGCCCGATTTAATTTGATGCCAAATTCGAGTTCGTTCCCGAAGCGCAGCGGTTTTCCGTGTTCAAGTTTGACCAGCCGTTGGCCTCTTACTTTCTTTTCAGCAACTGGCGCCCATACCTCGTCATTGAAGACGGGACAGTTTTGAAGAACCTCAATGAAGGAAGTACCGTTGTGGGCTTCGGCTCGCTTCAATATTGGTACGAGCGATGTTGCGTCGACATCGATTGCACGAGCAATGAACGAGGCGTTCGCGCCAACCGCAACGGCAATGGGGTTAACTGGGTAGTCAAGGCTACCCATAGGGGTGGAAGGCGCCTTGGTTCCCTGGCTTGAGGTAGGTGAATACTGGCCTTTAGTGAGACCGTAAATCTGATTGTTAAACAGAATAATATTGAGATTTACATTCCTTCGGAGGGCATGAAGTAAGTGATTACCACCAATGCTGAGCCCGTCGCCATCGCCCGTAATGACCCATACTGAAAGATCGGGGCGTGCGACTTTGAGACCCGTCGCTATCGCAGGTGCTCGTCCATGAATGCTGTGGAAGCCGTAAGTATTCATGTAGTAGGGAAAACGACTGGAGCATCCAATACCTGAGATGAACACCGTGTTCTCACGAGGGGCGCCAATATCGGCGAGCGTTTTTTGAACGGCCGCTAAGATTGCGTAGTCGCCGCAACCCGGGCACCAGCGAACATCCTGGTCCGTGGCAAAGTCTTTTCTAGAAAGTTTTTTTGGGTTGGGGGTCATAGGAGTCCTTCAATCTCTTTTACCAGCTCTGCAACTTTGAACGGCTTACCTTGAATCTTGTTGATCCCTTTAGCATCCACAAGAAATTGTGCTCGCAAGACGGACCGAAGTTGGCCCATATTCAATTCTGCAACGACTACTTTCTTGAACTTTCCAAGTAGTTCTCCCAGCCTGGGGTGAAGCGGAGAGAGCCAGCGAAGATGAAGGTGAGAAACACTCTTTTTCTCTGCCTGCAATTGGAGAGTCGCCTGTCTGAGGGAGCCGAAGGTGCCGCCCCAGCCGATGACCAACACGTCACCTTGCGAATCCCCTGCAAGATCGAGCTCACCGCACTCGTTTTGACAGCGTGTTACCTTCTCGGCACGAACCTCGGTCATTCGCTGATGGTTTTCTGGATCGTAAGAAACGTTTCCGGTCAGGAAATCTTTCTCTAGGCCCCCTAGACGGTATTCCATGTTCGGAGTGCCTGGGATGACCCAATCCCTGGCGAGTGTCTCGGGATTCCGTTCGTAGGGTTGGTAGTTCTCCGGATCGGTTCTGTGAGTCACAGGAAAGGGCTTTAGACTGTTGAGGTCTGGCAATAGCCAAGGTTCCGACCCGTTTGCTAGGTAGCCATCGCTGAGGAGGATAACGGGCGTAACATACTTGGTAGCAATGCGTACGGCTTCAATAGCGCAGTGAAACGCATCGGCCGGCGTTTTCGCGGCAATTACCGGTATGGGGCATTCCCCATTGCGTCCATAAAGAGACTGCATCAAGTCTGACTGCTCAGTTTTTGTGGGTAAACCTGTTGATGGACCTCCACGCTGAACGCTGACGATAACCATCGGCACCTCAGTCATCGTTGCAAGCGCGATCCCTTCACCTTTAAGTGAAATTCCTGGACCGGAAGAAGCTGTTACCGCAAGCGCGCCGCCGAATGCCGCGCCAATAGCCGCACCAACACCCGCGATTTCATCCTCCGCTTGGAACGTTGTGACGCCATGATTTTTGTAGCGAGATAAGTAGTGGAGAAGGCTGGACGCTGGCGTTATCGGGTAACCACTGTAAAAGAGGGGTTTATCAGCAAGATTACAGCCGGCGACGAGGCCCAGGGCGAGGGCTTCATTGCCGTTAATATTCCTGTACATGCCCGGTTCGAAACGCGCGGGACGAACCTCGTAGGTTCCCTGGAAGACCTCCGCGGTCTCTCCGTAGTTATAGCCAGCTTTGAACGCCAGGATATTGGCTTCTGCAAGGTGTGGTTTCTTGCTGAATTTTTTTTGGATATGGCTCTCTTCAGAGGCGGGATCTTTGGAGTACGTCCAAAACATTAGTCCAAGGGCGAAGAAGTTTTTGCAGCGAGACTTTTCTTTGGAGGTAAGAGATGTTTCGTCCAGGGCTGTATGGGTGAGCTTCGAAATATCAATTTGGTGGACGCGGTAGGACAGTTCGAGATTCTTATCGTCGAGTGGGTTGGCGTCGTATCCAGCTTTTTTGAGATTGGCAGCCGTGAAGGTGCCCGTATTGACGATCAGTGTTCCGCCTTTTACTAAATCTCCGATGTTGGTCTTGAAGGCGGCAGGGTTCATTGCCACAAGCACATCTGGTGCATCCCCTGGGGTATAGATGTCAGTCGATGCGAAGTGCAGCTGAAAGCCGGATACTCCTGCGAGGCTACCGGCTGGTGCACGAATTTCTGCGGGGAAGTCTGGAAAAGTCGCAATGTCGTTGCCGGTTTTTGCCGCCGCTTTGGTTAGTTCCGTTCCGGTAAGCTGCATTCCGTCGCCGGAATCCCCAGCGAATCGCACGACGGCTCGTTCGACAACCTGCTTTTCAGAAGTAGTGGCTCCTGGTTTCACGGCCGCCAGCCTAGCGCAAAAATAAGGGTCAATCGTGTTGTTTCATCCTCCGGAAGAGCCGATTTCGGGCATCCTTTGCTTTGGTGAGCTATTATTGCTGGAGATAGTTGGATTGCCCATGTCTAGCCCCCCAGCCAAAAGCTCAATCTGTGCCTCATGCAAGCTCGAATTCGATGCTGATGCACAGTTCTGTCCTGGTTGTGGTAAGCGCAAAGCAAGCTCCGAAAAGGACCCACTTTTGGGGACCATCATTGGTGGACGTTACCGAATTCTGAAGAAGATCGGCGAGGGTAGCACTGGTGTGATTTTTCAAGCCGAGCACATAAACCTGAAGCGGCCCGTCGCAATCAAGGTTCTGCATACGGAGCTGGCCGGAAACGAACTCTCTGTTGAACGATTCCGCCGTGAGGCGACAAGCGTTGGAGAAATCGCGAATCGGCACATTGTTGAAATGTTTGATTTTGGTCGAACTGACGACGATCGCCTCTACTTGGCAATGGAACTTCTCCGTGGTGAATCGTTGGCGGCTGCCATTGCGAATGGCCGAACGATGCCGATTGACACTGTGGTCGACATCCTGGTTCAGCTTTGCGATGCGCTTATGGAGGCACATGCGATGGGATACGTTCATCGCGATTTACGGCCAGAAAATGTCTTTTTGACCAATCGCCAAGAGCGCGACGGGTTTGTAAAACTTCTCGATTTTGGTCTTTCAAAACTTGTCGAACAGGACGGCGTTGCTCCAGCGACGAAGCTTGGAATGACGTTTGGTGATCCTAGGTATATGTCCCCAGAGCAAGCGCGCGGAGAGGCTGTCGACAGACGCTCAGATATCTATTCTCTGGGTTGCATTGCCTATCAGGCGTTGACGGGAAAGGTGCCGTTTGGCGGAGACGGCACTATGGATGTATTAACGGCTCACATTCAAAACAAGCCGGTCGCGATTGAAAGCGAAAACGCAAACGTGCCCCCTTGGCTTTCTCACGTCGTGATGAATATGCTCGAAAAGGACCGAGAAAAACGATTTGTCACGGTGTTTCGCCTGCAACAGGCTCTCAGGCAGGGAGCCGACAGTGGTGCGATTATGAATGTTGAGACCGTTCGTAGGCCCGAAAGCCATCCGCCGCCCTCTGTGTCACGTGCAATGAAAAAGCTCACGCAACGAGCATCCTCGGAGAGTGAGGTTGTTGGTCCTTCTGTTGGAGCTTTTGCGCCTGCGGAGTCTGTTAACGATGGACCCACCGAGCTGTCAGGGACTGCGAAGGGCCTCTCTAAACAGAGCGTTCTAGCTCCTTCAGCTTATGGGGTATCTGCTGCTTGGTACGCAGACGGAGATGCGCTTAGTGAGCAGGAGGGGGCGAGTGGCTCGCTGCCAACCTCGGATAGTGTCGTCGGCCCATCGCCTGGTGCTTCCTATCAAATACCTGGAGACTCGTACGACTACCTCGAACCGCCGCCGGCGCGTCGCAGGTGGTTAATCCCTGTTGGAATCGCGTGTCTACTGGGAGTTTTCGTTGGCGTGTGTTCGATGGGAGGTGGAGAATCAGACTCCGATGATGAGGCACTAGTTGATGGTGCCCTCTCTATAGAGCAAGAAAAACCTGATGTTGCAAATGGTGAAGAGATCGTCAAAGAGGAGGTTCCACCTCCAGTGCCGTCTTCTCAACAGGAGCCGCCTGTCGTCAAACAGCCTGTCGCCACGCCTCCTGTTGAGACGCCGCCAGTCAAAACCACACCGGTTGAAACTCCGCCCACTAGAACGGCACCACGACCAGAACCTCGGCGGTCAGGAACGGTTCCGAAAACCAGAACGCGTAAACCTAGATCAGAACCCACAAGAACAGCGACAAAGCCATCACCGCCCCCCAGAGATCCTCCACAACCCGATCCAGACGATACGCCAGTCTCGACGGAAGACATCTCAAGGGCTGAGTTCTTTGCAAAGTTGGGCGCGAGTGCACTGCGGCGTGGAGATACACTTGAGGCTGC
This sequence comes from uncultured Kofleriaceae bacterium, assembly GCA_964410875.1. Classification (GTDB taxonomy): domain Bacteria; phylum Myxococcota_A; class Polyangia; order Haliangiales; family Haliangiaceae; genus CAYPIX01. The sequence continues at coordinate 19,863 of CAYPIX010000046.1, forward strand.
GACCCAATTCAATCAAGCTCGGCGAGTAAATCCGAAGAACGCAAGAGCATCTGCGGGGCTGGGTGAGATAGCTTTGCAGCAGGGGTCCAATCGCGCAGCAGTTAAACACCTCGTCCGTGCGACTCGTCTTGCGCCGGGCAATAGCCGTTTTCACATGCTGCTGGGTGAGGCCCATCTGCTGGGGAACAATCGAAAAAAAGCCTCGGCTTCTTTTGAGCAAGCGCTTCGACTAGATCCCGATAACGATCGCGCTCGCGACGGATTTAATCGCGCCCAATAAGTGGCGAGCCGCAGTCATCCACAAGTGTGAACAAACATGTGGGTAACTGGCATACATCTAGTTTTTGTCCACACATGTGGGCAAATGTGTGGATAGCCGAAGTCTATGCTTCAATCATCGGGGTTTTGGGCATCCTTGTCGGTGGGCTGCCATGGCGAAGGCTGCCTATGGCTGATTCTAAGCCGAAGCTTCCGACGCCCAGTTTTCGCCTTTGGAACAGGCCTAGAATTTGTCTTAGCCCTCTTTGTTTTCCCGGATTTATTTTGAAGCGATCCCCCCCGCTTACTTGCTCCCATAAAGTAAGCGTACAAGCATTTTGGAGACACGCAAAGGTTAGAGCGTCTTAGGTCTGGTATCATTGTGTCGGATGGGGGAGCGGGTCTGAACGTGCGTTATCAGGTTTTTGTGGAGCGGACACAGGACTCCTCGCCGCAGGGCGTTCGTCGAGTAGCTGAGAACATGTCCAAGAAGATGGGGATCGCTGTTGAGCCGGTCCTGCAACGGTTGATGAATGGACGCTTCGCGGCGCGAACCGGATTGGGCAAGGATGCTGCTGCGAGCTTTGCGCGTGAATTAGAGGAGTTGGGATTGGTTTGCAGCGTGTCGACTGTCCCAGGATCGTCGGCTCTCCCAGGACCGGATATGGCAGCACCACCCTTAGGGATTGGAACTTCACCCGGGCGCCCCAAAGCGCCGGTTGCAAGGGCTGCTCCACGTCCTCCCACGGGAAGTAAACCGTTGCCTCCTTTGACTGCGCAAATACCAGGACCGAATCCGGTCAACGAGCCTGTCGAGGAGAGCCTTGTGACATTCACTCCTCCTTCGGCACCGTCGTTGGAGGCGTTTGCTCCGCCATTGGAACCAGAAGATCCCCTGTCTGGAAATTTTACCCTTTCCAATGTCGACGGTAGCGAAGAGAGTCAAATGTCGCTTGCGGCCGCAAATGGCGGGCTTCCACCGCTTGAAGCAAACCTGGATCAGTTTCGCCCCCCAGAAATGGCGCAAGAAGAGATGGCGGATCTTGCCCCGGACATGGACTTCGTACAGAAGGCTGAAGAAAGCAGAACAATTTCTACATTTCCGGCTGGCCAGGCCGACGAAGCAAGTACTGAGGGGCCGGGGCTTTTGTCGAAGGTGCAAATGCCCACGTTTGACAAAGATGCAGCAATGGATAAAGCCAAATCTTTTGCCGACACGGCGAAAGAAATTGGGACCCAAGTAAAAAAGAAAGTCGTTTATTGGTTCAACCTTGCTCGATTTCGAACAGCCGGTAGCGAGCGTTTACAATTGGCTGTTGGGGGGCTACTCGCCGTCTTTCTTTGCTTTTTGCCAGCCCACATAGTCGCATCTATTTGGGAAGGGTCAACCTACGGTGGGCTCGAGACAGAGTTGCAGCAGAGCTACGACAAGTTTGCGGTTAGTTGGGAGTATCACGAGATGACGCTGGCACTAGAGAAAGCAAAAGGTGCAGCTTCCTCTTCAAGAATCGTGATTGGCTTGGTTGGAGTTCTAATCTGGGCCGCGGTCGCCGCAGGATTTCTTTACTGGTGGTTCACCAAGGTTGATTGGCGGAAGTACCTCAAGCACCCGTCATACACCTAGGGCTTGTTCTTTTCGTTCTCGGCCCCTGGTTACAACCCAGGACACGATAATGGAGAGGTTGTACATAATGACGATAGGGCCAGCCATGATGATCTGAGAGAGGTAATCGGGTGGGGTCAAGAACGCGGCCAACACAAATGAAAGTACGACGGCGTAGCGATTGAATTTCCATAGCATCCGATGGTCGACAGCACCGATTTTTGACAAGAAGAACACTAGAAGAGGTAGCTCAAAAACCAAACCGAAACCGAGGAGAAGTTTCTTGGCGAAGGACAGGTAGCCGTCCATCGTAAGAAGAGGTTGTAAACTAATTGGCGCTGAGAGCTCGTATTCGAGTCCAAGTCCTTTTGTCATCTTTGCCAGGTTTTCGCTCGAGTAACTAAGTAGAAATTCAAAGGTTGGTTGTAGCGCGATTGAGTAACAAAAGGCCGCGCCACTGCAGAAAAGGACTGCCGAGCAAATGGCAAACCAAACACCATAGCTCCGCTCGTTCTTATAGAGTCCCGGCGCGACAAATTTCCAAAGTTGAAAAAAAATTACCGGAGAGGCGAGGAAAAGACCTGCCCAAAAAGCTAACGAGAAGTACACCCAGACAACTTCGACTGGGGTGGTGAAATAGAGTGAGGTTTGGAAGAGCTCAGGTTGCGAGCTCGCCTTGGCCGCCATAGCACCCTGGAGGGGTCTTACTAGGAGAACGAAAAGCTCTTGCTTGAAAATGAAAGCGACGATGAAGCCTGCAATGAGTGCAATAATTGAATTGCGAAGTCGGTCACGTAGGTCGCGAAGGTGTTCCAGAAAAGGCATCTCCGCTTCGTCTGTGTTTATTGGCGGAGGGGGGACGGTTGTCCCCTCGAGTTTTTTTGGCACTTCACTCATTGCTCTTTGGCGGCTCGACTTCTTGAAGTAGATCGTCTTTAGAAGTAGGGATATCTGTCTTTTCACCTCGAGCGTGAGTATCGGCTGCCGCAACGGGCTTGGTCGCGGGAGCTGGGCGCACTGGGTCATCTTGGAGAGCACTTCGTATTTCACGAACGGCGTCTCCGAGTTCGGTGTCTTGTTCAATGGAGCTGCGAAGATCCCGCGTGCTTCGGCGGAGATCTCGGATTCCTTTACTTAGTGACTTAGCAGCTTGAGGAAGTTTGTCAGGGCCAAGAGCAATTAATGCGACCACCGCAATCAGGATGATCTCTCCCATGCCGAGGCCAAACATCGTGAATCAGTCTAACTGTTTGCGGGACTTTTGGGGCGAATAAGCACTGAGTTTTTTTTGGTGGTGGCGAACGACCTAGAAATTATGACTTTCGCGGTCAAGATCCACAGGAAGCCCGACAGAGTGAGTCACGCTTTGTGTTGGCGCCGTACCCCGCTCGAAAAACACGTCAGCTGCTCCTCCGGCACCAGGTTCGGCGCGAAAACCGGTTTCTTGGTCAATTCTGAGTTGAACAATGTCGGCCGGGCGGTTTTGGAGAAGAGATTCTGACTCTCGCCCGTCTTGGACCTTGCGCAACATAGCCATCCATACAGGAAGTGCTGCGTGGGACCCGTCTTTACCTTTGCCTAATGGTTTTTCCGGGTTGTCATGACCTAACCAAACGGAGGCAATAACGCGGGAATCGTATCCGACGAACCACGCGTCAGTATTATTGTTGGTGGTACCGGTCTTACCAGCGACTTCGCGTCGAAGTTTGCGCGAGTCGCGTGCGGTTCCAGTCCGCGCGACGTCACGAAGCATTGAAGAAAGAATGAAAGCCGTTGTTGGTTTTATTGCCGGTTCTTTTTCCACAGAGGCGACGGCGGTTATTCGATCAAGTCGCCGGCTACCCGTTAGCGTAGCATCATAGGGGGAGCTGACATCTAGAAGGACGTTCTCTCCATGGGAAACTCGCTTAATGAAAAGCGGTTTCATCACCTCTCCGCCCCGCGGAAAAGTCGCAATTGCCGAGGTCAGTTCTAGGGGGTAGACACAAGAGGAGCCAAGTGCGAGCGGCCGTACTTCTGCGAGGGGAGTTGTTACCCCTAAGTTCCTGGCCATCTCTACTACCGCTCTGGTGCCCACTCTGTCGAGCACGTCTACAGCGGGTGCATTGAGCGAGGAGGCAAGCGCTTGTTGGGCGAGAGCTACTCCTCGAAAAAGTCGTCCGCCATTGGTGGGTTTCCAATGAACTCCAAGTTCAGAGTCCCACTCAGCAATAGGAGCATCGCGCAGAGGTGTGCCTGCTGTAATCTTTTTGTTCTCGATGGCCGCTGCGTAGACAATGGGTTTGAAAGCGGACCCAGGTTGACGACAAGCTTGTGTTGACCTGTCAAATTTACTTTTTCGCCAATCCCAACCACCGAGACTCGTTTCCACGTAACGAGTGACGTGATCGATAGCGATACTACCAATCTCAGGAATTTCTTCGTCGCCGGAGAAAAGCTTGTCAACGGTTTCCCGGGCTGCCAAAGCAGTTTCAATAGACGCAACGGCAGCGGCAGTTGTTTCGATCGTGAGTCCGCCACGAGCGTATTCTCGAGGCCACCTTGCTTGTACTTGTCTTCGAGCTTGCTCTGTGTGCCATGGCGCCAGGGAGCCATATCGTCGCGACGTGTTGACAAGCAAGACTGGCTCGGCACTCGCTTGGTTGGCTTCCGCGTCCGTTAGGAACCCTGCTTTGAGCATCCGTTCGATGACGGAATTTCTCCGCTTCGTTGCTGCGGGCATGTTTGTTACTGGATTCGCTCGGCTCGGCGCCTGGGCTAGACCAGCAATCATTGCAGCTTCTGCGACGGTTAGCTTGGAAAGTTCTTTGCCGAAGTACCGCTCTGCCGCTGCCTTGACTCCGTGGGAACCGGCACCGAAGAAGGTATGGTTCGCATAAACCTCAAGGATACGCTCCTTGGGAAAATTGGCTTCGATTCGCGTTGCAAGAATCGCCTCCCGGCCCTTTCGGCGTAGTTTTTTCTGTCTACCTATGCTCTTAGGTAGAAGGTTTCTAGCGACCTGTTGCGTAAGCGTAGAGGCTCCTTCTACTACCCGGCCGGCTTTATAATTGGTGACGGCAGCGCGAGCTATACCTCGCAGATCGACACCATTGTGTTCGAAAAAACGAACGTCTTCCGCAGCAACTAGCGCTTGTACCAAAACGGCTGGAATTTCTGAGAAACTTACAAGTCGACGATGTCCGCTTTCGGCTCCTTGGGTAAAAGGAATTTCAGCTGCCAGAGTCCCGTCGCTAACGAAAATATTTGTCGTTTGCGGTGCGCTCTTCTCCCAAGCTGCAAGGTCAGGAACTTGAGGCAAATCCGAAGACCAACGAGTTAGTAGAGTAAAGCCAACGAGGACCCCTATTGCCGGCGCTGCAAGGGGAATCCAAACCAGGACCGCAAGGATCAACCTCCACCACAATCCAGGAGGTTTTGCGGAAATATTGGCGATTGTTATTTTCTTTCGAAACGACATGAGAACTAGAAAAGAGACATCTGCCGAGGAGGGCCGAGGGGAAATACGTTAGCCCCGGTGCCACGGATTTGCTTCCAAGATGAGGTCTCGCGACTACCGAGGAAATGGACGTCGCTGGCTCCTGTTGTGTTTATGTACTGCGCTAGCTGCTTGGAATCGGCTTTTTGGCTCCAAGCGATCGCGCCATCGATTTCGAGAGCCTCGACAAAACTTGAGTCTTTGGCACGTCCGCTCAGGAGCGTTATCTGCGACTTTTCCGGTACACTTATTCTGTTCAGGGTTGACCTCGCTTTGAGTGGCCAAAGAATCGTGGTTCCGGGTTTGGGGGTGTTTGTTGCTCGGCGAATTCGTTTGAGCCCTAGCGTCTCACCGAGTTGTTTCATGACTGTAAAAAAACTTCGATGGGCGCTTAGGTCCAGCCCTCGGTTCGCAAGTGCAATGGCTACATCTATTGCTTTGGTTACTGTTCGCACCAGCAGGATCGAAACACCGCCTTCTCTCGTCACGGCATTGCAGTGCTTCGCTGTTAGATCTGCTGCTTCATCGAAAGAGGGGAAAATGTAGTGCTCGTCGGCATACTCACCATCGATAATGAGCGTGTCACAGGTGCGAACATCAGATGTTTGAGCAGTAGGGCTAGGTTGGGTGTTTATTGACCCCGCGTAGACGATTCGCGATTCACCAACGTCCGCAACCAAGGAGGCAGCGCCCATACCGACGCCCGAAGCAAAAAGCTCGAGGCGATGAGAGCCAAGGGTGAAGGGACGTCCAAGTGGAGTAGATAGAGCGGAATTCTTGTCTTTTCCCGCGATCGCGTTGAGCAGAGTGTGGGTTCCCTCTGTAGCAATCATTTGGTGGTGTTTGGCCGTTCCAGCAGCGTCGGCGCTCGATACAAAACAAACTTGGCGAAGCAGACTGGCGTCGCACCAAATAGGTGTCCCAACAAGGTGGACACCGTCTCTCCATGAAACCCGTGACCTGCCGGGTTTTCTGTTCATTTGGGTCGCGAACGACACGCCGCGAACTTCCCATGCTCACACAGGCGCAGCAACGGAGAACTAACTAACCCCGGTTACAATATAGAGTTACAGGAGGTACTCTTCGGGTAGCGATCCGGATACGAATCGAGCCTCTACCTCATCGATTAGTTTGACCATTTGAACCGCAAGGTTCGATGTCATGTTGAACTTAATTCCCATGCCAGGGACGTCTTCGTCTTCCACAACAACCGTATGCGAGACGATACCCGAAATAGAAACCGCCTCGTCTTGGTCGGGGAATGTAATCAGTAAATGGACTTCTGACTGTTCAGGAAGTGGTTCTTCAGAAACAACGAAGACGCCTTCTTCGTTGATGTCTCGCGTATAGGTCGCAACGGGGCCGGCAATACCTCCGTAGGTAGCATTCAGTCGAATAGGAAGCCTACGTTTTTGGCGAAGATCGAGCATGCCACCGCGAACGAAACCCGTTAGGTAATTAACTTTCTCAGATTCTTCGGGGCCAAGAGCCATTGAGAAACCGGTCGGACCGTCGCCGTCACTCTTGATTTGGCGAGATATTACTTTTCCGCGAAAAATAATCTTGGGGCCGCCTTTGCCAACCACTAAATCTAGGCGCACCATCTCCCCGACTGCGCAGGGTTTTTCAGAGGCAACAAAAACGGAGGAGTTCTCCGGGTCGTGCATACCGACCCACTCTGATTTGTCGCTCAATTCTACGCCGAAGCGATGCACTCTGAAATTCTACCCCAGAGATTACTTGGGAGAAAGCAAAACGGATTACTTGATGACCCGATACCTTAGCGTTACCTGCTGCGCGCCTCTCATCAGAACGATCGCAAACTGGTTGGTGCTAGTTACTGCTACGTATACGTCAACAGCCGCGTCTGGTTTTCCAAGATCGACCCCGGCCACCCGAAGGATACGATCCCCTTTTCTAAGCCCTAGCTCATGAGGAATTGAGTCTTGCTTTACTTGGAGGATTTCAATGTTGCCTTCCCTCTTGGCAACTTGAATGGTTTTCCCCAACTCGTGAAAGTCGCTCAGGGCGTCATCCAAAACCTGTTTTTTTACCCGATGTCGCTCGGTTCGTTTCTTTGGCAGTTCGGGAGCGGTGATTAGCTTCCCCGTCTTTTCTTCGGGCACAACCTTCGCGTCGGGGTAAGGGTTTTGGGGCTTAAGCTTAGTACGACGCGATGGAGGTCGCGGTTCAGGTGGGGTGATCGGTGCTCGTGTTGGACTCGGTGGTGCAGGTCTTGCGAGGGGAGGGGAAATTGTAGGCTGCTGTCTAACGGTTTCCGATCTCGGGCGCAGAAGAAGTCGTTCTTTGGTCTTCTCATGAACCAGTGTGACCGTGTTTTGGGCAATTTCAGTAACAGCGTAAAAACCAATGAAATCACCAAGGCGTAATTCAAGTCGATACTGCGTTAGGGGGTCGAAAAGAACAGCAGTGTTCTTTTGCGGGAAGGCCTCCACTACTTCAAGCTCGGCAATGACTGGCCTCCGCTCGGGATTTTGAGCAAACAACTCCTGTGGCTGACCCACGCCAATTACCACCGCGAAAACGGTAGCTAAGTATTTTGCGTCGCAGTTCATAAGCTCGGCCATCATACGTGAGAGGCCTAGGAGATCCCAGATTGGTGGCATATTCGCGCTAGTTCCAGTTCTGTGCGATCGTGAAATTGGTGCGGTATCTCTCTGGTTTGGTTCTATTTTTCGCGTGTGCATCGTCCGCACCCAAGATTCCGGTGAATCACCCTGATTGGTCTCTTCGTTCAGAGAATGGATTGGACGAAAGAGCCTTTCCGATTAGTTATCAGGTAGAGCTACAGGTAATCGCCACACAAAAAATAACCGGTATGGTCCGTGTTCAAGTTGAACTGCAAAGAGACCTGGATGGCCTGTGGATGCACGCCGCGAACCTTTCAATAGATAGCATCAACGTCGAAACGAGAACGGGTAGCATTCCCGTGGATTGGGAACTTTTCCCGGAACGCGAATTACTTTTGTTGAAGTTCGGAACCCCTGTGGCAACAGGCACGATTGATCTCTCGTTTCGCTATTCGCTAAAGAGGGGCAACTCTCGCGGTATTGCTACTCAAATAGTTGATGGCCTTGAATTCCTCTCTTTTTCGGCGAAGGACCAGTCCGGTCGTTTCTTGGCACCATCGTTTGACCAAAGAAAATTTCCTGCTGAGATTTCTTTTAGTGTGCGAGTGGCTGGTGACAGAAGTGTTTTAGGTGGTGGTTTCAAGGAAGGTGAGGGTGAGGTGGTTTTCCGTCGCTCCCTTGCAACACTGAGTGATCTTGGCTTTGTTATCGGTAATTTCAAAACAGCTGTTGTCGACGGAGAAACTTTTTGGCTCCCAGCAACGGGGGCTCTACAACAGGGACTAGAGACCTCTCAGCTGCGGACCCGAGTACGAACCGCAAAGGCAGCCCTTGGACGAATTCTCCAATCGACCGGAGCGAAGCTCCTCGTTTTTGATAGGGCTCTTGATCTTGGCGTCGGTGTCGCGGTTTTAGGAATTGCAGATTCAAGTAACGAGATCCTCTTACGCCTCGCACTTGCCCACGCACCAACGCGCTGGGGAGAGGACTTTCGACAGGGGGTCGTTGATTGGTTGCTTTCGAAAGCTGAGCGAAAGCGCTTTGTAGACACGCGCCGTAGTGCCCTCCCGATGCTTGTTTCCTGGTATGGCGACCTTAGATTTCTCACCGAACTTGCATTGACCGAAGCGGAGCATTCGTTACCGGTATTCGGTTCAGCAAGTGAGGAGCTGGCAGCCGGAGTTCGGAGTAGCGTAAATGTCTCTCGCCAACAGGTCCTCTTCGCGAAATCGGAGTGTGCCGAAGAAAGCAACCACAAATTGTTGTTGTCTTCTTCTGAAGAAAACGATTCGTCGTCTCTCCCCATTTGTTTTCGTTACGGTGATAGAAAAAACCTCGGGCGCGAGTGCCTCTGGCATGAAAAGAAAGAAACGAGTCACAAGCTCGCACTCAAGTATTGTCCCTCCTGGCTGATGATGAACGCGGATGGCGTCGGGTTTTTTCGCACCAATTACCCCGAGTCGATTTGGCGTGAATTGACAGTTGCCTCTCTTCCTCTGGCGACAACAGAGAGGAAAATTCTTTTGGATGATGCCAGCTGGTTTGTGGGTAGGGGGCAACTTCCACCCAAGATTGCTCTGGATTTGTTGGCTCGATATGCACGCTCCAACAAGCCTGAGCTTTGGGTAACTGCTGCTCGTTCCGCAGAAACCCTGGGTGGTGTGGTACCTGAAGAC
>CAYPIX010000047.1:0-29347 GCA_964410875.1 uncultured Kofleriaceae bacterium
ACCCTGCCCCGTGCGTAACCCCCGCCCATCGTCATCAGCGATCCCTTCTGACGTCAAGGCGACAGCAAATGTCGAGCCTCGTAGAAATTGTAATCCCGCAGGGTTGTTTACCACTGTGTAACCGTCGGCCTCACCAGCTATGCCAGTCGTTGGCAGTGAAAGTCGCCCGACAGACCGCTCTTCAACGGGCTGAGAGAAAACAAGCCCCTCCGTAAGCCCCAAAAGCCCGAGCAAAACCACCCCCCCAATTCTTACACTCCCTAGCATTCCGCCGTTACTATACAGTGCTCTCTCCTGATATACCTCTTACTCGGGTGACAGGAATGTCGCTCGCTGAATTTGGACAAACAGTGAATCGCAAACGCAAATCAATCGTCAGCTTCCTGCAAGAATTCTCAATCCCCCTAATCATTGGTGTTCTCGCAGCACTCCTCTTCGCCAACGTAAACTGGGAAAGCTATGAGCACCTGATTCACCTCGAACCCGTTGCCGGACTCACGATATTCGGCCACTCCGTCACACTTCATTTCATCATCAACGACATCTTCATGGTCTTCTTCTTTGGTATCGCTGCCAAAGAGATAACAGAGTCTTGCCTTCCCGGCGGCAGCCTAAATCCATTCAAGAAAGCCATTAATCCACTACTAGCGACCCTTGGTGGAGTTTTCGGCCCGGTCGCTGCTTTTTTTCTAGGACTTCACTTCATGATTGGTGGGGATCTTTTCGCCGGCCATGAAATCGGTGCCCTGCAAAAAGGCTGGGGAATTCCAACTGCGACTGACATTGCATTAGCCTGGCTCGTCGCCCGCACCGTTTTTGGTACTGGGCACCCAGCGATTAATTTCCTCTTACTTCTTGCCGTGGCAGATGACGCCATCGGCCTGGGAATCATCGCAATTTTTTATGGCGATCCGGTTCACCCAGCCGAGCCAATTTATCTCCTGTTGGTGTTATTTGCCATGGGCGTGGCCTGGTTCATGCGCAAGTCCAAAGTTAATAACTGGGCCCCCTACATCTTTGTTGCCGGCCCTATCGCTTGGTCGGGACTTATGCTCGCACGGCTACACCCTGCTCTCGCCTTGGTCTTTATCGTCCCGTTCCTTCCCGGCCCAAAGCGAGATCTTGGAATGTTTACGGAAGACGAACGAAGACCGGATCATTCTCCGCTTAACCAATTTGAGCACTCGATAAAGCTCTACGTTGATCTCGGTCTTTTTGCCTTTGCCTTTGCCAATGCGGGCGTTCCTCTGTCTGACATCGGCCCCATGACCTGGTTGATTCTCGGCTCCCTAGTCGTGGGCAAAACCGTCGGGATTACTTTCTTTGGCTGGCTCGCTACAAAGCTAGGTTTTCCTCTTCCCGAACGAATGGGCATGCTCGAGTTAATGATGGCTGGCTTTGTAGCTGCACTTGGATTGACCGTGGCCTTGTTTGTTGCTGGCGCAGCCTTCACCGACCCTGTACTCCTCGGCCAGGCGAAGATGGGCGCACTCTTCTCTGGCTTCGTAGGGTGTGCAGCAATCGGAATAGGAAAACTTTTGCGAATGAGCACCAGGGGCAAATGACCAAGTGGTGTCTCGCTCTGGCGCTCGCTTGCGCGTCATGCGGTTCCAAGCCACCAGCGGAAACGGGTTTCAAAGAGAAGGGGCCTAAGCTTTCGCTCTCCGTCCAACTACTAGAAGGCGGCAACGTAGAGTTGGCTCAATACCGGGGCGAAGTTGTCATCCTACATTTTTTTGTCACCGCGAACGACAATGTGTTCACCGACGTCGACCAGTTAAAAGAACTCAACGATGAAAACATCATTGGCATATCGCTAGATTCCCAACCACGCGCGTTTCTCCCCGGCTGGCGCAAAGCAACCCGAGCCACCTATCTTCTTGGGCTTGGTTCTGAAAGCAAACTCGACCCAAGCATTGCGCCTCTCTCGGCAATACCAACGACGTTGGTCATAGATAAACAAGGACGGGTTTTTGCTCGCCGCGACGGGCCCCTTAAGGCTGGAGAGCTACGAGAACTCGTAACCGCGGCAAAGAAAAGCCAATCTTTTTGACCCACGGCAGAGCAGTGCTAGCGTCTTAGATATGAGATTAGGCGCCTCCTTTCTGGTCTTGGCCATAATGGCTCTCACCCAAAGCGGCATTGCGAAGGCAGATTCCACTATTGAAGTGTTGCCAGTTCAAATTGACGGAGACGGCGCACCTCTTATGTCCTCGGTCCTTACCGACCACATTCGCACGTCTTTGCTAGGCTTTCGCACAAGCGAGCCGTCAACTATACAATGTCAGATCAAAGCACAGGGCGCCTTCTACTCGATTCGAATGGTCCGATCTGCCGCTAACTCTTCCAAACGGTATGAAGTCGAAGGCGAATGCCCTATCTGCACCGTTGAAGAACTCACGAATAGACTAACGGTCCTTGCTAGAGAAGTCGCAAAGAAAGAAACAGTGCCAGGTCCATTGTTAGTCAGCAATGGAACTCCAGCCCCAGCTAACCGAAACTGGAAATGGCTCACAGCCTCGACAGCCGTTGCCAGTTTAGCAACTGGGTTCACATTGATGTCAATGCACGGCGATGGGGCGTGCATAGGAACAAATACGATTTGCCCTAGAATAAGGAACACTCGTACCGCTGGAACCGCGTTACTACTTGTCGGTGCCGGCTTCGCAGTTACCAGTGGTTGGCTGTTTTATCGCGACAGTACGCGAGAAGTTCGTGGAACTGTTACGCCCATGCCCGATGGTTTCGCGGCTGCAGTTTCAGGCCATTTCTAGACTCAACGGACCCGTGATTTCGCCGCATCGCGCGAGCGCGAAGCCTCTTTGTTTTTCGGCTGTATGGAGAGCACCTTTTCGTAAAAACCAAGGGCTTTTTTGTATTCTCCCCGCTTGTAATAGGCATGCCCCAACAGCATTTGCGCAGGCACGCTTTTGCCAGCCTTACTAGCATACCTAATCACCTGTTTGGTTTGCTTTGTTTCGAAAGCAACCTGGGCAAGACCAAGGTATCCCTCTCGACTGCGAAACCCGCTGACTGCGACTTTTCTATAAAGCGATCGAGCTTCTTTCCAACGTAGTCGTGATTTAAATGTCCGCGCCTGACGAAGCATGCGCTCAGCCTGGGCTTTGCTCGAAGGCTCTTTTTCCTTTTCAGCCGTCTCACCTTCCTCGTCACCTTGTGTTCCCACAGGCGTGTCATCGCGAGTGACGTCAACGGACTTCGGAGCAACTACGTCTTCAATCGGAGGAGTTTCGCTCTGTTCCGCACTGTCCGCTTTTTCCTCGGGTGGATTTTCAACATTCGTTTCTGGCTTGGTTTGAGTCTCAGGCAAAACCACCTCAGTTTTTTTTGCTTCCGTTTTCGGGGTGCTTGTGTCGGCTACACGCTCAGGCTCATCATTGGGCCAAAGAGCCCAGACCAAGAGCGGAAGTGTAAAGACTGCGACCCCGGCAGCTACAAACATCCACGGCGCGAACCTCCTCTTGGGGGCAACAGGAGCAATGGTGACGTCTGTGGTTTCCCCGAAAGCCTGCCACGAGGAATGAGTTCTAGCCCGCGGAGGGAAAAAGCCTGCTGCCAATTCCCAGCGCTCGCCAGCTCCTACTCTTCCAGGGTTTAGTGCGGCAATGTCATCGGCATCGGCTCGAAGTCCGAGGAGCCCTGCCACAGCAGCGCCCCGGCCAGAAAGAAGGCTGTTAATCGCGAAATCCAATGCCATCATGGAAGAAGGACGCTTATCGGGATCGCGCGACATGGTTCGTATGACCAAGGATTCAATCTCTGGCGTCATTTCGGGGCGGATGGTGCGCGGCGGCGAGGGTTCTTCGTTCGCCTTCTTGCTAAGAATCTCCATGAAATTGGCACCGCGGTATGGAGCCGTTCCAGTCAGCATTTCGTAGAGCAAAGCACCAACGGCATAGATATCAGATCGGCCGTCGGCAGGTTTTCCCGCGGCCTGTTCTGGCGCCATGTATTCGGGCGTTCCCATCGCCATACCTGGGTGGGTCAGGCGCTTTTCACGTGCTTCCTCTGCCTCGGTACTCTTGGCGATTCCAAAGTCGAGTACTTTTACAAAATCGGCGAGTCCTTCTCGAACGGTCAGAAAGACGTTCTCGGGTTTCAAGTCGCGGTGAACAATGGAAGCATCATGAGCTGCGGCTAGGGCTCGGCAAATTTGAGATCCAATGCGAAGCGAACGGCGAATATCCAGCGCTCCTTCTTGTTCGATGACGCTACCTAATTCAACCCCATCGAGGTACTCCATGACAAAATATGCAGCACCATCTTTTGTCGTTCCCGAGTCGGTCACATCTACGATGTGTGGGTGACCAATACGGGAGGCAGCGCGCGCCTCTTGTCTAAAACGCTCCAGAAGATCTGGCAACCTTGAATAAACTAAGTGAAGAATTTTGACGGCGACCAATTTGCCGATTTCGGTATGCTCGGCTAGGTAAACCGTTCCCATGCCACCCTCACCAAGCAAATCGACAATTCGATACCGGTCATCAAGAATCTGCCCAATGGCATTTTCGCCACTGAGCTCCAGCCCGGTCGCCTCCTCCGTCGAGGTCGCGCCCTGAACCACCGTTTTTCCACCGGCCCCGGCACTAGGAACAGGAACAACAATACCGGGCCTCGTCTGTTCAGACGTGCGACGACTTCGTCTTCTGCGATCTTTTGGCTTCTCACCTCGATCGCGCGCGCGTCGTCCGCCACTTTCATCTGCGTTTTCGCGTTCAGCCTTGCGCCGCGACGTAGAGCCGATCCCCGCCCGCGCTCTATCGATCAGCATATCTCGCTCCGCTTTTCCCGCTACCTGCTCGTCTTCAAAGAGACGCTTCAGAAATGCCGCGACTTGCGGCGCACCGGTGGACGGGGCTTCTCTTGCTAGCCAGCGAGACAGTGCCTCACGAAGCCCTTCCGCATTTTGATATCGTTTATCGCGCTCCGCAGACAACGCGCGCATGCATATTTCATCAAGCCCTTTGGGAACACGTGGTGCCCGGGAAGACGGCGGTTGAACTGCCGGATTTTTTGTTCTCCGTACCAACTCCTGCGGTGGCTCTTTGCCTGGTGGAAACAATTGGCGACCGGTAAGAAGTTCCCACAGGACGATGGCTGCAGCGTAAAGGTCTGACCGTCCATCCAAACGTTCACCGCGCGCCTGCTCAGGCGACATATAGGCTACTTTTCCGTAAATAATGCCTGGTGCCGTCTTCTCGACTTTCAAGGTGGAAAACGCAAGGCCGAAATCAGTGAGCTTTATCTCGCCGGAGTAGCTCAACAGAATATTGGGGGGCGAAATATCGCGATGTACCAATTCCAGATCGCCATAACCATGGGCGTATGAAAGTCCCTGGCAAAGCTCTTTGACTAAGTAGGCCGCAACGTCCACAGGAAATGCGATCCCTTTTTGAGCACATTTGTTCCAGACCGCTCTCAGGTCCTGGCCATCGACAAAGTCCATAGCCAAAAATAGCTCTCCGTTCACTTCCCCCGCGTCAAAGACCGGAACCAGGTTTCCGTGGGATAGCTTGACCACGACCTTCGCTTCATCCTTGAAGCGGGCAACATATTCCTTGTCTGCCAGATGGGGCAGCACGGTCTTTATAACCAACAACCGCTCGAGCTCCTTAAGCCCGGTTACGGCTAGATAAAGAGCCCCCATCCCCCCTTGGGCAAGGGGGCTGATCAAATGATAGTTGCCGAACAAACGCGGATACACGTTGCGCGTAATTTCCGACTCTTCCATTGCCCTCGCCGCGAAGTACAAAGCTACCATGTAGCGGCCGCTGAAACCAAGTAAGCGGCGTCTGCGGCAGAAGTGTGACAGAACGCGCCAAAATGCCGTTCGAGGTCCCTTCGCAAGGCAACAATGAGCTAGAATTTCGCACTAATTTGGGGATCGTAGTCCCTTCAGAGTTCGGTGAATACCAACCCACATCCAACCCATGCCCGGCCGGGCGTCGTTACGTGCATCGTATTGTCGATCGCGATCTTCATCGGGTGTGGTGCGACTCGAAAGTCTTCCCGTCGAAAAACACTCGATGGACGTCCCGTGCTTGCCGTCAAGGTACTAGGCAATGAGACCCTTTCGTCGAACGAAATTATTTCAAGACTCTCGCTAAAGCCCTCCGGGCTATTGGGGCAAGGTAGAGCCGAATTTCAAACCACTGCTGCTCGGCTCGATAAGAAGCGTATTGCTTCCCTTTACAAAGAGCACGGGTTCTTCCGTGTTCGTGTCAGCGACCCACAAGCGATTCGCCACAGGCACGGTGTGGCCGTCCTATACCGGATTCTGGAGGGTCAACAAACCAAGATCAAATCCGTCGAGCTCTCTGCACTTCCTCCCCGGCTGTCGCGCGAAGCGAAAGAAGTTCTTGAAGATCTAGATGTCGTCACGAACGCTGCTTTCAATTATGAAACATACGTCATTGCCAAAGACGAACTAAAAACCTTACTAATAAATTCAGGATACGCCCATGCCGATACCACGGGTATGGTCCAAGTCGACCGTGATCGCAGCACGGCACAAATCGAATTTCGATCGGCACCGGGGCCAAGCGTCCAGTTCGGTAAGACCCAAATTCTGGGTTTAACCGAGGTGCCTGAGACGGCGATGAAGCACCGCATTGCTTGGCAGGAAGGCGCCCCCTACGACCCTCAACTGCTAGACAAAAGCAGCCAATATCTTCGCGAACTTGGTTTTGCCTCGGTAAAGCTAAGCATTGACAGAGTCGACAGGCCACAAATAGCAGACGTTTCTGCCCAGGTTAACGACGGCAAGCCGCGAGAGGTAAAGCTCGGCCTAGGTGGCGGAAAAGACGCGAATCGTTGGGAGGTACGAGTAAGAGGCGACTATGCCCAGAAACGTTTTCTGCACCCCCTTAACACGCTGGAAAGCCATGCCCAGATAGGGCGAATCTTTGTCGCCAGGAGCCAGTTTACATACAAAGCCCTTGGAAGCTTATCTCGCCAAGATTTCCTAGCCCCGCTTTTTTCGGGAACGATAAGCGGAGTCGTGATCGACGACGATTACCAGGCATTTACAGCATTCGACATCGGCGGTGGCATCACCCTGAAGCGACCATTCCTAGAGCGAAAAATTCGCGCAAAAATCGGTTGGGAACTCCACGCCATCAATATCAGACCGGACGCAGGTCTGGCTGGCAACCTCTCTAGCTTCAACAGACTTGGCTACTTCGAACAATCCGTTAGTTTTGATTTCCGAGATAAACCCCTCAACACGTCCAAAGGGGTTTACTTAGGACTTTCTCTAGAAGAAGCAGGTCCTTATTCGATTAGCGAGCAAAGTTATATTCGCGGAACCGCGGACCTCAGGGGGTATATTCCATTCGGCCAAAGGCTTGTTCTCGCTGCCAGAATAGCTGGCGGGGCAATAGTAAATGCTTCTGACAGTTTTGCGCCTTTGACAAGACGTTTTTACGGAGGGGGCTCCTCAGACCACAGAGGTTTTAGTTTTCGCAATCTCTCCCCAACAGCAACACGGCAAGCAACCGACTCCAACGGTAATGTTTTCACAGAACAGCTCCCTATCGGCGGCAGCACGAGTTTTTTGGCCACCGGGGAGGCGAGAATCGTATTAAAGCAGTTTAGCTCCAATGCTCTGGTTGGTGCACTTTTCCTCGACGCCGGCGACGTGACCGCAAGCAAGGACGCGTTAGATTTTGCTCAACTTCACTACGCAGCCGGCTTTGGTTTACGGTTTCAGACTCCTGTTGGTCCCATCAGACTCGACTTCGCATATCGACTTAACCGCACAGCTCCGACTGAACCTGACGGCCGTGTGAACCCACTCCCTGGAAACAGTTTCGGCAATCGTTTTCTTTTCCACGCAACCATTGGAGAACCATTCTAGTGGGTTGGTTAGCAAGACGTCCCCCAGCCCTCCGGTGGTTCCTAATCGCTTTGGCCGGTTTGGCACTGTTAATTCTCGTTGCAACTATCCTGATTTCAGTGTGGCTGAGTACAAGCTCTGGTCAGCGATTCGTAAAGAACAAGCTTGAAGAAACACTCGCGCCTATGTTCACCGAAGGTTCCGTGACCGTAGGGGGGACCTCGCTTGGACTGTTGGGTGGAACTGCTGGCGTGACGGATCTGAAAATATTCGACGCTAAAAAGGTCCAAGTCGCACATGTAAAAAACCTCGACGTAGGAATCTCCTACGGCTCTCTGCTCAGTGGCCCAAATACGATTTCAAAGTTGAACATCGAGCTTGGGGAGACCGACCTTGCAAAACTAGCGGAGATCTTTAAAAGCGACGACGAGCCCACCCCGGACATTGCACTCTCACACATTCACGTTGAAGGGGGACCTGTCCGGTATGAGGACGTTGCTGCCACACTAGCGGTAGACACTTCAGTCAAGATCATTGACGAACAGATCAGTGCGAAAGTTTGGGTTCTTAATGCGCAAATTTCCATAGAAAAAGTTGAGCCAACGGTTCTCTTGACCGCAAACGAAGTTGTTTTTCAAAAGGACATCCTAGAGCTCAACGAACTCCATGTTTCTTCGCTCGCTACAGGCACTAGTTTTCTCTCCGCAAACGGCTCGAGGTACAACACAGTCACTGGTGACCTAGATGTTGGCTTAGACATCTCCCTTCAAAAGGAGGCTTTCCCCGTATTATATGGCGCTGTAGCTAAACCTGATTGGATCCCAGAAGATCCGAATCATGTGGAAGGTCGAATTACCGCCAAAGGAAAATTGCTTGGGCTTATCGAAGGCACCGCGCAGCTCATAGCGGGCGCAGGGTCTATGACGTCCACCTTCAACGTCGCACCATTAGCGAAGAAAGCAACTATGGAGATCCAGCTCGTGGATTTTCAACCCAACCCAATCATGGCCGTAGCGCCTAAAGGAAAAATATCAGCGGTCCTTGTTGGGACAGCTAACTGGAAAAACGACAAGTTCTCCGCGTCTTTGGGTGCTGCTATTCGCGGTGTTGTCCAAGGTCTCAAAATTGACGCTCTACAAGTAGGCGCTACCTTAGAAGACCAGAATGTAGCGGCCAGCGCGTTTCTTTCAAGCTCGAAAGGAGGGGGTTCCCTTCTCGCCAAAACTAGAGGTTTCGATGAAAACTTGGAAGTAGACTACCTGAACATTCAAGCGGGGGAGCTCAACTTCAAGGATTTTAAACGAAGCAATTTGCCGATCACCGGTCGAGTCGATGCACTCTCTGTTTCGGCATCTGGGAATCTCGAAGACCTAGACTTAGACTTGTCAGTGAAAACCACTGCACTGCGATACCAGGAATTCAGTACTGATAAAGCGACAATCCGAGGTTCCGCTCGGGTCGATGTTCTCGGTGTTCTTGACGGAACCCATCTCCCAGAGCGCGGCGACATTTTCGCGGAGGTAACGAATCTCAAGCAAAGTGGAACCGTGTTGGGGTCAGGAACGTTAGAGGGAGTTGTGACCGAGGCGGGTCGGAAACTGACCTATTCTAGTAATGTCCGCACTGGCGAATCACTTCACCCGTTAACTGGAATCAATATCACCGGTTCCCTGGACCGAAACCAGAAAGGCCTTGCGATCAACCTCGATAAGGTAATTGCCAAAACCAGTGACGTAGAATGGAACGCCAAAGGAGCGATCCTACGAAAGAACAACGGTGCTCTTTCGTTTAGAAATCTCTCTGTTTCGTCCCCTCTGGCTGCAATCTCAATCAACGGAAACATGCCGCAAGGTCGAGAGCCACCCAACTTCTCCATGGATATAGAGAAAATCGATTTTGAGAGGCTGCGAGAATTGGCTCCTCAAATCCCAGAGCATGTAAGAGGCACGCTCCAAGGCGAAGTAAAATTAACATCGCAAGGAAACAAACAAAGCGCCTCCTCTTCCCTGAGAATTCGCGATCTTTCAGTAGCCCCAGATGCAGAGCTACTAGACGTAGACTTCGAAGCTGTTGTAAAGGATCGACGTGCAGACCTTGACCTAAACGTCGCTGTGAAGAGTGGAGGTAAAGTGTCGGTCAAAATGGGCTCCAGGGCGCCCCTCGTCCCAACCAATGTAGAATATTGGCAGCGCACCGGGCTAGCCAATGTTCAAGAGGCACAGATCACCGCAATCGATTTTCCTATCGCCCAAATAGTCGCTCTGGCATACAAAAAGATGCCCACAACACAAGGAGTCCTCAATGGCTCCATTTCTGTCGGTGACAAGGGGGAGGAGATCGACTTAAAGCTAGACGTCCGACAGGCAGGCTGGGCAGAAATTCGGGGAGTTCGGTCTCAACTCGAAGCTCGATGGGACCGAGACCAACTCGCAGCAACGGCCTCACTCTCACTTCAAAACTCTCATGTCCTCGATGCGACGGTGAAACAAGCGGCCTCTCTCCGCGACGCCATACGAAATTCTAAACCGTTTCAAACCACACCTATCTTGGCTAGAGTTACTGCAGACAAGTTCGATCTACAAACTCTATACAACGCGAAACTCATAAGTGAAGTAGTATCCGGTACAACCAGTATAGATGTCCTCTTAAGCGGGACGATTGCTGATGGTTTCCGGTATGACTTGAAAGAGGCCCTGGTCAAAGATGTCAAGGTTAGGGGGGCTTCTGTAGAATCTCTGCGAGTTTCTGGAACCGGAAACATGGAAGGCGGAGAAATTTCTCTTGATGGCTCCCAACGTGATGGTGGGTTGGTTCGTGGGAAGCTTCTCTTTGCCCTTGACCCCGAATTTTTTATTCAGAAGGGCTCTCTATTTGCCAAGAATTTCAATCTAGGAGTCTTACGTGCACTCGCTACAGACAACAGTCATCCTCTCCACGACATCGCAGGACGGCTTGAAGCCGACTTTGAAGTAACGGGGAATACCGAAGATCCGAAATTAAAAGGGCGAGTACAAGTAAGTGATGGCACCATCTTCCTTTCCGACGGCATTTGGCACCTCACCGAAATAGACTTATCGGTCTACCTTGAAAACAAGGTCCTCCTTCTAGAGAAACTCAAGGCGCGAGCTGGTGATGGTGAAATTTTCGCCGCTGGCCGAGCGAAGCTTGGGAAGCTACTGCCCGAAGAACTTCTCATAGAGCTGAAGACAGAAGAGTTCCCCATCGCACGGGCCGACATGCGTTTCGAGATCGACATGCTAGCAACTCTGTCGGGCAAGCTATCAAAAGACGGTTTGGACGGGCGTTTCCAGATCAACCGGTCGAGAATCGACATCATCCGTGGAGGTGATGAGCTTCAAGAAATAGGAGACCTGGAAGACATTGTGTTCATCGACGAGCAAGCAAGAAGAGAAAGAGAAGAGTCTGATGCGCCAGCGCGATTCAAGCCAATCAGGTTAGCCATCGCAAGCAAACGCCCCATCGATGTGGAGTCGCGCAACGAAGCGAAACTCAAACTGAACGTAGACCTAAAACTTCTTCTCGAAGATCTCCAACCGTCTTCTCTCGTCGGCTCAGTGAATGTTCTCAATGGAACAGTAAATATTTTCGATCAAGCCTACACCGTCAATTTAGGTCGCATTACCTTTGATGGACCACTTGATGATCCCAACTTGGAAATCGGTCTATCAAAGAACTTCCCATCCTCTACCGTCCAAGTAGCCCTCGATGGCCCGGTTTCTCGGCTGCGAATAGATTTATCTGACGACCAAGGAAATGACGAACTCGCGGTTCTCGCCATTATGAATGGTCAAGATCCCGACGATGAAGACAGCAAGGTGGAAGGCAGTGAATTCGTAAACGCTGTGGGGAACGTTTTAGGCGGTTCCGTGCGTTCGTACCTGCCCGCTTCGATCCTCGACGTCCTCAGGTTTTCGCCTCAGGGTGTAGTCGTCGGGAAGTGGGTCCTCCCAAGCGTTCTTGCTCTCTACCAATTTCGCAGTCTCGACAACCAAAGCCGAGGTAACCGCCATGAAGGTACAATTGAATGGCACATCATTCGCTACCTACTTTTGGAATCCAGTTACGGTGATCGCGACATAGGCAACGCCGACCTTCTATTTCACTACCGTTTCTGAGTTTTCTTTTTTCGACGGGTCTTGGGCGCCTTGGCAGTAACGCTTTTCTTCCCTCGAGTTGGCGCCTTTTTTCGGCTCGAAGGTTTCGCTCCACCCTTGGACGTCCTTCGGCTTCCGGTCTTAGTTCGGGTCCGACCTTTGGGTTCGCGGCGACTTCGAGCATCTGCCTTGGTCCGTCGCGGCCGCTTTGCGATGGGTGCCCCTTCCAAGCGAAGATCTATCTGTCTTCTTCCTACAGAAACATTGATGATTTCCACCTTGACCGTATCGCCAAGAGAAAGTTGAAAGCCTGTGTTTTTCCCAACTAATCTCATTTTGACGGGGTCCAGTTCGTAGCGGTCGCCACCCAAATCAGAAAACTTGATAAGTCCTTCCACAAAAGGCGATGCGATTTGCACAAAAACACCAAAATTGGTGAGCCCGCTAACCTCCCCTTCGTAGACCTCCCCTACTTGGTCACGCATAAAGTAAGCGCGATACATGGAAACAGCTTCGCGCTCCGCTTTCATTGCGCGGCGCTCATGGGCAGACACAATACTGGCAAATTCAGCCAACTCCGATTGCTTATGACTTCCACCCGGGGCCCCTGCTGCAGGAAGACCCTCTTTCTTGAGTTGAGCCTTCAGAGCACGATGAACCAAAATATCCGGGTAACGCCGAATTGGAGAGGTGAAGTGAACATAACGTTCAGACGCCAATCCAAAATGGCCAATATTGTCTGTGCTGTACACCGCTTGCTTTAGCGAACGTAGAGCGAGAAACGATAGAGACCTCGATGCAGAAGTCTCTGACACTTTTGAAAGCACACTGTTCATTCCGCGTGGCGTTAGCGCTTCGTCGGCTTTAAAGCGAACACCATAACTCTCAAGTGTGTTCACAAGCTCTTCAACACGTGACTTGTCTGGCGTTGCGTGCACTCGCCACACTACCGAGAGTTCACGGCTCTCAAAAAAGTCCCCGACTGCTTCATTTGCAGCAATCATGAATTCTTCGACTAATGAGTAGGCAATGCGAACACTCGTGTCTTCTTTGGCTTGGACGATATTTCGAACTAGGAGCGGATCGTCGGCATCCAGAACGACCTTGGGCTCTGGAACATGAAGAGCCAAGGTCCCACGCTTTGCCCTAGCTTTGCCTAGATTGCTTGCGATTTCGCTAAGTCGTTTCAAGTTCGGTAGCCATTTGCGATAACGCTCCCTTTGGCCGCGGAAGTCACCTCCAAGCGCTGCAGCAACACCTGGGTAGTCCATACGCGCTCTCGAGCGAATGACCGCAGCCGCAAACCCCGTCTCCATGATTTTTTTGCCGGATGGGTCAAAGTCCAGGCGAACCACCATCGCGCAGCGATCCACTTCAGGGTTTAGCGAACAGATACCCGAGGACAGTTCGAACGGCAACATCGGTATTACTCGGTCGGGCAGATACACCGACACACCGCGGACTTGGGCTTCTCTATCTAAAACATCATCCGGCGTGACGTAGTGGGACACATCAGCAACTGCAATCCAAACCCGGCTACCACCGTTTGGACCGTCCTCGACACATAAGGCGTCATCGAAGTCTCGAGCCGTCACAGGGTCAATGGTAAGGAAATCCCGATCCCGTAAATCAACTCGATCGGCAAGGTCTATTTCGGAGACCTCCTGCGGTGTTGCCTTGCCTTTTGTTGCTACCTCAATTGGAAATTCAACAGGAATATCCTCGCAGGCGAGAATCTTTTCTATTTCGGTGTGTGGCTCCTCGGGGTTGCCCAAGACGCGAACGACCCTTGCGTGAATTTCATCCTCTTCTGCACTTGGATAGCTAGAAATTTCGACAACAACGCACTGCCCTTCCTTGCCTTTCGTGGTGCCAGGATCTAGCCAAACGGTTCCGAAGTTAGTCGAGATTCGAGGATCATCCGGCTCGAGTGCGAGCTCGATACCGTGACGGATGAGCACCCCGGTTAGTTTAGCCCGCCCTCGTTCGAGCACAGCCTCAACTTTGCCTTCTGTGCCCTTATATCCTTCCCAGGTCTTGAGTTGAACGCGGTCGCCATCAATAGCTGAACCACGAAATTTTGCCGGAACGAAAACATCGCCCAAACCATCTTCGCGCTCTACAAAACCGTAGCCGGCAGGGTGCACTCTAATGCACCCTGAAACATCTGCTGAACCGGTTTTAACCAAGGCATATTTCCCCCGGCCTTCTTTTGTAACGTCTCCATCTTCAACCAGCTCTTTCAGCATACGTCGCAACCGCGACTGCTGGCTGGTTTTCAGGTCAAGTGCCATAGCCAAATCTGCAAAACGCACCGCATCGGTGAAGCGTTTTGCCAATGTGGAAAGCACATCTTCTTTTGTAATTTTACTCAATCAATTCATCTTTATGTCGGCATCTTTGTCCGACTGGTTTCCCGCGCTAAGAGCCAACGGGGTTTTTAGGTGGTGAAAATGCAGAGACCACGCCATCGTCTCCGGCGACGTAAAGTACTCCGTCGGAAGTAAGGGTCGGTGACGCGTCTACGTCTGCTGAAAATTTTAGTGACCATTGTAGTTTGCCTTCTGGGGACAACGCATACAGTCTGTCGTCTTGGGAGCCGAACAATATAGTCCCATCTTGTGCAATGACCGGCGCACCGTGAATACGCCCGCCGGTCGGGAAGCGCCAGCGAACCTGGCCATTGGGCGCTACAGCGTACAGATACCTATCGTAAGAGCCAACGTAAACAGTGCCATCCTCTGCTAATGCTGGTGAGGATCGAACATCTCCGCCAGTGAGAACTTTCCAAGCAACCGCTCCGTATGGATAGAGAGCGTAAATTGCATCGTCGTCACTACCAAAATACACTTTCCCGTCTGGGCCGACGGTCGGCGCTGACTCTACGTCGTTTCCCGTACGGAAACTCCACGCCTTGGTCCCATCAGAACGGATGGCATAAACCGAGTCATCCAGACACCCGGCATACAGCATTACGTCATTTTGGGAAATAGCTGGCGCAGTGGAAACATGCTCAGCGGTCGCAAACTTCCAGCGAAGAGTCCCGTCAGGCCATACTGCGTGCACTCCATCACCGCCCAGGTATACGGTTCCGTCTTTCCCTATCGTGGGTCCGCCATCTGCGTCGCAGCGACTTCCCTCAGGGCCAAAGCCAAGCGGATTCGCACAGGCACCAACGTGAAACCGCCATTTTTCGGAGCCTGACTTGCTGTCGACAGCGTATAAATTGTCGTCGTCAGAACCTATATAAATGGTTCCACCTACGGTAACAGCCGGCGTGCTCCAAATTCTGTCTTTGGTCTTAAACCGCCATTTCAATTCTCCACTCTTTGAAATCGAATAGAGTGACCCGTCATGTGAGGTCACGAAAACATCATTGCTTGGACCAACAGTTGGGGATCCTACGATCGCCTGGCCGATATCAAAGCTCCAGAGCAAATTAGGCTCGGTTCTCGGTGCGACTCCTGCAGCTAGGCCTCTGTTTTGGGAATCACCAGCAAACATTGCATAGGGCCTCGCTTTACCGATTGTCCTGCGCTGCTTACTTGAACCAACACCGTCAACCGCGCTGCAACGACCGGACTCACAAACTCGTTGTCCTTTGCAGTCAGTATCCTTGCTGCAACCCGGTTGGCTTGTCTGCGAGGAACCACAGGCGGACAGTGCAAGCACGGCTACGCCCGCCAACAACGAGACGATCTGCACCTGGTTGTTCGCTGATGCTCTATCAAGCTTGAGGCAGTTCATTACTAAACCGCTCCGCCAATTTTTCAAAGTAACGACGGGTTTCTTCCAATACTTCAGGATCTTGATCCGGGTACATTCTTATACCGTGCTGTCCCATGGTGTCTCCTGACAGGGGACCAACGGGCAGTCCGCCTACAATCCCGGTTTGCTCGTGGTAGAGCAAAGCGAGCACTTCGGCGTGGGTCTCAGGCACGAGGAACGTTCGGCGACCGAGCTCCGGTTTACCGTCTTTGAACCCTTCAACAAGCCGTGCCATTTCAACAAGTTTCCCACCCTCTAAGGGGGTTGTCCAGCGTGGATGCCTGCTGCTGTGTCCTTGCTTTTGGATAGGAAGCGTCCTCTGACTACCGTATCCTACCACCTATGCAGCTCGAGTATTACTTCGATTTTTCATGCCCATACGCCTATTTGGGTGCGAGAGCGGTCGAACAACTAGCCAAAGAGACGGGAGCAGAGCTGTCCTGGTGCCCCATGCTTCTGGGTGGATTGTTCCGATCTCTTGGGGACGGCTCATCCCCAATGGAGTCTTTTAGCGAAAGCAAGTCACAACACAACCTCCGGGATATGGAGCGTTTTGCGACCCTCACTCAAACGCCCCTTTCCATGCCCACATCTCATCCGATGAGAACCGTGCTCGCGCTCCGAGCGTTGCTGGCAAGTCCTTCTTCCCGCTGGACCTCCGTCATCATGAGTATCTACCAAGCCTATTGGGTCGAAGGCGAAGACATCACGCAGAAATCCACCATTGAAGACGCACTCAAACGCGGTGGACTCAGTTCTGACGAAACCCAAGCAGCAATGAAGGGAACTGAAACCGAAGAAATCAAAACCGCTCTGCGTGAACGCACCGACCAAGCTCTATCAATTGGTGTGTTCGGTGCACCGACCACCGCCGTGGTTAAAAATGACAGTCGGACTCTCTTTTGGGGGCAAGATAAAATTGAAATGATTCGGGCAACCCTAGCTGGGTGGACGCCGCCAGACGCTCCCCCAATCTCCCCGACGTGGCGCGGTTCGGAGACAAAAGACCTTCGCATCGACTTCTGGTTCGACTTTTCGAGCCCGTTTGCCTATCTAGCTGCAACGCAAATCGAAGCATTTGCTTCGGCTCACAACGCGAAACTGCGCTACCGCCCGATGCTCCTTGGCGCTCTGTTCAATAATATAGGGACCCCGGTGGTGCCTCTGTTTGCGTTCTCAGAAACAAAGCAGAACTACTTCAAGAATGAACCTACCCGATGGTCAAGCTACTGGAGGGTCCCCTTTAAATTCAGCCAACACTTTCCTATAAAAACCGTCACCGCCCTCAGAATGATCTTAGCGGCGGATTCCCCCAAAGACCTAACTCACGCGATTTTCCGCGCGACTTGGGCAGAGAATAGGGACGTAAGCGATCCAGACGTCCTGCGAGCCATCGCCGACGCCGCCGGATACGACGGCGCGGCCTTACTAGAGGCCACGCAATCTCCAGACGTAAAACAGGCCCTGTTTACCAACACCTCAGAGGCTCAGGAGCTTGGCGTCTTCGGCGCCCCAACACTCACGGTCAATCATGGCAGTAAAGCAAAAGTCTTCTGGGGCCAAGATCGGTTATCGCTCCTCGACCAACTCCTGGCCAAGAACCTCCTCGCTCAAGTCGACTAGCTTGCCCCTTCACCAGTGCGGAGAGTTTACGACTACTTTTTCTCTTCCGCTTTGGTTCTGTTCTGATAACGAATCCAACCCTCGCTAACTTCCTTCGCTTCTTTACGGGCAGCTTCTTTACCAGACTGATACCCATGCCAGGCGACACTAACTAGAGCAACGACCGCAGCCATACCGTTCGTAACACTTACAAAAGAGCTAGAGGCCTCTGGGTTATTCAGAGCGAAAGCAAACGTACCGCCGAGGTAGCCGATGCTAGCAATGGCAAACACCAATGCGTTTTCGGCGACTCCACGACGGTTTCTTGCAGTCCTCAAAAGAGCTCCGCTTCGGGCTACGCGTTTGGGCTGCCCTTTCGCGTGAGTTTGTCTCTTGCTCACCAAACGAGCATTCTGCGGTTGAGGTGTCCGGTTTGGGACCGTTCGAGCGGGCTGTTGAGTCTTAATGCTCTTGACCATTCTTGCGCTTCGCTTGCCGCGATTCGCAATTCCCGAGGAAGGAAGAGCCACAGAAACGACGCAAAAACTAAGAATGGTTGCCATGATGGAGCGATGCATCACGATTGAAATTGCAGAATTCAAGCCCAGCCAAGTATTTGAATAGAGGCTCAGCCACCTCAAAAACACAGTCAAATTCGAACGGTGGCAGGAACGCTTTCTGCCTTATCCGCATCCGCGGCGAAGCAACAACTTCCCAAGGCCCGAAAGCGCCAGCGGCGAAAGAACAACTTCGCAAAGCGAAGTTTTCGATAAAAGTCATCTAGCGCTTGATAGAACCGCGCCGCGCTCGACGTGCCTTGGCTTTGTTGCGACTGCGCTTTTGCGCGCCGGCCTGCTTCGCCTTTTTCCGGCGATTTCGAAGCGAGACAGCCTGCTTATGCTTGGGGCGTGACTTAATGCTTCGTTTGCTTCTTTTGGCTGTAGCCATGCGCGGAGAATACTGAACTCGGGCACTTGGTCAAGGACATTGGGTGCCAAGAGGAAACTTTCGGTCCATTTAAAAGTCTCACCGCGCCAATTTGCCTCCGGTACCATGCGAACGCCATTACCCAACCGAGGAAAAAAGCTCTCTTTTTATTAGTCGGGCCCGGATTGGCCGTTCTGGTCGGTGGGCTCTGCGTTGCAGGCAACCTATCTTCAGAAGAGGCATTCACGGCTGGAGTCACGACCCTATGTGCCGTTTGGTGGGTCTTAGAGCCAATTCCAATCGGCGCAACGTCGCTCCTACCCTTTGCTTTACTCCCATTGGGAGCAGGAATTTCCCACAAACAAGTAGCAGCAGCTTTCGGCAACCATATGCTGCTCTTGCTGCTAGGGGGCTTCCTTCTCTCCCGAGCCGTGGAGAAGAGCGGCGCCCATCGCCGTATTGCCCTTGGTATGGTCAGGATAACGGGAACCAATCCAAGGCGAGTTGTTCTTGGCTTCATGCTTGCCAGCGCCCTTTGCAGCATGTGGATCTCGAACACAGCGACAACACTGATGCTACTTCCTGTCGCGTTGGCTGTCGTCGAATCTAGAGAAGACGACACCTTCACCCCCGCTCTCCTTCTTGGGATCGCCTACGCGGCAAGCATCGGTGGAATGTCTACACCGATCGGTACGCCGCCAAATGTTATTTTCATGGCTGCCTGGGAGCAACACACGGGCACGGAACTCTCCTTCCTGACATGGATGTTCCGCGCAGTGCCGATCGTTTTACTTATTCTGCCGATGTGTTGGCTTTGGTTAACTCGAAAACTAAACGCCCAATCGGAAACAAGTCTCGCACTGCCGCCACCCTCTCCTTGGACCACCGGAGAAAAGCGCGTCTTGCTCGTGTTCGCAGCCACAGCTTTGGCTTGGGTATCGCGCACTCTTCCCAGCATCGGTTGGGGACAGTATCTTCCCTTCGTCGGAGACAGCACAATTGCTCTCTTCTCAGCAACAGCTTTATTCATCATCCGCGATGGTGATAACGGATCGCTTCTGGACTGGAAAACCGCCGTGGCGATTCCCTGGGAGCTGCTTTTGCTCTTCGCCGGAGGGATTGCAATCGCGTCGGCTTTTCAGTCATCAGGCTTGGCTCTTTCTATGGGTAATTCCCTTACTGGTCTTGCCGATCAGTCAACGCTGATCATGATTGCTTGTATTGCATTGGCGGTGACCTTTATGACCGAGCTAACGAGTAATCTGGCGACCACAACGTTGCTGATGCCTATTCTCGCTGCGGCAGCAACTGCAGCGGAGATCTCGCCAGATAAATTGATGATCCCGGCGACCATTAGCGCTAGCTGTGCGTTTATGCTTCCGGTTGCGACTGCACCCAATGCCATTGTCTACGGATCAGGCAAGGTGACGGTTGCCCAAATGAGTAAAGAGGGGCTTGTCCTTAACTTTGCGGCGGCTGCCATCATTACGGTACTCTGCACTGCGCTTTTGTGACCGATGAAGAAACCATAGACCTGATGCAGCGTTATTGCAGCGGAGACACCCAGGCCTTCCGCGCTCTCTATGCTCATCTAGCGCCAAAGTTGCTGGCCTACCTTCGGTCTCTAACTCGCAACGCAGCGCTCGCGGATGACCTTCTCCAGCAAACGTTTCTGAAGGTCCATCGATCCCGTGACAAATATCTCGCCGGGGCAAAGCCAGCGCCGTGGATGTACGCCATCGCCCACAGGACTTTTATTGACGAGGCCCGGAAACAGAAACGCACTCGCGCACGGATGGAGCGCGTAAGTAATGAAGATCACGGACCGGCGGATATCACAGGCACAAAGGCGGCTTTAAAAGAGGAACCGATCGACGCGGAGCTCGTAGAAGAGGTGATGACTGCCCTTGAATCACTCCCCGCAAGCCAGCGGGAAGCAGTCGCTCTAACCAAACTTCAAGGGAAATCATTGAAGGAGGCAGCGCTCATCGCCGGCACTAGCACCGGAGCAATGAAGTTAAGGGCCCATCGAGGTTACGCCACAGTTCGAAAAATGCTCGCAGGAAAAAAGGGACATGGATAGCGACGCACGCACAGACGAGCTCCTACGAAGCACGTATCCGGACTCGGTTCCAGTCGCGGAGCCAAGCGATCTACTGGAAGCTGAGTTGGCCGAAATGGTTCCCAAAGACCCTCGGAAGCCTCTCCGTCAAATAGGGATTCTACTTATTGCCTCCCTCGCTTACGCCGCTGTCATGGTGGTGTGGCTTGGATTCAGGCCCGACTTCAACGAGTTGCCAACGGCTTGGCTGTTTCTTTACGTAGCAGCATGGGTCTTTGGGTTCTCTGGTATCGCCGCACTAGCGATGCTGCCGCGAAAAGACTCGTCGTTGCCTAGAGCGCGAATTGGCGCGGGTATATCTCTAGGCGTCATGGTGCTCTTTGTTTCCGTTGGTCTCCTCTTCCCTGAATCTGCGCCAAGCAGTTTCGAGCACCCGAACACTGCCGAACACACTATTCGTTTTGGCAAGTCCTGTCTTTCCCTTGGGTTGGCAACGGCTGTCGTTCCAGTTTTTCTTTGTATTTTCTTTCTTCGTCGCTCGCTTCCATACGGTAGCAGAGGTATTGCGACTGCAATTGGTGCAACTGGAGGCTGCCTTGGGGGGCTAATGCTGCATTTACATTGCCAAGTTTCATCAGCCACCCACCTTGGTTTTGTTCACGGCGGAGTTGTGGTTGTCGCCGCGCTGCTCACGTGGTTACTGACACCAAAACTGTTGCAGCTTTAAAGCTACATAGAACCTGTGAGAGCGATCCCGAACTCTCCACGAGGTCCTGCAACTGGAATAACTGCGGTCCGTCTCTCGAGACCTTGCCTTCTATCGAAATAGTAGAGCGCACCACCGGTAACAAGTGCGGCACCGCCTATGACTGAAAAGATTCGAGCACGGGTTTCGTATCTCTTACCCTCGTTAAACCTTGCCTGACGCTCCTCGGTCCATTCTGAGCCAGGTGGCATCTTCTCGAATTCACTATTTCTGTCCGATGCGCGTTTCGCCTGAAAAAGGCCATAACCTAAAGAAAGCAGACCGACTGAACCGGAAGCGATAGCACCGATTTGCAGAGGCCTCAGCCCCCCACTCCTCGGCTCTTCCGACAGGATATTGCTCTCAACACCGGCAGCTCGACTGATTTCTGGCACGAGCCGTTTTCGCTGAGGCTCCCTTGTGGCCGTTTGATTCACAGGCTGAAGTTCTGCCACCGTTTTTTCTGCCAATTCGCGACGAGGATGATCCTTTGGTGCGACTGCCAAGAACTTCTTGTAAGCAGCTATCGCTTTCCCTTCATTTCCTTCGCGTCGGTGCGTGGAAGCGATATTAAACAGCAAAGTCGGGTCGGCGTGAATCGCGAAGGCTTTCTCATAGTTCAGCCGTGCGGCCGCATAATCTTTTTTCTGCCAATCAGTGTCAGCAGCGGCCAATGCAGACTCGTAGTCTTTGACGTTATCGGCAGCCGCGCTACCAGAGAACCAAGCCAACAGAATTACAAATACCCCTAGTCTACGCATCATGGTTAAAACTTAGCCTCCGGCGTGCGAAATTGCGACTCGCTCTTCTTAGCCTTTATTTTCTTCTGGTATGCCTCGCCGCGTCGTTTAGATTCGCTTTCAACTGTCTTGGACCTTGCAGAGTTTGACCGCTTTTGGCGTCTCGTCGAGGATGCTTTGTCGGGCACGAACGTGTAGCCGTCCTCCGAACCAACTTCTTTTTCTTGGCCCTGCGCCGTTTCTGTCTCCAGATGCAAATTTGTTGACGGCAGAGTTGCCGCAGGCTGCGATTTCGGGATGTTCACTTTGACGTTTGCATTCGTCCTGACTTCGGGCACCGCTCTCTTTGGCTGAGAGGCAGCTTTAACGTCCACAGACTCAGTTCCGCGACTTCCCACCCAAAATAGAAACACTGCAACAGCTGTGGCGCCAGCTAACCAAGTTTTGTTTTGCCAAAAAGCAACTTCGGGGACAGGTGTAATCGTTTGAACTTGTCCTGTCGCATCTCCAAGGGTGCTTCTTGCGCGACCGCCACGTCTCTCGCTTGTTGTCGCCACGATATTGATAGGCGTGGGTCCCGGAGTTGGAATGTCGTAATCCATATCTCTCGGGGGCCCACCGATGTCGGTCGACTGCGACTGTGAACGGTAAACTCGCTCGGGCGTCGCTTCCGCAATCGTAGGAACCCGTTTCGTATCGTGTAAGGGTAAACCTGGTGAGGGTGTTGAGGCTGCGACTCGCCATAGCGCTTCCGCAAACTCACTCATACTCTGAAACCGATCGTCAGGCTTCTTCTGCAAACATCGGGTGATGGTCTCGTCCATCAACGCTGAAACCGAAGGATTAATATCCCTAGGGCTGGGAGGCTCAATATACATATGCTTACCGAGAACTTCTCCGGTACCACCAGCCTCAAACGGCAACTGATTGGTAACCATGCGGTAGAGCACAACACCCAAGCTGTAAATATCTGCTCTCGTATCAACGGTGCTATTTCCGCGACATTGCTCAGGAGACATATAAGCCGGCGTACCAACCAAAATCCCAATAGCAGTGTGCTCGCCTTCTGGCGCTTGAACACCAGTGTGTTTAGCTATACCAAAGTCAAGAACCTTGGCGCGTTCTCCTAGTTCAACTTCAGGATCAGGCACAAGGAAAACATTATCGGGTTTCAAATCCCTGTGAATGATCCCGCGACTGTGAGCAGCTGATAAGCCCTGCGCTATTTGACGGGTAAAAATCGCTGCCTCGCGTTCCAAAATGACGCCTCGACGAATTCGCGCGCGGAGGTTTTCTCCGTCAAGCAACTCCATCACTATATAGGCAGCGTCAGTTGGGCCACCCCGGCCAAAATCGTAAATCTCAACCACACTTGGATGACGAATCGCCGCAATGGCTTTCGCTTCATTAAAAAACCGACGCTCAATAGAAGGATTGGACAGGTGCCTGGCGTGAAGAACCTTGATAGCAACACGGTTTCCGAGAACAACATGCTCTCCGATGTACACAGATGCCATTCCACCAGTGCCTATCGGTTCAAGAACCTTGTAGTTACCTAGTTTTTCCCCAACCATTTACCGCCCCGCGATAACCAGAGCGTAACACGCTAAGATCTTCTATGAAATCAAGATTGCTGTCTCAACCTCGCTGTCCTACAAAAGCGGACAAGTGTGGCCAAACAAAATCCACATGTTCTGTAGTCGTTTTACAAGTTGGGCACGACGATTTCTACTCGTCGATTGTTCGCGCGCCCATCACTTGTGCGGTTTGACGCGATGGGTTCGGCCTCACCCTTACCGACAGCGGAGACACGACGACTCGAAAGGCCGCGGGAAATCAGATAATTTGCGACGGAGTCCGCGCGTCTTTGTGACAGCTGACGGTTGCTACTATCCGAACCTCGAGAATCCGTGTGCCCCTCAACAGTAATCAAACGACTTTCGTCGGTTTCTCTCAAGGCTACAGCAACTTTGTCTAACTGTTGCATCGCAATGGGCAACAACTCAGAAGCGCCTGTTCTAAATAACACTGCCCCTTGCAGAGTAATGACAGTTCCACGCCTCTCTTCTTTGACCTTGGCGATTTCTTCCAAGCTAGCAATCGCTGCAGCTGCTCGTTCTTCCGCCGCAATTCGAGCTCTTCTCTCTTTTTCTAGCTCGACTGTGCTCTGGTTTATTTGATCGCGCGCGCGCTCAAGTTCGGACTGGGTCCGTCTGAGGCTTTGCTCACGCTCGTCTTCGTATACTTGTCTCGAGCTGTCGCTCCGTCTTATTGAGTCCCGAGCATTCGCTAGCGAAGTTGCAAGTCTTGCTCTTCGGTCCGCGATGTATGCCCGGGTTTTCTCTTCAAGAGATCCGCCATCATCACGGTGAGCCTGTTCAGCTCTCTCAAGAGCCTGCTTTGCGTTTAAAAGTTTATCTGGGGCAAGTTGCTCGGCGGGCCCAGCTGCGGCCTCTCTATACGCCTTGCGCGCTGCCAAGAGTTCCGAAGTCTCGGGGGCGCCACCGCACCCAACAACGAACCCAAACGCACTGAAAAAACAAACTAGTCCAACTTTGCTCATGGTGTCTCCTACCGATCGCTGGGACGGTTACTACGGACCCTTTCAAGCCTCCGCTCAATCTCTTCCGTTTCTGCTTTCGCCTCTGCTTCTCTTGCCAGTGCTTCTGCAAGTTCCGCATCTGCTGCGGCGCGCCGAAGAAAATGTCTGGCGAGTTCATTTTCCGATTTGAGCAAAAGCCGCTTGGCTTCGGTCAATTGGTCTTCTGCCAACTTGAGATAAAGAGCTGCCTGCGGAGCATTATCCGCATTAACCGCTTGCGCGCGGGCAACCTGTTTCTCAGCTTGATTGAGTTGCAGAATCGGTTTTGATGCTGCGCCGCAACCGGAAAGCACCAGTGCTGATGCAATAAGAGACAACCCCCAGTTCTTGGTTAGCGTACTCAAACCGTCCTACCCATAATCATCTAGACGCATTTTTAAACAAAATTACCCAGATTTGCCAGTATGGGACCTATTTGCGACGTACTTCTCTACAGCTTCAACGTCGGCTTTGGGACCGATTATGAACGTCGATCGCTCATGGAGCGATTTGGGATCGACATCCAGTATTGGAATCGTTCCATTTGAAGCCGCGCCTCCTGCGGCCTCAGCGATAAACGCTAAAGGGCTGCACTCGTAAAGAACTCGTAATTTACCCGTCGTCGATCGCGCATCAGCTGGGTACAGATACATACCGCCGTAAATCAAATTTCGGTGAAAGTCGGCCACGAGAGAGCCTATGTGCCGGGCAGTTACACGTCTCTTATCAATGTTGTTTCGCTGTTTCACCTCTTCGATATAGGGCGAGACCCAGTCCGGCCAATAGGGCTGGTTGCACTCATTCAAAGACAACACCTTCATTGTCTCAGGCATCCGAACGTTGGCACGTGACAAAAAGTACTCACCTGCCCCAGGATCGAGGGTAAAGCAGTCAACCGAAGAGCCTAAGCTGTAAACAAAGACAGTGGATGAGCCGTAAAGAATGTAGCCTGCCGCGATCTGATCCCGTCCTTTTCGCAGCGTGTCCTTGCGAACCACTTCTTTGGGATCGTGACGGCGAAAAATACTGAAAATGGTACCTATCGTTACGCTCGCTTCAATATTGCTAGACCCGTCAAGAGGATCAAAAAGAACAATGTAGTCACCGGCATGTTCCGGTGGCACTTCGATAACTTCATCTTCCTCTTCCGATCCCATCGCCGCGACGCAACCGGAACGGCCAAGAATGTCCACGAGAACGTCTTGGGCAATCCGGTCGAGCTTTTGAACCGTTTCCCCTTGTACGTTGGTCTCACCAGTGCCACCCCAAATCTCAATCAGCCCAGCGCGTCTGACCTGAGCCTGAATTAATTTTCCCGCAACACCAATTTGAGTCAATACCGAGGAAAGCTGTCCTGTGGCCTCCGGCACCTTTCTTTGGGCGTGGAGAATATGTTGAGTGAGAGTAATCCGTTGATTAGCCAAAACCGAGGTCTCCTTCCCGCAGTATAGTCAGAAAGAAGACCGCCGCGCAGCTCTAACGGTCGGTGGTTGCTACTTGCCAGTGATACCGGGAGCTCCAGCCTCAATCCAGGCTCGAATAATCTCGATATCTTCTTCGCTGATTACACTTCCGTCCTCAGGCATAGGTGAGCCACATACGTTTTGGTCGGTAATTTTCTTGTAGAGGAGGCTCTTTTCCGGTTTGCCCGGTACAACTCGTTTCCACGAAAGCCCCTTGCAGTCTGTGGATTCAGCAGCCGCAACAAACTCTTTAGGCGCAGTCGTCGCGCCCATTGAAAATCCACCCATCGCGCGGTTCATGTGACATGCGCCGCAATTTTTGGTCAGGACTGCCGTGACTTTTTCGAAGGGGGTTTGCCCAACGGCACGCGGCGCGGCTGCCGAGAACTCTAGCGCTCGCTCGGTTTTCGGCGCAGGTACCAAACGGACTAACCCGTCTGTTTTCACCAATACTACTTCGTTATCTTGATCCAAACTGACGCCTACGACGCCTTCGCTCTCGATCAATCGCTCAGGCTTGCTACCTGCTTCCAACGCAACGGCGAAGACCGCGCTGGTATCTACAAACACATATTTCCCCACTAGATCGGGAAACAGCTTTCCATTGTAGAGTGTTCCACCAACGGGCGTAACATCTTCTGGGAGTTCAAAAAGTCTTTCGGCTTCCGCATCTTTACGCAAACGGAACAAACCTCTTTTTTCGAGGACCAACAAGCCATCCTTAGGGTGCTTTGAAAGCGATATAGGCGCAGTGGTTACCTGCCCCAAGTCAATCGCACCTGTCTCCTGTGTGGCTACGACTCGACCAAACAAACGTCCTTTGGTTTCACCCTCACCTGCGGTCGCAACAACCAGATGGCCTTGCGTATCGAAGGTCATAGCTGCAGTAAGTGCTTCTGGTGCTTCTGGTTCCTCGGCCAGAACCAACTCGCTTTCGTTTTCAAGTGTTCGACCACCCTTAACAACCGCAAATTTAGAAACCCGATATTTGTTGCCTGAGAGGTACGCGACAAACACGAAGCGCTCACTTCGGAAATTAGGATGAAAGGCCCAGTCCAGTACTTTTACATTCTCGAGTTGCCCCAATGCTTGTTGCTTTGGCGCCTTCCCGCTCCAGGCAGAAAACGTGGTCATGGCACCTTCGGGTGTCGACGTGTACCAGCGAGACCGGTTGTAGGGGCTTATCGAAACTCGATTGACCCCAGCCAATTCGACCCCAGCAAAAACAGTCTCGAGTGCGTATTCATCCGAATCGAAGAGAAATTCTCCGTCCACCGACATGGGCTCGCACCCCGCAATCAAAAGCGCACTTAAGAGCGAACCGGTCAAAACACGAAACGTGGCCATAGGACCTCTGGTCGTGCAAAGCCTGATCCGAGAAATTGCACCAGAAAACCCAGTGATTTGCTCACCAAATGACCAGTAGAGTTGCCGATTTCAGCTAGCTCAGTCGCCGACTTCGGAACAAGCGGTTTTCAGCCCAAGCACACAGGCCCGCCGGTACGCAACGGCCGACGCCCCGGTATCCCCGCTGCGGCTATATAAGTCCCCCAATAGCGCGCAGCTCTCTTTGTCCCCTTGTTCACAATGGATCCGAGAGAATGGCAAGGAGTCTGGGTGTTCACCCGTCTGCTTTTCCGCCAATTGGTGACAACCAAGCCCTGACCCTCCTTTGCAGGCGAGCGCGAAAAAGGACCGAGCTGCCGGTTTGTCTGTCTTTGCAACGGTAAGGCCGAAGCGGTAGCAACTATTCGAGTGACCGAGGGTGCACGCCTCCTCGCAGGCCTTGGCAATGAGAGACTCTGCACACACATTGGCCGCTCGAGGCATACGCTCAAGTGCTGTCGATGACGGGTCGCCTCGACAACCAGCGAAAGCGATGCCCAATACCAAGCCGAAAAAACGGAACAACCAGACCTACGCTGTGCGCCGAATCAAGTGAAAGCCAAACGGGGTCTCAACGACACCACTGGTAGCTCCTACCTCAAGACCAAAGGCCGTGTCCTCGAACGCACCAACCATCTGCCCCTTGCCAAAAGCGCCAAGGTCTCCACCTTTCTTCCCTGATGGGCAATCGGAATGTTCTTGTGCGAGCGACGCGAAATCGCCGCCACCATTTAAGTTGGTTTCAATTTCACCGATGAGTTTTTCCGCTTCTTCTTTACTCCGGGTAGCGGTCGAACGCATAGAGCCCTGGTACATAAGAAGGATATGGGATGCTTGTACTTGATCACTCATAAGGCGAAACCCTATCAAAAGCAGGTAACTCCCCCAAGACCCTAGTAAGGACTCTCCCGAAAACAGGTTGCTGTATGGTAAGCAGCTACCGTGTCGGTCAGACGTATCGCCCTCATTTCGACCGGGGGAACCATAGAAAAGACGTACAACGAGCTCTCAGGTGTGCTCGATAACAGTATTTCCGTCTTAGACGTCATGCTCTCGCAGCTGGAACTTCGCGGCATAGACTTGACCCGAATCCAACTGATGAACAAAGACAGTCTTGATATGACCGATCAGGATCACGGCTTAATCGCCGATACGGCCATCCAATTTGCCCATGAACTCGACGGCGTGGTCGTGGTCCATGGTACGGACAAACTGGCAACCTCTGGTGAACGCGTTTGCCAAACCTCGAAGATCCCCGAAAACCCCATCGTCTTTACGGGAGCGATGCGTCCATGGGAGCTTCGAACGACCGACGCGCTCCAAAACCTCACGGAGGCAATGCTAGCCGTACAACTAGTTGAACCCGGCGTTTACGTGGCAATGCACAACAAACTACTTCCCTTCCCCGGGGTCAAAAAGGACCCAGCGTTGGGGACCTTTGTGATGCGATGAGGCCCGTAAGCTAACGACGCACAA
Source organism: uncultured Kofleriaceae bacterium (assembly GCA_964410875.1). Lineage (GTDB taxonomy): Bacteria > Myxococcota_A > Polyangia > Haliangiales > Haliangiaceae > CAYPIX01. The sequence continues at coordinate 28,724 of CAYPIX010000047.1, forward strand.
CCACCTACAAGAAACAAATTTTTTGGGGGTACGGCGCGGGTAGGGGTCGAAATAACTCCATAGGTCCCCTTGCACCCCCCTTGAGAATTGCGGATTCTGACGGGGTCTAGTCGGGGGGCTAAGTCAACACCTCGGCATTGGGAAGGGTAGACTTAGATGAATACAAAAAATATTTTTGCGATCGGATTTAGAACTGCGCTTGCGACCTGTCTTGGATTGCTAGCTTTCGAAGGGACGGCCGCCGCGCAAGCAAGTGCGTGTGTTGGTGGTCTTCCTGACGGAAATATCCAGTACGAAGACGGAGAAGAGTGTGACGACGGCAACAACGTTAACGGGGACGGTTGCGACCAAGTCTGCTTTATTGAACCCGGCTATTCCTGCACGGGGCCTTTCGACTTTTCCACCGGCATTACTACCGAAGGCGGGGGCGCTTGGAACATCACTAGCGAGTATTTAGCTACGCAAACCATCAACGCGCCATCGCCAGCAGTTGGCTACAATTTTGGCGCTGACTCGAAAACTCCTGGGCTTGTCTTCAGGACAACTGTCCCAGCCAGTGGCGATGATGACTTCATTGGCATGGTTATCGGTTGGGACGGCGGAAACGTTAGCAACCCGGCTGCC
>CAYPIX010000048.1:0-28919 GCA_964410875.1 uncultured Kofleriaceae bacterium
GCAGAGGATTCTCATGCGGCCGGTGCGGTGGAGGTTGAGCGTGTAAAAGCGTTCGATAAGAGGCTGAGGCAGTGTGTAAAATCGGGATAGGACTCCTCGCTGGTGCTCCGGTTTGTACATGCGAAACATCATTCTGTTCAAAAAGCATGCGAAACGGAATTGCTTCTGATGCTCTAAGGCGAAGCGTTTGTACAGCGAGCTTGGTTGTTGAAGGTGCCTGGAGAAGACGTCTGCGAAACGGAGTGCGAGGGGCAAGGAATAACCGGTGGTGGGGTGAAACCAGCCGCCGTGGTAGCCCGCCCGAACAGGACTGCTGAGTTCCGCTGGAGGGGAGGGGAAGGAACTCGGATAGAGCGGAAGCGGCAACGAGCCCGACTCTTCTCGGTAAACGCGCTTAATGGACCAGCGGTTTTCGTGTGCGTACTGTTGGATTCGAGTTCTGAACACCTCTTTATCGAATGTGTTTTCCTCGCTGTAGACCGTGTCTTCAAGTAGCAGGCGAGAGTCTTCAAAAGGAAGCGTGTACAAAAAACGAAAGCCACCAGATTGGGCGACGGTCGCATCCATGAGGCGTGGCCTTGTTAGCCTATGCTTTTCTTCAAGCTCTACTTCAAGTCCGAGGAAGTGTTGGAAGGCGCAGTTGGCAACAGGTGCTGGTCCGCCACGGGCATCGACGACCCAGTGGCCCCTGCGGGTTCCTCTGTTTTCGAGTACGACCTCGTTTGCATTGATTTCGACGGCTCTGTCTCTGATGAGCACGAGATTGCCAGAGGCGGAAAACACTTGTTCCAGGTGGTGCCGAAGACGCTCCGAAGTGATGGCTGAGTAGGGGCCGGAGAGACATCGTTGATTTTCGGGGAATTCTACATCGTAGTTTTTCCAGGTTTTGACAACAAGTGGGCCTACTGTTCCCGCCAAGTGTTGAGGAACGTCTTGAGGATGAAAACACCAAGTGTGGCTTCTGTCCGTTCCCGGTTCGACTAGAGTGATCGTCATGTCCGGGTTTTGGGCATGCACGGTCAGTGCTAGTAGCGATCCGTGTAGACCGCCACCAACGATAAGTAGCCCCGAGTCGTTCCGCTCTCCGTCCGTCATGCGTTCCTCGTTCGTTTGATGCCAATAGCGGCGCAAAAGCCAGCCCCAGCCATCAAAAGGAGAAGGGGCAGGGCCATGTCGACCCAGGGCAAGTCGCGCCAGAGCGCCCCTTCCAAGGCGATTGTTGCCCAACGCAGGGGGCTTGCATAGGAAAGAACGTCGAGCCAGGAAGGAAACAAAAACAACGGGAACATGCCACCACCAAGCATGGCCATGACAATTCCGGCCCCCCATACCAAGCTGCCCGCGGACCGCTCTGTACCCACCAGACTGGACAACCCTATGACGATGGACGCAATGGCGACCGATGCGAAAACGATTACAAAAAGGAGTTTGATGGGGGAAACGACCTCCAGTTGCACGAACGCAATACCGCTCAAGACGATAGCAACCTGAACAGCGCATGCCGTGAGGGCGCACGCGAGTACGGTCCCGAAAAAAGGTGTGCCGCGAGAGACGGGTGTCATGTGAAGTCTGGCGAGTGTCCCTGAGCGTCGCTCGGTTGCCAGGTTAGTCGCGAAAGTGGCAGCTGCACCAAGGAGTGCCCAAAGCATCCCTTGAGGAAAAGAGACCGCGTAAGGTGAAGGAACGCGCCCCCCTCGAAAACTGGCTTGGCGGGTCGATATAGCGATATTAGTCTTAATCTTCTGTTCAGCGAATGAATACTGAGACACGAGAGCAAAGACGAGAGAGGACTCGTGCTTGCGTGACGGGTCTCCGACGATCTCAATGCGATCCGAGCCTCGGATAGCAACAACCGCCGCAACGGAGCCCTTTTCAAGTTGCGCGAGCGCGTCTTTTTCTCTAGCCCTGAAACTCACGTCGAGTTGGCTGCTTGATTCGATTCGAGCAGCGAGGCTATTACTCACCGGTGTTGGTTCGGTAACGACACATACAACAGGGATTGCTCCGCCCTCACTCGCGTACATCGCGCCAAGAAAAAGTGCCAAAATAGCTGGAAAGGCGAATGCAAAGAACAGGGCCATTCGGTCTCGGACGAGCAGTCGCAACTCTTTCGCTAAAACAACGAGCAGGCTTGAAAAGCTGTTTTTCATCATCCTGCTCGGGGAAGCGCCTCTGGTGGTTCGGAAAAGACAGACTCCAATGGTTGGTGCTCAGGCGACACCGTCCCGGATACATACCCATCTCGAATCACCGCGACTCTGTCGCAAAGCCGAGCGGCATCTTCAAGAAGGTGAGTTGCCAGAAGGATTGCTAGTCCTTTGTCGGCAAGAGATCGTAAGAAAACGCGGAGAGCTTGCCGTGATGTCGGGTCGACGCCAGCCATGGGTTCGTCGAGCAGAAGGACGTCGGGGTTGCCTACCAGCGAAACGGCCAAGTTAAGTCGGCGCTGCATCCCGCCTGAATAGGTCGAAACACGAGCGTTTGCCTTCGGTTTTAGGCCCACGGTTTCCAGCAATGCCGCGCAATGGTGATGGCTTTGTCCAAAAAGCCGCCCGAAGAACCAAATGTTTTCCATTCCCGTCAGGGTTGGATACAGGGCAATTTCCTGGGGAGCCATGCCGATTTTATTTCGGTCCGGTTTCGAGGACGAGAAAAGGATTTCGCCGCTGTCTGGCTTGTCAAGTCCAGCCAGGATCCGAAGCAGCGTTGATTTCCCGGCACCGTTGGGGCCGATAAGTCCGGTGATCGATCCGGCCGGTAACTCAATAGATGCGTCGGTAAGAGCGCAGCACGAATCATAACTTTTTTTGATTCCCTTGGCTGCCAGCACGGCGCGGAGTATACCTTCGCAATGAAGCATGTCATGTGGCATTTGGTCCTGACCCACGCGGCAGTATGTGTAGGCATCGGAAGTTTTTTTGTCGGCTGTGGTGGTGCGGCCGCGCCTATACCGCAGGCACCGGTGAACGCGAATGCGGAGCCAGGGTTGCTGGTCGGAGTGGACGGTTTTAAGCGGCCGGAGGGAACTCTTCGTCTTGCTGTGTTCACTTCTGAGAAAGGTTTCCCAGAGCAAGAAAATGCTGTGTATACAGAGCAAGTTGATGTTCATTCTCAGAGCATGCAGCTCTCTCTGCCCAGCTTGCCGTCGGGCCCCCTCGCCGTTGTTGTGTTTCACGACGTTAACAAAAACGGGAAACTCGACACTAACCTCCTTGGTATTCCCAAAGAGCCGTTTGGCTTTTCGAGAAATCCGGTGGTTAGATTTGGGCCACCCGACTTCAACCAGTGCGCAGTGAGGGCCCAAGCCGAAGAAGCCTCTACTTTAACTATCAATCTCAATTCTATGTGATGACAGTGTTCTTTTTCGTACGCGAGGAATTCGTTTGATAGTTGTGCTAGGCGGTTCCGGGTATGTTGGCAGTGCCTTCTGCGACGCCTTAAGAGACAGAGACACCCGGTGGATTTCTCTGTCTCGTTCTCAGGTGAGTTACTATGACAGGTCCGAGCTGAGTGCGTTTCTGAAAGATAGCAAGGCGTCGTTCGTCATTAACGCGGCAGGTTTTGTGGGTACCCCTAACGTCGACGAGTGCGAAATTCGGCGGGCAGAGTGTTTAGAGGGAAACGCTGTATTACCTGGAGTGATCTCTGAGGTTTGCCAAGATCTTGAAATCCCTTGGGGCCATATTTCCAGTGGTTGCATCTACGACGGGCCAAGCACAGAGAAGGGCTTTACAGAGGAAGATCCTCCAAATTTTTGTTTCACTGAGCGACCGTGCAGCTTTTATTCAGGCACAAAAGCACTGGGTGAGGAGATCATCGCGAGAGACCCTTCTTGTTATGTTTGGCGCCTCAGAATTCCGTTCGATCGGTTTGACTCCCACCGTAATTACCTTACGAAGCTTCAGCGGTACGAGCGCCTTCTAGACGTGCGAAACAGCCTCTCGCATCGAGGTGACTTTGTGGCCGCGTGCCTGTACGCCTGGGAAAACCGGGTTCCCTTCGGCGTATACAATATGACCAACAGCGGTTCAGTGACGACACGGGAAGTAACGGCAGAACTAGAAAAGCGCGGTCTAGGAAAGAAGTCTTTCTCGTTTTTCTCTTCCATAGAGGAGTTTTACGAGACCGCGGCGGTTGCCCCTCGTTCGAACTGTGTGCTCGACAATAGCAAGGCGCTCGCAGTCGGGATTCCGCTTAGGCCGGTGGGGGACGCCCTCGCAGAGAGTTTGAACTCTTGGAGCGCCCTTTGAATCCGGTAGTGTTGGTAGCGGGTGGTGCTGGTTTTATAGGTACCAACTTCATTCGGCATTGTTTGGCGACGTCGAACTTTCGCGTGGTGAATTTGGACGCCCTGACCTATGCCGGGGGAGCAGATGCCGCGCAAAGATATGGGGGCGAAGGCAGGTACCGATTTGTAAAAGGACGTATCGGCGACAGTCGACTGGTCGGTTCGCTTTTGGCCGAAGAGAAACCAAGTCTCATTGTGAACCTTGCGGCAGAGACCCATGTCGACCGATCGATAGCCGATGCCGCTCCCTTCGTGCAGTCGAACATTGTTGGGTGCGACGTTCTACTGCGAAGCGCGCTCCGGTACTGGGAAAGGATGGATTCCGACACGCAAGGTGCGTTTCGGTTTCTCCAGGTTTCTACGGACGAAGTATATGGAGACGTCCCGGAAGCGGTGTCCTCCTCGGAAGAATCTGTCTTTCTTCCCAATTCGCCGTATTCGGCGTCCAAGGCTGCAGCAGAGCACTTTGTGCGCGCTTATCGTGTCACCTACGGTTTGCCAACACTTACAGTAAGAGCGTGCAATAATTTCGGTCCGTTTCAATTTCCAGAGAAGTTGATCCCGACCATGATTTCAAGAGCGCTACGGGATGAAGCTCTGCCAGTCTACGGCGACGGTGGACAGATTAGGGAATGGATTTACGTGGATGATATGTGCTCTGCACTAATGATGGTTCTGAGGTCGGGTGAGTCGGGCGACGTATTCAATATAGGTACCGGCTTTCAAAAAACGAATTTGGAGGTAGTAGAGGTTCTACTAGCCAAATTGGAGGTGGTCACGGGACGCAAATCAGCGTCGGTCGTGGCCCACGTTGAAGATCGCCTCGGCCACGATCGCCGCTACAGTATTGATTCAACAAAAATTATGAATAAGTTCGGCTTCTCACCTGAGCTTTCATTTGAAGAGGGGATGCAAAGCACTATTTCCTGGTACGTTGCCAACCGCGATTGGCTCAGGAGTCGTGCGGGGATTGCAGTCTGATGGTGAGGAAGGGGATTCTATTGGCGGGTGGCCTTGGGACCCGTCTTTACCCCGCGACGCTGACTGTAAGTAAGCAGTTGCTGCCCGTTTACGATAAGCCCCTGGTCTACTATCCGCTATCTACGTTAATCGATGCGGGGATCAGGGAGATTCTCGTCGTTACAACGCCGAAGGACCTGCCAGCGTTTCGGCATCTACTTGGAGATGGTTCGCGGTGGGGCCTTGACCTCAGTTATTGTGCACAGCCAAAACCTGGAGGCATTGCGCAGTCGTTGCTCCTCGGCAAAGAATTCCTGGACGGCAAACCCAGCGCTCTGATTCTAGGCGATAACCTCTTTTACGGTCATGGCTTCAAGAAATCTCTTATGGCTGCCGACAAGAAAACGGAGGGAGCCACTGTCTTTGCCTATCGGGTTTCAAACCCAGAGAGGTATGGCGTGGTCGGCTTTGATAAGGAAGGGCTACCGTTGTCAATTGAAGAGAAACCGGAAAGGCCGAAGTCAAAGTACGTTGTCACCGGGCTCTACTTCTATGACGGAACTGCATCCCACGTGGCCGAGTCTCTTAAACCCTCGGGGCGAGGCGAGCTTGAGATAACGGATGTCAACCGGGCCTACCTCGAGCGCAAGCAGCTGAATGTGGAAAAGCTGTCTCGTGGTTTTGCTTGGTTAGATGCAGGCACGAAAGAGTCCTTCTTGGATGCTACAGCTTTTGTTGCCGCCGTGGAAAAAAGGCAGGGCCTAAAGATTGGATCTCCCGAAGAAGCGGCGTATCGCGCTGGGTTTGTCTCAGCTGAACAATTGCTCAAGTTGGCGTCTCGTTATGACAACGAATATGGAAGCTACCTTCGATCGATTGCCGACTGAGGGCTACGATTTGGTTTACGCTTAAATCATCAACGAGACTAATAACGCCGCACGAGCTGTCCAGACCAGGGTTCGTACCCAGTTTCCTGTGACCAGTTTTCGGGCTGTTTTGTCGGTGTATGTCTCCGCAAGAGCGTTGTGCGCTGGGACCTGTAGGGCCGCAGTCGAAAGCCAGATTAGGAGTAGCAACGCAAAATTGAGAACGAGCTCCCATTCATGGCGCACATAGACTAGATAACAGCCGGTAACCAATTCGGACAGCATCAACGGGGCGACCACATAGGTGATTCGCTTCATGTGCTGCTGGTGATACTGCTGAAAACGCTCGCTTCCGACGAAGCCGAAGAGAGGGTACTGGACAATTTGCACTGACCAGATGACGCCAGTCATTGCGATGGTAACGGTGAAATGGAGAAGCAGTGCCAGTAGCATTTAGCTTTGTAGTGGTTGAGGCGTGGAGTCAAGAGCTTCTCTGAAGATACCCGCGTAGTCGACTCGTGATTCTAGATGGGCCAAGACAGAGTAGAGTCCCCACTGCAATCGATTTACGAAGAGCCAATCAGCCGGCATCGTCATGTATCGCTTGTTCTTGTTTTGGAATAGGACCTTGCTGTTAATGTCCTGGATGAGGTCTTGGGTGATGACGGAGTTTTCTTTTGAAAGCATTGGTTTATACATCGCTTGCATCGCGGCCCATTGAGTCTCGAAATTCATCTTTTTTTGATTGGCGACCATGCCAGCTTCGACAATAGAGGTTTTGAATGCGGCGAAGTCATCAGAGAGCACGTTGTTCGCAATCCGTTTCCAGGTGTCCACCAGGTCTCCTGAAAACCGTTTTACACAACCGAAATCCAAGAATGTGACTTCTCCCTGGTCTGAAAACAGGTAATTCCCTGGGTGCGGGTCAGCATTGTAGATCCCGAATTCAAAGATAGATTGGAAAGAGAACCGGAAAATAGCTGCGCCAGCGCGGTTCTTTGCGTCCTGTGTGGCCGATTCCAGGAATTTGTAGAAGGGGTTACGGTCGACGAACTCCGTCGTCAAAACTCGCTCGCTAGAGAGGTCGGGGAGTACGTCGGGTACAGACGAATCGGGCCAGTCGTTGACTATTGACGCGAACAGCTTTTGGTTTTTGGCTTCAAGCTGGTAGTCGCATTCCTCTTGCATTCGGATAGCCAGTTCGGAAGCAAGCGCTTCGCCATCGAGGGGGAACATGCTCAGCGCCAGCTTGGATAGTTTGGTTATCGACTTCATGTCGGCGGCAAGAAGCTCGCGGATCTCCGGGTACTGAACTTTTACTGCGAGGTTCTTTCCATTCTTTGAGGCTCGGTGCACTTGGCCGATGGAGGCAGCGGCAATTGGAGTTTCGGCGAAGTCATCAAAGATCTCTTCGGGAGACTTCCCCAGCTCGGCTTCGACAAGCGCCTTGATTGCGTCCCATTCCATAGGGCGACTTTGGGATTGTAGTTGAGCGAGTATCTTTTGGGCTGCCGGCGGAAGGGTAGAATCCAGGTAGCTAACCATCTGGCCGAGTTTCATGGCGAAACCTTTTAGCTGATCGAGCTCGGCCAACATTGTCGTGGCAAACGCAACTGCGTCTTCTTCAGAGCGCTCTTTTGACTTGGAGCCCTTTAGGCTGTGTTTGGCCGCTTGCCAGCCTAAGCGTGTCATGGTCTTAGCTGTCACTAGTGAACGTTTCCGAAACCCTTTCGCGAGCTCTTTTGCAGGTCGGTCGTCGTCCGCAGCCATGCTCCCTAGTTGAGCGCACAAACGTGGGTGGCGGCAACCGTGAACGAGAAGTCTCCGCTCGTTACAAATTGTCGCATCTTCGGGACGGAGAGGTATAGCAATGCAGGTCGTCGGCTTTGCTGGAACTTGATGGTTAGTAGGGGGTGGCCTACTGTGAGAGGGAGGTTGAGTGGCAGAGACACGCGACAAGAAAAAAGTTCTTTTGACCGGGGCGACTGGGTTCGTTGGCCGGCACGTGTTCTACGCATTGGAAGCTGCGGGATACGAAGTTCGTTGCTCGACCAGAAACCCAGAGCAGGCGAAGTTGAAGTTTCCGGAGAGAGAATGGGTTCAGGCGGATTTAGAAAACGAGACTTCCATTGCTAGCGCCATTGAAGGTTGTAGCCATGCGCTGTTTCTCGTTCACGGGATGGTCGGCAATGCGGGGGATTACCCTAAGCGTGAGCAACGAAGCGCGGCCGCGTTTGCAGAGGCAGCAAGGCAAGCGGGTGTAGAGCGAGTCGTTTATCTTGGAGGTGTATCGGCCGGAATTCTCGATCAAGAATCTCGCCATTTACGAAGCCGAAGAGAGACCGGAGAGGTTCTTCGGAAGGCGGGCCCTTCAACCATCGAATTGAAGGCGGCCATGATTATAGGCTCCGGCAGCGCAGGTTGGGTGATGGTTCGCGATCTTGCGGCTAGGTTGCCGGCCATGGTTCTGCCTCGCTGGCTTAAGAACACCTCAAGCCCAGTTTCCATATACGACGTGGCCGCTGCGCTACTGGCCGCGCTTGCGCTAAACGAGAAGGGCTCTCTTGCTCTAGAACTCCCAGGTCGCGAATTGGTGAGTCATCGAGAGTTCTTAGATATGACCGCCAAGGCGCTCGAACGAAGGCCGATTATGTGGAACGTGCCACTGCTATCGCCAAAGTTGTCGGCGTACTGGATAGCGATGGTAACGCGTGTTGATTTGAGTTTAGCGAAGGAATTGGTAGAAGGGGTTAAGTTCAACCTCATTCCAAAGGGCGAAAGTATCTGGGATCGCTGCGGCGGGGAGCCGATGCCTGTTGAGGACGCGATACGCTTGGCAATAGAAGACGAGGGAGACGAAGAAGAAGTGACACCTTCTGCGATAACTCGATTGAAGCAAGTTGGCGCTGGCTGTTTAGTGACTGGGGAGCACGCGCTTTGACATCGCGCTTTGAGTTTCGGCTGGTTCTTGCGACTATGGCCTTTGGTTTAGCTCTGCGTTTTCGTGGATTCATCGACCCTTGGCTTTCGACCACCGTAGCAGCACTGCTCGTTATCGTCATGAACTGGTCCCGAAGTCGGCGAGTTGTACAGGATCTGTTAGGCTCGCCTAAACGATCTTTGCTGTTTGCCTTCGGCTTCGGTGTGTTTCTGGCCGTCGCTACCCATTTGGTGTTCAACGCAGCGTCGAGTTGGCTGCCATTCCTCGTCACGGATGTAAGCAATTTATATGCGGCAATAGAAACAAGTTTTAGCCGGTACGCTACCGCCCCCCTTATAGCTCTTGTTGTGTTTGCCGAGGAGGTCGTTTGGCGTGATTTGGTTGCCGAGGCGCTACCAGCAGAGCTCCCTGGTTGGGTGTTCTTTGTGGTGGGGGTTGGTCTCTACGCTATTCCTCAGCTTTGCAGCGGTTCTTGGATCCTCTTGGCTGCAGCGCTCATTCTGGGTGCCGTCTTCCTTGTTCAAAAGAGAATTTCGGGCCGAACGTCAATTCCATTGGTTACCCACGCTGTTTGGAGTCTAACGGTCTTCTGTCTTTTTCCTTTGCTTTAGCACATTCAATCCGCGCTGGGGATGTCGTCTGGTGACAAGGCTTTTCCGTTCGCCAGGGAATCGGAAATCCATTCAAAGATTTGTTTGTCCTGGCGCTTTTTCTCCGGGCTTCTTTTGGAGAGGGTGCGCAAGGGCATGTTGAGTCGAAATATACCCCCAAACTTTTCTTTGTGTCGCTCAAGGTACGCCCAGTAGAGATTGGAAACTGGGCAGTTCTTCTTCGGATGAAACGAGCAGGTAGGGCAGTAGTCGCTCATTTTGTTGATGTAGGGGGTTCCCGAAACGTACGGCTTGGTGGTCATCAGTTCGCCCGTTGCGAAGGTTCCCATGCCGAGCACGTTGGGCTCGACCACCCAGTCGTAGGCGTCGGTGTAAGCCACCCAGAACCAATCGGTCAGAGCACGGGGGTCTAGATCCAGAAGCGCGGCCAAGTTGCTGAGGACCATGAGTCGAGTGATGTGATGACCGTACGCTGAGTCCCAGACTTCCCTCACCACTTGGTCTAAACATAGAAGGCCGGATTCTTGGCCCCAGTAAGCGGCTGGCACGGGGACGCCTTGCTCGAGATGGTCCGGTCTTGCTCCGCCGTCGAGTTTTTCGGACTCGGACGGAGACCACTCTTTTTCTTCCCAGTCCCCAAAACCGCCATCTCCAGGCGATGAAGAGGATGTAATCGTCTTGCCGCGTATGTTTCGAAATCCGTCGGTTTCCACGTGAACGTGACGAACAAACTCTCTCCAGCCCATGACTTGTCGAATAAAACCCTCGCGGCACGGAAGCGGGATTTTCATGTTTTCTACGTCCTCGACAACCTGTTTGGGAAGTAGGCGGCATATGTTGAGAAGATGCGAGATTTTCGTGTGAAAGAGGCTTTGAGACTGGAGTGACATGGCGTCTTCGAAGGGCCCGAAGTGCGCAAGACAGTTCGCCTTCGCCCATCCCCATGCGCTCTCGGCGTCGCCTCGACTGGCTGGGAGATTGTTTGGGTCAATACGGCCGGGGTGTGCGGCAAATTTGTTTTCAACAAAAGCTATGACCTCTTCAGTTACGGCATCTGGCGTAAAGCGTTGTGGTTCTGGGGCGACGGGTTCGCCTTTCCAGGACAGGCGGTTCTCAGGATCGAAACTGTATTTTCCGCCTTCCGGTTTTCCTCCTTTCATCAGGATGCCGGTTCGATTGCGTACGACACGGTAGAACGCATCCATACGCCAGGTCTTCCTAGAGGAGATTGAGGCCGAGAAATCGTCCCGTGTGGTCATCCATCCGCCGTGGGGGACCTGAGCAAGGAGACCCTCTAAGACAAGTGGCGCCAGCAGATGTCGAAGCTCGCGTTCGGCTGGCTCTTGGACGAGTACGCTCCCACGCCGGTCGGCGGCCTCGCGGAGTGCCTCATCGTATGGTTTGTCGGTGGAAATATAGTCTACCGCTACACCGCGAGCCGCTTGCTCGAGGGCGAAATGTCGCATGTTGGCAAGGATGAGAGCGAGCTTCTGTTTGTGATACGGACGTCTTGCTGCCTTCCAGCTTGACTCGATAAGGATAATCCCTAGTTCGTTCGGCGGCGTTTCTGCAAGTGGACCAATAGAATCACTGAGCTGATCGTAGGGCGCGTACACCCATTTTCGCTTCGCCGTGGTTTTTGATGCCAGCTTTGCAAGCTTGTTTTTAAAAACAATCATAGAGAGAAGGGGGTTATGGTTACAACATGGTCGCGGAGACCCAAAATATCATCGTGCAGGGTGCCAGTCGAGGCATCGGTCTGGCTGCGGTTGCGCAACTCCTGGCGAGCCGTACTTCGAATTGTGTGTTTGCGACTTCAAGAAAGCCGCATGAAAGTGAACCGCTTGCGCGCTTGGCCAAAGATAATCCGGGGCGTCTGTTTGTTGGGCCGATGGACATTACCAGCGAAGACTCTGTCGAGACCGCATTTTCGTGGGTGGGGCAGCATGTCGCGGAAGTGCATGGAGTTTACAACTTTGCTGGCCTACTTCACGGAGAGACGGTCTTTCCCGAGCGCCGGCTCGAACAGGTTTCTGGCGATTCGATTTCGAAGTATTTTTCCGTGAACGCGACTGGCCCTCTTCTTGTGGCCAAGTACGCACTGCCCTATATCTCTCACGGAGAACGGGTTGTTTTCGCAAGCCTGTCAGCTCGTATCGGGAGCATTGAAGACAACCGACGCGGCGGTTGGTATGGGTATCGTGCATCGAAAGCGGCCCAGAATATGTTCACCAAAACGCTTTCCATTGAGCTTGCCAGGCGCGCCCCGAAAGTGATTTGTATAGCTCTCCATCCTGGAACGGTGGACTCTCAGCTCTCCAAGCCCTTTCAACGCAGTGTTCCTCCTGGTGGTTTGTTCACGGTAGAACGTGCTGCGCAGCAACTCCTGTCAATAATTGATTCTGTCACAGCCGAGGAGACCGGCCACTTCTTCGCTTGGGACCGGACGAAGATTCCGTGGTAGCTTCTGGGTTGGCCCGACCGGATTCCTTAAAGAAAAATACAGTTTACGGGGCCGATGCTCTTGTATGCTGGTACGATTTGCTCGGTGATTAGACTGCTTGCTTTGCTTGTTGTAATTGTCGGTGCGGCGCCGTTCGTTCTTGCGAATACCGGCAACGAATTCAAACGCCTTGGAAGGAACACTCCGTCGCAGCAAGCGTTGGATGCACGTCTGCAGATTCGTGCGTTACAGGCGTGAAGTGAAAGGCACCTGCCGTGTGAGCCCAAAAGGCAAGAAGCCACTAGTCTGTATGCGCACTCGGCCCGAACGCCCATAGAAATGAGGGGTCATCGCACCCACGTTCCTGGGTTAGAGTGAGAAGTCAGGAAGCTCGACTTTCCATGAGCACCGGTGCTGTGACATCAACGCCGACGCCTGGAACGCTGCCGCCTCGAAACTCGCGAAATAAAAGCTAGGCAAGACAGGCGCGCCGCTTGCACAGGAGGAAAGTCGGTGGCCAGGCAGCTATTGTTTCTTCTCAGCTTCGTTTGCTCGATTCTCTCGGGGAGCTACGCCGAGGCCGGACGCGTAAAACGATTGGTATTCATTCCGGGGCTGCACCGACATCAGAATCTCCAGAAGATTGACCGGCCTTTCCAACACCACCTCAAGCGCTTCGGTGCTCGAGCTGCGGTGGCACCGATAAATAGAAAATTGCCGCCCAAAAAAAACGAAAAGGCTCTGCGGTTATTTTTAAAAGAACAGGGCAAAGATACTGCTGTCATTGCCTGGAGCGGTGGAGGATTGCAGGTTGGGCATACGCTTCTTGTCGACACAAAACTCCGCGACTCGATACCCGCAGTCATCACACTCGCGACCCCCTTTCAGGGGGCACGGGCCGCCGCGGTTACGTTGCGCCTTCGCAAGAGAAAAAACAGCCGGTCCAAATCCACCCTGATCTCTAGAGAGCTTGCACCTTATGACACCGTTCGGGCGTTGACCCCTTTGTTTCGACAGGAGGCTCTCTCTCGGAATCTGGCGGAATGGAAGAGTTTGGTTGACCAGGTCCGATTCACGACTGTCGGAATGCTAGAAGACCGCGTCGTTCGGGCTCCTGAGGCCCATCTGCCACTTGATGGGTTGGGTAAGTACGCCCGTTTTGACCTAGAAGGTCTCGCCCACGAAGATCTAGTGATGCCAGATTTCTCGGCGGAGGAGCAAATGAGCCGCTTTGACGCCTTGCTCAAACGCGCCGGCGTAGACTTCTAGTGCTTCCGGCAGTTGTTATATAAGCGCGCAGTTCATGCCTGAGTACCCTGTAGGTGATTTGCAACTGACGCGTACACGGAATATCTTTAATCGACGTGGGGGTGTTTGCCAGAGGGCGACAGGTTGTCTGTGCTTGGGTAGCAATTGCGCTCTTCGCACAGCTTGCGACAGCTGCGGATCCGGATGAAGAGGGATCCGCCGAACCAGAGGCGGTGGAAGAGGCTTCTGCTCTTACGCCCCGCGAGCAAGCTAGGCAGATAAGGGACCTGATTCGGGGGCGCCTAGCCCCATCGGTGCGCGTTGAATCGTTATTTAAAGTCGATCTTCGTGATTCAGAGTCTGAAGCACAGCTGATCGCATTCCTTGAAAACGTAGCAAACCGTTCTCCTAGCGTGACTCCTAAAACCGAGCCACCACCAGAGCAGGCTGAAAGCGATGACTTGTGGCGAGCCCGTGCCGAGTTCTTTTCATTGCCCGCCAATCGGCGTTTGCGCATATTGGAAGCCCACCAACGAAAACGGTCCGATTCCGCTGCTCAGACTGAGACGTTGGCGAATCGGCGAAAATCGTTGGAAGAGGCGCAGGCTCGGATCGCCGCATGGAAGTCAGCGATTGCGGAAGATCCAGGCGAGGACTTCGATTCCCTGGCCACCGTCGACCTGCTTTCTTGGGCGCCAGTAACTGATGACGGAGAGCGAGAGGTCTTTCTGAGGCCCGACACCACCGAAGCGGAAATGGAGAAGCTAGACGGGGCTGCTGTGGCTGCAAACACTCGGTCAGCACAACTGGAGCTTTATCGACTTCAGCGGCAATTTATTGAACGAAAAGCGGAGGATTCGGAGGGCAAAAAGTCCGCAGACCCTGAAGCGCCAGCGGCGGAAGTGACGCCAACAGGGCCTGGCGATCTTGCAGCGGTTACAGCAGAAAAAGAACGAGCCCTTAAAGCAGCTCAGGCTGCGGAAACCGCGGATCTTCGTATTGTCGAAAGTGAGCGCGCCCGCTTGCTCGGGGTAAAAGAGTCTATTGCGGAGGTTGGCTCCAAAATGGAGAAAACCCGCGCCGGCATAGATGCGATTGGGAATTCAGAGCTCGAATGGAGCCAGCGAGCGCAAGAGTTGGAAGCGCTCTCGGTACTGGATGGCGACAAATCCCCCCAAGCCGATAAACTCTACGATGAACTCGTCGGTGAGGTCTCTGAGGTGCGACGGAGGTTGGATGGCGCACTTGCTATTGGAAGAAAGAGCTCCCTGCCGGATTTCACCACGGGCCAAGAACAGCGACCTCTACCAAAGCGGGAAGGGTTTGAGGAAGTTCGAAAGCTTCGGGCAGAAGTTTCCGGCGAGATAAAAGCAATCAAGGGTCGTCACGAAGAACTCGAGCGGGCCGAGGTCGATGTCCTTCGAGATGCGATGGTTGGCATGAACCGGTCGCGGCTGCGCTTTATGGAGATGTTAAGCCCGTCGAAGCGCTCGCGGTTACAGGGGTTCGCAGCGACTGGAATGGATCAAGCGTTTCGGGAAATCGAACAGATCCGACTTGAGGTCCGATATCACCTTCTAGGGTTGCCGAGGTTTCTCAAGGCGAAGAAGGACGAGCTGATGCGCTCTCCATTCCCAGTTCTCGGGAGTCTTCTTCGGTTTATCCTTCTCATTCTTGCGTTCCGTTGGTGGCGAAAACGGGCCGACTCGGTCATTGACTCGTTTCGCGCGCCGTGGCTTGAGACTGAACCGCCGACGTTCGTTTCCAACACCATGTCGGTTGGGCTTTGGTACCTAAAACAAGTTCGAAAGCCATTGGAATGGCTGGTTTTCTTCTCCGTTCTTGTCGGGACGATCGAAGAGCTTGCCGCAGCCAAGGAGATCCAATACGTCCGCATCATTATTCAATGGACCCTTTTGGGTGGCTTCGTCATGCGACTGGTTAACGCGATGGCCACCCGGACCCGCAAGGCTGCCGATACCGATGCTCTACGATTTCGGTCTTTCCGTCTTGTGGGAGTCACCGTTGTGTTTCTCTGGATGATTCTTGCCTTGACCGAAGAGGCTGTGGGGCACGGCACGCTGCATAATTGGGTGTGGACTCTCTGTAAGGTCTTGGTCCTGCCGGTTCTTCTCTTATTGGTGGTTTGGTGGCGAAAGGAAATCGTTGCTCGAGCAAAGAGCGACACGGAGCCGAATTCTCTGGTTCGCTGGGTCGCTTCGAACCCCCGAGGGTTTAAGGGGCTGGCCGCTGCGGGTGTGGGGGGTGGTTACTTCTTGCTCGAAGGTTTCTATAAGTATGTGTGGCGTCAAGCATCGACGCTGGCAGTCACTCGTAAACTCTTGGCGTATCTCTTTCGTAAAGAAGTCGAGAAGCAAGCCATTGAGGCCGCCGAGGATGAGCGGTTTACGCGGCTTGAGGGAGAGCTTTACGAGAAGTTCGGGCCGGAAGAATCCGCCGAGCAGATTGTTGACTCGCACATGGGGAAGGAAGTCGAAAGGCTCCGAGAGCTCGTCCGCGCGGATAATAATGTGGTGGTTGCGGTTGTTGGTGAGTGGGGGCAAGGCAAAAGCACCGTTATCTCCCGCGCCATAGAAGGGTTGGAGCCAGGGGAAGTCTGTCGGGTTACAGCTCAGCCCGGCGGCTTCGACTTTCTGCTTGGTCAATTGGCTGAGGCACTTGGCTTAAGCAAACAAGCAAAGGAAAAAGAAGTACTGGCGCAGATAGCGGAGACTCCTCCTAAGCTCATTTGTATCGACGATGCTCATAGACTAGTTAGGCCCCTCATCGGCGGCCTTACGGACATGGATCGACTCATCGGCTTCGCGCGGCAGGTCGGAGGAATCACCGACTGGGTGATCGCTGTGGGGCGACCATCGTGGCATTACCTACAGCGCGCACGGGGAGATAGAGCCGTTTTCGATGAGGTAATTGATTTGAAACCCTGGAGCGAAGAGGAACTTCGCGAATTAGTCGCGAATCGGTGTGCTGCGGTTGGAGTTGATCCGTCGTTTGAGGAGCTAACAGTTCCACGGCAAGTCGAAGCCTCCGAACTTTCCGATGAGGAAAGAAACCGGAGAGACTACTTTCGCATTCTTTGGGATTACTCCGACGGAAACCCCTCTGTTGCACTCCATTTTTGGCGCGAGTCACTCTGCGTACGCGAGGGAGATCCAAGAGTCTTGGTGCGCCTATTTCAGAGCCCACCAGCCGATTCGCTCGATCTGTTGCCCATGACACTCTATTTCGTTATTCGCGCGATCGTCCAATTGGAGCTGGCCAGAGAGAAAGACATTGTCCGGTGCACGGACCTTAGATCGGCAGAGGTTGCGGATGCTCTCCGGTTCGCCAGGTCGCGAGGCTATATCGAACAGAATAAAGACCGGGTGCAAATCGCGCTGCCCTGGTTTAGAGCTCTCACACGGGTTCTGGCGCGGCACCATCTCTTAGCAAGTTAACGTGATGAATAGACCAATCATAAACAAGCTCGCTGGCATTTTCGTTCTATGCCAAACAAGCCTCGTTTTTGCCGCGAATGAAGGGGGTGCGGAAGAGAGTGTTGTTCCAAACCTGGGACGCATCATTCGTTGGAGCGGCGTCATTACATCAGTCGTTGTTGTCTTCGTAGCGTGGCTCGGTCTTCGCTTTCTGCGAAACACAATCCAACGCTTAGGTGCGCAATTTCCAGCTCGTCGACTCTTCATGCAGAAGATTGGCACGCTGCTGCAGTTCTTTGTCTACGCAATAACGATAAGTTCCGTGACAGCACTTAGCCTAAGACTCGATGAGAGAGTCTTTGCATTAATTGGTGGTACTTTGGCGGTAGCTGTTGGTTTCGCAATGCGTGATCTCGTAGCTTCGTTTATCGCTGGTATCATGATTATGGTAGACAGGCCGTTTCACGTTGGCGATAGGGTGAAGTTCGGAGGAGAGTACGGTGATATTTCCAATATCGGCCTCCGCTCAGTCCGCTTGCAGACCCTGGACGACAATACCGTAACCATTCCGAATAATAAGTTTTTGACGGATATGACTTCCTGCGGAAACTACGGCGCCCTCGATATGCAGGTTGTGATGGACTTCTTTATCGGTGTCGCCCAAGACGTTTCGAAAGCGAAAGACATCGTTACCGAAGCAGGGTTGACCAGCCGGTATGTTCATTTGCCTAAAGTAGTTGAAGTTCACGTTAAACAGGTGATTCAAGAAAACTACGTAGCGGTAAGGCTAAGGCTCAAGGCCTACGTCTTGGACACGCAGTACGAAAAAGCTTTCGAAACCGACGTGAACCTACGAGTCATGCGCGCATTTCGACAGCACAGGATTGGGCCGCCAGCGATTCTCCATCGGAATAACGAGTTAGAAGAAAAGAAAACTGGCTAACCGGGCTCGGAAACCCGCGGTTTTATATCCGCTGGAGAAAGCGAACCAGGTCGAGCATCTCTGAATCACTTAGACCAAGCGGGCGCACGTCAGTGGCAATCTTGCCCGCCGCGTCGGGGCGTCCACCACGGTTGTAGTGTTGCACTACCTCTAAGAGAGTGTTCACGCAACCATGGTGAAAGTATGGCCCCGTTCCGGCCACGAAGCGAAGAGACGGAGTTTTGAATTTTCCGGCATCGCCCATGCTGCGGCTGGTCTCAAAGCGTCCCCAGTCTCGGGTCTGAGTACAGCTTTCTGCATTCAAACCTGCAGTGCCCGTGTTGTGCAGCATCTCGTCGGTTAGGTTGGGCCCAAGGTGACAGTTTGCGCATTGAGCTTTGCCAAAGAATAGCCCCCGGCCTCGAACAACTTGTTCTTCGATAGAAGGCGGCAAGGGCTGGTCAGAAAGCGGGCTGCTCAAGAGGGTGATCTGAAACGTGGATAGCGCCATGGCTACGTGGTAGCGGAGTGCAGAATCAGTAACGGTTGCTAGGTCTACTCCCACGCGAGAAAAGTCTGCTCTATACGGTGCTTGGGAGCGGAAGTAGGATAGGACGTTGGCCTCGGTTCCTGCCATTTCCTTCGGGTTCAGGATCGGCGCCCAGGCCTGATGTACCAGGTTTGCATTCCGGCTATCCAAGAACTGCTCCTGGGAGTAAGCGCGGTTTAGTAGAGTTGGCGTGTTGCGTGTAAGAGGTCCCTCGGCGCCTACGGAAGTGGCTTCGGAAGTCAGATCAACAAATCCGCGTTCGGGCGCGTGACAGGAAACGCAACCAATTCCGATGCCGGTTAGGTCTGTGTCATTGAAGATCTTGCGGCCCAGGTTCACGTACTCATCAGCCGCGCCGGTCCCACGCTGGTGAAATAACAGATCGTGCGCAATGTTGTATGGGATTTTCAGAAAGGCCGCGTTGTGTCCCGCACCGGCAGCTTGAAGTCTCGTCTTCATTAGCGTAGGAAGATCGTCAACCGTGAGTTGGATACCCGCTTGGCTTCCGTCCAAAGAGGCAAAATCCTGTTCGATGCCAACGGTTGAGGTGCTGTGTCGGCCACGGTATCTGGCCACGCGAGTCATTTGTTCCACGGGCCGCGCGACGTTCGAGATCGCGAACTCATCTAGAGCATAGATCATGCCGGTGCCAGGGTTTGGTTGAGCTATTGACGGCGGCCCAATATTGAGATCGGAACGGCTGCCGGCGATTCGTTGCCCGGCTATTTCGGTCGTTGCGTGCTGCTCGCCGTTTTCGCCGTGGAGATAGACGTCGAGACGAAGATTGTCTGCACCGCGACGACGGACCCGCATGGAAACGTGCGCCCACCTTTTGTCTGCATCTACCATTACACCCGTTCTCCAGAAAAACGGTGTCCTAGTTTCATTTACGAGGCTTTGACCGGCGAAGGTGATCTCACCGCTCGGGGTTAAGAACATTCTATAGTCTTGCCCTTTGCGGAAAACACCAACATTCTCGACCGGCGAGAACAAGAGCTTAATAGCAAATTG
Source organism: uncultured Kofleriaceae bacterium (assembly GCA_964410875.1). Classification (GTDB taxonomy): domain Bacteria; phylum Myxococcota_A; class Polyangia; order Haliangiales; family Haliangiaceae; genus CAYPIX01. The sequence continues at coordinate 19,278 of CAYPIX010000048.1, forward strand.
CCAGGTAGCAAAAGGCAGCTCAGCGTGCAGCGCGTCATCCCCGGCAGGGTTTGTATGGCTGGATGGGTTGCGCGCGATGTTTAGACTGCCGCCGTACGGAAAATATACAGCGCGCCCAGAGAAACCAGGCGTGTCTCCTACAAGTAATTCGCGGCGAGTGGTGACGTCTGGGGTGAAGCGTGCACCGCCGTTCAGGAACGCATTGTTTCTGTGACCTGACGTGTCAGCTGCTAGCCAGCTCAAGATTCGACGATTCTCGGTGTTGTCCTCGTTAAGCTCGTCGTTTCTGGTTTCGCCTACATGCCGCCGCCGAACGACTTCATTCATGCGAAGGTAGAAAAGGTAGTTGTCGTCGAGGTGTTCTCGGAGAGAAACCTCCGCCAGCTTTCCGCCAATGCTGGCAGTCGTAAGGTAGACGCGCTCGTCCTTGTGCTGGGGCATGATTCCTGAGTTGGGCTTCCATTCGTCAAAGCGAGTCCACATGCCTGGATACATGCCGGGGCCATTGGTACGTCCGGCACCGCCCACGCGGTTCTCATTAAACGGATTGTCGACTACCACCATTTGGTGACGAGTGGTGGCTCCAAAGAATGTATAGCTGCCGCGGATGGCGCCAAAGTCTCGAGCATCCATGGTCTGTTGTAAGAAGAGGTCTTCGCCGCCCTGGCTAATCCACGGGTAGTTCGACTCGCACCGGGTCTGGTCACAGGGCTGACCTAGTAGGTTGGTGATAGGTGCTTTTGCGATCGGGTAGTGGTCTTCGAATGCTCGGCCACGAAAACTCACGCCACGCGTTGCTTCGTGAATACGGAAGTAATCAATTGGGTTAGACCAATTCTGGTTCCATTGATAAAAGTTCTCGGCATTTTCAAAGAAATTATACTGGGCGCTCCGCGCAAACATGAAACGACCATCAGCTGTTGCGGAAAGCTCAGCGCCAAGAACGCGCTCGCCACTTGCTGTGTGAAGCGGGACGATATTGCTATGGAGAACGGCATCGATGACTCGCGGCTCATCTGAACGAACGCCTTCAGTGTCGAAAGCCTGCACTCGTACATAGACACGTGCCGCGTGAACGTGGTGCCTTGACCCTCCAGAAGGTAAATCGTCCGGCGAAAGCGTTAAGTATAAAACCCCGCGGTAGCACTCACCGTTCTGGAACGTGGATCCGGGCAACTGGCAGGGAGCTGGGTTCTCGGCTGGATCGATTGTCGGGTCCATAGAGAGCGCCATCTGGTTGTTCAATAAAGTTTTAATCATGTCCGGCCCGAACTCAAACGGAGTCCCGTCCGTGTTTTTTAAGTAAGCACCGTGTTCTTCTCCAAGCGACTGAATGGATAGCCTTCCAACTCCATTTTCGCTAGCTCGGTTGGGGTGCAGAGCTAGAGGACGAAACAAGACTTTGCCTCTAGCGGGAGGGTTGTCCCGGCCTGCTGGTTGTCGATTTAACCCGAGCAAGTTCATATTTGCCTGGATGCGACTGTCCCAGGACAGAGCGTCTGGGAAGTCTTTGTAGGAAGAAAGGAAGACAGGTCGCGGCGCCTTGTCGCGGCTCCCTGGGAGCCCAAGCCCACCTGCGTTGGTTGATTCTTCCCCGAAGTCGCCGATGATTGAGCAACCCGTTAAGAAAATTAGAAATAACCCCATCCGTCCCATGGTTGGGTAATTTTGCAAGTGTCACACCATGTGCGAACTGAGGTCAGGTACATGAAGCACACTGCTTGTTTTAGCCACTTAGGGGTGGGGGCTTGGCTCGTAGCTGGAGCCAGCGGACCCCGCGGGGGTCGGTTCCCCGGTCTACTGGGGTCTCTTGTTTCTGCGCAACGACTTGGCTATCAGTACGGGTTGGTTAGGTCTCTAAGTGTCAGTCACCGAGTTAGATTTAGGGCGCGCACAGTCAGTTCAGGCGTCATATCTGCGAATTTAGTCCCTTGTAGTTCTTGGGGCTCGTCACGAAGTTCGCCTTCCATAAGGGAGTCGACCTCTTCGTAGACATTGTAAAATACAGAGTCGGTGTTTTGTCCCTCTCTCCATAGGAGATGTGAGGAGACACGACGTTCCCATCCGTTGATGCGCCTAAGGACCAGGTGAGCAGTCGTAGATTGCAGCGCGTTTTCCGCAACAAAATCTTCAAGGGTTAGAACAGGTCGATAGAAAGTAGTGGGAAGACCGGCGTATCTTTGGTCGAATTCTCGCCATGATATTTCTTCGATCGGGTCTCGCTTGTGCAGCGATCGCTTCTCGATCACTGTTCCTTTCTCGGTGACGATAGCGGTGTGGTAGTCGGTTTTGACCTCTGTTCGGTCGTAAACTTCGACGATCGCGTTCGGCGCTCTCCTACTTAGCTTTTGCACGAGAGGCGATCGTAGCCATGCTGCAGTGGTTCGTTGCTGTACGTCCATAAGCGTTGGCGTTAGGCGCCAGTAAAAGGCTGGGAGTGAGTGACAGCGAAGCCGGTGTTTGTAACCCGTGCGTCCAATAAGAGACCGGGTTTTAGAAACTCGTGGCTTGATTACCGAGCGTTGCCCCCTGGAATTTCGTCCCGCATCCGCCAACTCTAGCCACCCCAACTGTAGTAGCAAGGTAGCGAAAACGGCGGCTTTGGCGAGTCGCTTGTTCATTCACCCAAAACGGTGCAATGGGCATTCCGCTACGCAGGTTTCATTAAGAAAGAGCTTGGGAATGTTGGGCCAGGCTCTGTATTCGTGAGGTAACGGGCTACTTACAAGAGCGAGAGTTGTTCTGCGCTCGGGACCGGGTCGAGCAGCTCTTTGTCGTTGTTCCGAACGTTATTGATGCGACTCGAGACCTCGTACTTTTCCCAAAGGTGAGCAGGGGAGGGGCTCATAAGATCGTGAAGTAACGATTCTGGGGTTTCTTTATCTAGCCAGAGTTCTCCGCCTGATGCATCGAGCACCACCGGCATTCTGTCATGTAGAGTGGATACGACGTCGTTCGGTGGACAGGTTATGACTGTGCAGGAATGGATGGATTCCCCGCTGGGTGTCTTCCAGCTGTCCCAGAGTCCCGCCATGGTGAAGTGCTTCCTGTCTTTTTGACAGATGCGCCAAGGCTGCTTTTTTCCAGACGCACGTTTCCACTCATAAAAGCCATCGGCGATGATCAGACAGCGGCGTTGGGTGAATGATTCACGAAAGCTGGGCTTTTCTGCAACGGTTTCGCTGCGCGCATTTATGGTCTTTGCCGCGATGGTAGAATCCTTGGCCCAACGAGGTATGAGTCCCCAGTGTAAATAGGCGAGCTTGGTGCCCTTTGAGCCTTTGGCGATCGCGGGAACCGCGTGAGTGGGGGCGACGTTAAAACTTGCTTTGATACTAACGGGTATCCCGGCAAGTACTCCTAGTTCTACGGTTTGGGTACCGAACGAGAAACGTCCACACATGCTCAATAGGCCTTTTGCTCTCAGGGCAATTGTATCGGGGAGGTCTGACCTCTGGCGAAATGGGGCTCGCCTTGGTGCAGGGGAAAATCTTCAAGTTGTCGAAAGAAGACCGAAAACCTCAGATCGGACTTTCTATGCTTGTTAGATGCGCGAAGTCGCGAAAGCTTTTCCCATGATATTTGAAATCACCTCTTTGAATTGGCTCGGAATCGGAGCTGCGGTGCTTGTTGGCCAGTTGGTTTCCACTTTTTGGTTCGTAGGACTTTTTGGAAAGCCTTGGGCGGAGGAATACGGAGTGGCGGACGCGAAGGAACATACAAAAGCCCTTCCGCCATACACATACGCGGCGGGGCTAGTTTGTACGATCAGCCTTGCAGTATCCCTTGCTGTTTTGCAGGGAAGCATGGGGGTCCAAACAACAAGCTCTGCACTCGTTCTTGCTTTGTTTGTGTCGGTCGGTTTTTGTTTATCCACGCTTTTGCCGGGACAAGCGTTTCTCCGCCGCTGGCGCACCGCCGCAATTGCGGGTGGAAGCCAAGTAGCCATGATTGTGGCCATGTCTCTCACTCTCGTCTTGGTGGGGTAGGGTCTAGCTTGGGTGCGCCGACATTGTCAGCGGGCGCATGACTTTGAAGGCGAAGGCTGAGTCACAGCCATTGGTACCAGGCTCCGTTATTGCTGATCTGCGGGCAATGGTCCGAGCGAGAGCCAATTAGGATCTATCTGTAAAGACTCTACGTAAATGGGGCCGGACGGGCTCGGCACCGTGACATATCCGCGAAAGGGTTTCGCTAGCTTCTTCAACCAACCGAAACGCCCCAGGTCGAAGGTCCCTCGAACTTCTTGGCCACGGTCCAAGCGGCCGAGCGAGAGGATGTGGCGGCGCGTAGGTGAAGATGTCGCCGTCTCAACGATGAGATCGAGTCCGTTGCCGTTGCCGGTCGCGACCAACTTAGACACGCCTCCCGAAACATGCAGTTCCCCTTTCACTGTCGTTCCTCCCATGTGGAAGTCCGGAAAATAACGTTGGAGGTTGGTTTCCAAGCCTCCATACAAAGGCTCAAGGAGCGCACCCGTCTCACCAACATGAGAGAACCCACCCAACCATGTCAGCATGAGAGGATCGCCGTCCTTCGCGTTCCTTTTCGCCAAGGTCAGCGAGAAGTGATTCGGTTTTACCCTAGTGCCGATCAGGGACACCTCTCCGTGCTTGTTCCTTTTCGCCAAGGCGGCTGCAAGCCGTTTTGCACTCAAATTTCTCTTTGCCAAGGGCTTAAATCTGGGCCCACGATACATAACAACCAATACGCTAGAGCGATCTTGTTTGGCCGCTGCCGCCTTTTTTCCCACAGCATTGGCCGGGCGAGCGGGTGATGCACCCACCGAAGAAGATGCGAAAGCGGAGCAAAGAATTGCCAAGGCCAAAGTGCGTTTCATGCCGTTCAAAAGTGCAATCGCTAGGCCACGCCGAGGAGGAGGGACATCCGCGAAATTCTCACCGCTTAGAACGTTGTGGAGAGCCTAAATCAACTTAATCTCAGAGGACACTGTAGGCCATGTCTTTGTGGGCTAGTGGAGTAGCCGGTTTGGTCTATTCGTTCACAGGGTTCTTTTTAACTAAGCGAAAACAGACGAAGTGTGGGTGGACTTATGCTTGCTCTAATCACGAAGCATGAAGACTTTGTCCTTTGGATTGATCGCTGTTTTGACCATGACCGCCTGCACGCTGGATGAGGCTCCTGGTGAGTTCGTTTTGGTTAGCGATGGATTTAGCTGGCCCGAGATGCAAACCGACGTGGCCGGCGATTACGACTATTTCTCGGTAGCCGAAGAGCCAGACGTCGCGTTGAAGGTGTTGGAGTCGCTCTTAGACGTTGTAGCTGACGGAATGGAGAAAGGATCCTGGACGGTTGCCGTGCAAGATACGCTAGTTACAGAAACGGTTGGCGAAAAAGTCCTTCCCGGGCATATCAAGATGAGTGAGTTGCCAATAAAGAAAGCGTTGGAAGAAATTCGAGCACTAGCTCCCAAGAGCCCTCCGTTCGAGCAAGCAAACATCCATCGAATGAAAAGCTCTACAAGTTACGATCGTCTCGAGATTGGTTTTTCCGGTTGGGGCTGGAGGGAAGGGCAAAGTTTTGGTGTTTCGCGCTACAGCGACAGAATTGTGATCAGCCACTACGATGGCCATGCCAGTAAGCAATCGACCAGGAAAGAGTACATCTTTCGCACGACAGGTGAGCTGCCAGCCTCCCTTGACGCTTGGATGGCCGCGGTTGCCAAGTAGCCAGTCTGGAGAACTCAGCCAGTTGCGCCGGTGGCCGAGTGGCGAGTCAGGACAAGTTTATCAGCTTTGGTAACTGACAAGAGGTAAAGAGACTCACCGAAACGGATGGATATCTGGCGATCGCCGGAAAACATTTCTTCTGAACTTACTTGCTTGTTGGTTTCTGTCGATATCCCAGCATTTAAGAGCAGCTTGCCTTTTTGCGTGGCGCGCAAGATGTAGTAATTTTTTTTGTGTCTGATCGTTACGGTCTTAGAGCCATTGAGAAGCGCAACAGCGTCCATGCTCTTGCGGAAGTCGAGGGAGTCTGGCCTTTTCTTGGTTAAAAGGTGAGCCAGAGGAGTTCCCTTACGTTTTGCTTTTGGGGCAGTTTTAGCTTTGGGTGGAGCTGGCGCGCGGACGCTTGATTTGCTCGGAACTTTCCCGGGGAACGCTGTCGAGGTCGTCAAAAAAGCAACTGTCATTCCAGCGAAGAGGCTGACGGCCCTCCGAGAGGTAATGTCGAGTGTAGCGGTCTTTTCTTTCATCGTTAGAGGCGTCCTTTTCTGAAATGGTTGCGCTGCGCGTAGAAACGCCCGATTTCGCCTTTGCGAGGGTGTTTGTGGATGCGTCCAAGAGCGCCTCGTCCTAAGCGAGATTTAATGAACTGCCCTAGCGAATTTTTGGGTACCCGAACTCCCCCAACTTCTATCCACCGCGCTAGCCGATTCGTAGACGAGGCACGGCTAGTTACTGAGACAGCGGGCAATTTACTGTCGACAAGTGTCCATGTCTGACGGATGAAAGATGCATATCCGCCTTGCCAGGGCGAGATCCAGACCGACGTCGTTTTCTGAGCAATGGGACTGTCGGCTAAGCCGAGGCTGGAAACATGAAGCGCTCGCCCTTTACGCTCAATAGTATAGGTGGCATTGCGAAGCGAATGGCCCTCTTTAACTCGGCCTGACGCAGCGCGGAAGGTTGCAACGACATAGTCGTGTACAGCTTGGGTGACCTGTTTTGCAGAAAGGAAATGGCCTTCCGGGCCGAGGGGTATCTCACCTGAGGGCCTTCCGGCTTCTGCTGGCGAAGTTATCAGCAAGCCAAGTATCCCTGCGCCGAGCGCAAAAGTCTCTGGACGTACCTGGAGCCTTTTTGTCTTCCGCCGTTTATGCATGTTTTCTTACTTGGGATGTTACGAGTTGGCATCGACCGTGACACATTTGAAGGTCTCTTACGATTTCGCAAACAGCAGGAGTTGGTACCGTTACCTCTACAAACTCTTCTTCGTAGGCCAAAGAGAGAGACATGCCGCGCATTCCGATTTTTCTGTTTCCGTTTGCGGGGAGGGTAAACGAGAGATAGTGGACTGCCCCAGGGGACGGTGCGATTGCGGAACCCCTTATTCTGTTTCCTCCGATGGAAAGCGAGATCGGTGAAAAGGTGTCGCAGAGACGTTTAGCTAAAAGCCCACACCGAGCGTTGTCGGCGCCGTGGATCAATAACGTTGCCCGTAACTCACCAGGGTAGGGCAACAATGCATGATGCTCAGCGATGATATCTTCCATGCGTTGTGAGGAAGTAACGTTGTCGGCGCGCAAACGCTCCTGCAGATAAAACTCGATGAGCGCGCGGTTCTCAAACGTCACCGTACAATCCTGGCCAAGGCTAATTCGTCGACGCTTTTTTGTTTCGATGATCCTTGCAAGCCAACGGTCACGAACCAGTTCGTATTGGCCGGCTGTGAGCGCTTCGAGTGAACGCCGAGTCGACGCGGTATCTGTTTTGACTTTTGGCATGTTGACCGTTCTCCCTTAGGTGCGAGTTGCTCCTTATTGTATGAAAATGAAAATCGTTTTCAAGTTCAATTCTTGGAAAAGAAACGAGCGAGATTCAGGACTCTGTGCGCTGGTTTCCCCGGTGGTTGTTAATGGTGGTTGCGGATCAAGGAAGCCGCATTTATCGAGGATGCTCGCTAGGGATGACGCCAAGCGACTCGTTGGTAAGAGGGGAGCTGTCTTTTAGCAGGATCGGTGGCTCCGCCGATATGGTTGGTTGAGCAGGATTGCCGCAACTTCCCAGTGCTATGCATACAAAACAAGCTCGAGTAGCGATTGCTTTCATCAACACAAGTTTATCATCGCTGACAGGAGGCTGGTGTTCGCTTTTTGTTTCGCGGTAGGACAAAGTAGGTCTCGTTCAGGCGTATTCACACGCGGTCTTTCAACTACCTCTCGCCTACTTCTCTACACGGAATAAATTTCCCGTCGGTGGTATAATTAGTTTATGCGCTTAGGGTGGGGACTCGCGTTTGTTTTTGTGCTCGGGGGCATGGGTTGCTCTGGAACTCGGTCACAGGTTTGCGAAAACGGTACGGTATGTCCCAGCTCGCTTGTGTGCGCGCCCGCTGGCGGTTGCGTTTCGCCAATTCAACTTACCCAGTGTGAAAATCTTAGCGATGGGGAAGCATGTGGTGATGAGGGGCACTGCTTGGCTGGTGTTTGTGTACGGCGCGAATGTGGAAACGGGATCCAAGATCAGGGCGAGATTTGTGATGACGGGAACCAAGTATCCGGTGATGGTTGTCGAGGAGACTGCGCGAAGGAGGAGGTTTGTGGCGATGCTGCAGTGGACGAAGGCGAAAGCTGCGACGATGGCAACGACAATCCAAGCGACGGTTGCAAACAGTGTCAAATCCAGAGGTGGCGCGCATCTGTTTTGACCGGTACCGATGTGCCGGCGACTGAGGTAGTTTTAGAACGACCTCAAGGCGTTGCCGTGGATCCCTTGGGTCGGGTCTATATGATTCAGCGGTTTGGTGAGGAAGATTTTGGGGGGTCGAGTGTATTTCGCTTGGATGTAGAAACAAATCGTTTGATCGGGGTTGCGGGCGCTGGTGATTCCAATGTGGTTGGCGATGGAGGCCCGGCGGCAGCCGCTTTTCTAGGACGTGGTTACGATGTCACCACGGATGGTCAGGGGCATCTGTATATACCAGAGGCCAATTCGGGTCGTGTTCGTCGCGTGGACGCGTTTACGGGGGTGATAACGACGGTGGCTGGCGGTGGTTCAGGGCCTATTGACGACGGTGGACTCGCCACATTGGGAGAATTAACTATACCCCGTGGTGTAGCCGTTGATGGTCAAGGTCACCTCTACATCGCAGAGAGTAACTCTGCTGGTCGCATTCGTCGCGTTGATGCGGTTACGGGTGTGATAACGACGGTGGCTGGTGGTGGAGAGCCGGCAGATGGCCTTGGGGATGACGGTTTGGCGACGTCTGCAAGGTTGTCTAGTCCCCGTGGCGTAGCCGTTGATGTTCAAGGTCACCTCTACATCGCAGAGAGTAACTCTGCTGGTCGCATTCGTCGCGTTGATGCGGTTACGGGTGTGATAACGACGGTGGCTGGTGGTGGTTCAGGGTCTATCGATGACGGTCGACTGGCCACAGCGATCAGATTATCGCTTCCCAATGATGTAGCCATTGATGGTGTAGGTCACCTGTACATCGCAGAGAATGGTGGTGGTGATCGAATTCGTCGCGTGGATGCTAGTACGGGTGTGATAACGACGATCGCCGGAGGGGGTAGTCCCGAAGATGGCAACGGAGATGGTGGCTTAGCGACGTCGGCAAAGTTGTCGACCCCCGGAGGCATAACCTTTGATGACCAAGGCCACCTTTACATCGTAGAGAGCAGTGGGGTTGGTCGCGTTCGCCGCGTGGATGCGTTGACGGGTGTGATAACGACGGTTGCCGGGGGTGGAAATCCCGCCGTCGGCAATGGGGATGGTGGCTTAGCGACGTCGGCAAAGTTGTCCGGTCCCAGTGGCGTCGCGATTGATGTGCTGGGGCATCTATACGTCGTAGACGGTGGCTTATTTGGCGGTGTTGGTCGCATTCGCCGCGTGGATGCGTTGACGGGTGTGATAACGACGGTTGCTGGGGGTGGAAATCCCGCAGGCGGCAATGGAG
>CAYPIX010000049.1:0-28631 GCA_964410875.1 uncultured Kofleriaceae bacterium
GTCACCGTTGGACGGACCAAGATGCGTTTCGAGTCCGATGGGGACAAAGGTAAAGGCGGAGGCGACGCTCCTACTCGTTTTGGTGATGCCTTGGGGCGTTCCAGTGGAATGCGTCAAGTCTTCGGTCTTCTATCCAGGATAGCGCCCACTGATTTGACGATCACGGTTCTTGGGGAAACCGGTACAGGGAAAGATGTTCTAGCTCGGGGTGTTCACAAAAACAGCGCACGTGGAGATGGCCCTTTTGTGGTTTTTGATTGCGGTGCTGTTGCTCCGACTCTTATTGAGAGCCAACTTTTCGGTCACATGAAGGGGTCTTTTACCGGAGCGACCGAAGATCGGTCTGGCGCTTTTGAACAGGCGAATGGTGGGACACTCTTTCTTGATGAGATTGGCGAGTTGAACTTGGAACTGCAACCCAAGCTGTTGCGAGTTCTTGAGCAACGGCGGGTTCGCCCGGTTGGCGGAGACGCAGAAGTTGATGTAGATGTTCGGATCATTGCTGCAACCAACCGAGATTTAGAGCGTGAAGTCGCGGGCGACAGGTTTCGTGAAGATCTTTATTTTAGATTGAGTACAGCGGTGGTTCGTTTGCCCCCGCTTCGAGAACGCCATGAAGATCTCGCCGATTTGGCCAACCACTTTGCTGAAGAACAGGGCATTCGTGTGGCAGAAGAGACGCATGAACTACTCGCGGCCTACGATTGGCCCGGTAACGTGCGAGAGTTAAAAAACGTCATGGCCGGTGCATTGGCAGTCGCTGAAGGCGGCATGTTGCGTCCCAAAGATTTCGTGTTCTTCAAAAAACGTCATAGGGCACCAACTTTGGAACGTTTGCCGCTGGGCGGACGGAATTTGGAAGCCGTCGAGAAGGCGGCTATCCGTCAAACACTGAATGAATTCGGCGGGAATAAGACTCAGGCAGCAAAAGCGCTGGGGATCGCACCGTCGACGCTGTATGCCAAAATCAAAAAATACGAGCTATAAGTAAACTTTTTGAGTGTAGGTGTTGTCGTAGCTAAGTGTTATATGGCGGTATGGAAAAGATTACTGCCTGGTTCCAGGGTGTTATCGCTGACGTAAATTTAGTCGATATTTTTGTCCCCTTTGCGATTCTAATTGTTGGTTGGATTGCGGCGAAATTGATATCTGGGGCTCTTCGACGCGTATTGAAGCGAACGAAGATCGACGACAAGGTCGCCAGCTTGGTTGTCGGTAAGCAGCGCGCCTCCAGCGTTGATAGCGGCAAGGTGATCTCTACGATCGTGTTCTACGTCTTGATGCTCTTTGTGTTCACGGCATTCCTTGCCCGGCTCAATCTAGCTGTAGTAGCTGCGCCTATTCAATCTTTCCTTGATGCAGTTTTTGCTTTTGCGCCTCGGATTCTTAGTGCAGCAGGGCTTCTCATCATCGCTTGGATCATCGCCCGAATTCTCCGAAGGGTTGTCACCGAAGTGTTCAAGAGAACAAACTTGGATGGCAGACTGGTTGAACATAGCGGTGAGCACCTAAAACAAAGTCCAAGCTACGCGATTGCCGAAGTTGCCTACTGGTTGGTTTTCCTTCTTTTCTTGCCAGCCGTGCTTGGTGTTCTCGGACTCCACGGAATTCTTGAACCAGTTCAGGAAATGATGAACAAGATGTTGGGGTACCTGCCCAACCTTCTTAGCGCTGGCGTGATTCTTCTTTTTGGCTTTTTCGCTGCCAAGATTGTTCAGAAAATCGTTACCAATATTCTCGCGGCCGCGGGACTAGATGCGGTTAGTGAGAAGTACGGGGTTTCATCAGCACTTGGGGACAGTAAGCTCTCTGGCGTAATTGGTGGGATCGTTAAGATTCTCATCATTATTCCTGTTGTTGTAGCTGCGCTCCAGGCGCTCGCGCTGGAGGCGATTACTCGTCCCGCAAGCAACATGCTGCAGAGTTTGCTTGATGCGGTCCCTGGCGTGTTTGGTGCCGTACTCGTTCTTGCCATTTCTTACTTCGTAGGTCGGTTTATCGCGGGCATTGTGACCGCTGCTCTTCATGGAGCGGGCTTTGACAAAGTTCTGGTCCGACTGGGACTGGCGAAGGACCCCCCGAAGGAAGGCGAACAATCACCTTCCTCTGCGGTTGGGATGCTCGTGCTCGTTGCAATCATGCTATTTGCAGCAATGGAAGCGGCGAATCTGCTCGGCTTTGGTCATCTTGCCGTCGTGACTCAAGAAGTTGTTTCACTGGTCGGACGTGTCGTTTTTGCACTCGTTATTTTCGCACTGGGGCTTCTCTTGGCCGAAGTTGCGGTGAAGTCAATTAAGAGCTCGTCGGCGAAGCACTCTTCTTTGCTTGCGGCTGTTGCGCGGGTCGCAATTCTTGCTTTTGTCGGAGCTATGGCGCTTCGCCAAATGGGGATTGCAGATGACATTATCGTCTTGGCATTCGGCTTGACCCTGGGGTCAGCTGCGGTTGCTGCTGCCATTGCGTTTGGTATGGGCGGCCGAGAAGAAGCGGCTGCACTCTTGCGAGATTGGCGCGGACGCATCAAATAAATCTGCGAACATTCTGTAAGCTCGGCCTCTCAAATGACGTAAATCTGGGAGGCCGAACTTGCGTTCAGGGCAGGAGAGATTGCGTGGGCTCTAAAGTGTGGTAGTTGTGCACTTGTAACGAGAATCGCCCCACCGAGAATCGACGACCTTCCTCTTCTTCCTGTGCTGCTAAATCGCGGATATTCCAACTTCATGCCGGTCGGCATGACACTTGCGACAACGTACTTCGGTTATGTTTTGTGCGTTTCGGTATTGGCTCAATTCTGGGCGGTATTTGCAGCTTGCCGTGAGGGCAGGACTACTTTGCAATGCACCTCGTGGGAACGCCTAGGGTGGAAGTGAACAAAGTGGCAGAAGCAGACAGACTTCTAGGACTTCCACTTTTTGGTGGGTATGTGATCACCCGAAAGATTGGTACGGGTGGAATGGGCGCCGTCTATCTGGTTGAGAACGCCGAACTTGGCAAGAAGCTGGCAATCAAGGTGCTTCTTCCCGATCGTTCAACGTCGCCGACGGCGACATCGCGCTTCTTGGCGGAGGCACGTGGTGCGTCGGCCATCAATCACCGAAACATCATCACGATCATTGATGCCAGTGAGCTTCCCGATGGACGTCACTACATTCTAATGGAGCATCTTGAAGGGACCACTTTGCGTCGATATGCGCGTGGGCTAGGCCCCATGCCCGTGGATGTTACTTTGGCGATCTTGGCGCAGGTGTGTTCTGGTCTTCAGGCTGCGCACGATCGAGGCATTATTCACCGCGATTTAAAACCGTCGAATATTTTCGTAACACCGCAACCGGACAATCCGTATTTCACCAAGATTCTCGATTTTGGAATCGCGAAACTAGAAGATCCGGCACTGGCTGGCGAAATTCAGACAAAGAGCCAAACCGTGGCGGGAACACCTAATTACATGTCGCCCGAGCAAGCGCGCGCACTTCGCGATGTCGATCATCGGTCTGATATCTACTCCGTGGGCGTTATGGCCTACGAGCTTTTGACTGGCCGGCTGCCCTACAAGGCGAAGTCTGTCGGCGATCTCGTTTATCAGCAGTCGAGCACGACGCCTGTGCGAATTTCTGAGTTAAGGAAAGACATCCCTCGTGCGTGGGATGAGATTATTCACTCTGCGATTCAGCTTGAGCCAGCAAACAGACCTTCGTCCGCTCAGGAGCTTGCTCGTCTTCTGATGGAAGCTACGCCTCGCGGTGAAGCTATTGCCAGGGCGACGGCGTCATTGCTTTTCACCAGCGTTTCCGATGTTTCAAATGTCAGCATTCGAGAAGATGCATCTTTCAATGAAGATGACCGCGGTGGAGCGGGGCCAATTAGTCGGACCTTGTCAGTCGTCGAGGAAATGCGCCACATCATGTCGGGTTCGCAAATGCGGAGTCTCCCTCCGTTACCTTCCCCGGAAGGCAGTCTTGCTCAGCCGATCCAGGGAACTGGAGGGCCGACTAGGGCAGCACTTGCTGCTGTCCAAGAGAAGTCTGCACGGTTGCGTTGGCAAGCTGCACTATTGGTCGGCTTAGCTGCGGCAGCGATCGCGGCATTTGTTAGCTTTTCACATAGAGCGCGGACCATCGCGCAGCCTCAAAGTCCTGAGCCAACCGTCACGGTGGCCGAAGAACAACATCCCATAGAACAACCAACCAAACTGGATCCAGCGAAACTTCGGAAGCCGCTAGAGGAAGGGGCCGCACCAGGTGTCGTACTGGTGGCAGATCAGGCCGCTCCAACGGTTGTGACCGACATCGCGCCTGCTACAGGGCGAAACCAAGAGCCTCGCGCTGAGGTTGTACCTCCAATTGTCGATCCCGGCACAGTGACTTCCGTTGATGATGTCGACAAGTTGTTCGAAATGCGCAACTAGGAGCCTATACTGCTAAAGATGCGCGTCGCCTCAGCAAGAGCACTATTGCTGCTTTTGGTGTCACTTTTCTTAGCCGCACCAGAGGCGTCGGCAGATGTGGCTCTCGCTGAAGCGTTATTTCAGGAAGGTCGCCGTCTTATGGACGAGGGCAAGCATGAAGCTGCTTGCGTGAAGTTAGAAGAGAGCCTTCGGATCGATCGCGGCACGGGAACGCTTTGGCATTTGGCGAGGTGTTACGAAAAGACCAAGAGGTTGGCCAGTGCCTGGGCCAAATTTCATGAGGTGGCGCAACAGGCGCGACGACAGAAAGAACCGCTACGGGTAGAAGCCGCCCTAAGAGCTGCACGGGCATTACGTGGAAAACTGGCCCGGCTTGCCGTGGTTGTCCCCGAGAAAAACCGTGTTCCAGGTTTGAAAGTCACGAAAAACGATGCGCCGATTCGGCCAGGGACCTGGGGGACGGCACTGCCGGAAGACTCTGGGCTTTACCAAATTGAGGCGGCAGCCAAGGGGTATTCGGGGTGGTCAACAAAGGTAAAGCTTGAGGACGGCGAAACCAAAACGGTGGAAGTTCCCGAGCTCGTCCAACTCGAAACCAAAACGAAGAAATTTTCAGCTGACTCGCGAACCAAGTGGCACGAGGACTGGGTTGGGTGGACAGTGGCAGGGGCTGGAGTCGTGGCTTTGGCTGCTGGCACAGGATCTCTTGTCCATGCAAACAGCTTGGCCCGTAGAGCGAATGAAGACGGGGTGGTATTAGACGAATTTCGACAGCTTCGTCGACGTTCCGATAATTTCCGACTCGCGGGTGTGGTGTTGGTAAGCACCGGCGCTTTAACTGCTGCCGTTGGTGTTGTGAAACTTGCGTTGCACGATTCGCAACCAAAGGTACGAAACAAGGGGGCCAACGCCACGCTTTCCGTGCGTGATGGAGGGTTCGTGCTAGGCTTTAAGGGAGCGTTTTAGCTGAAAAACCTCCCACCGAAGCCTCTTCATGTGCCCTCTACGCCTTGCTTTCATCGCGGTCCTCGCCTGCCACCTCGGTTGCAGTGCGGGCAGTGCGTTTAGGTGTGAACAGCACTCCCAGTGCACAACAAACGAGGTCCAAGGGGAATGCCGCGCAGAAGGGTTTTGCGCTTTTCCCGATCCTAGTTGTCCAGAAGGGCGCTGGGATGATTCAGCTCGTGAAGATTTAGCAGGGCTCTGTGTCGGCGATCTGTCGGCCGACAGGCCCGGGGGCAGTACCGCAGGGAACGCTTGCGGTGGTGAAGCCACGCTCTCGGTATTTCCAGGAGAACCGTGCGGTGTCTGCGACGCGGGTGTTTACCAATGTGACGGGCCGAACTCAGTTGTATGTGCCGAAGAATTGTCTCTCGATACCGCAGTCGCCCATCTAGGGCAGGTGAACGCGGACTCTCAATTCGGTGGCGACTTTGCAGAAATTTTTGGGTTTTGGCCGGAGCTTGTCATCGACGACAGTTTGGCGACATCGTGGTTCTCGAACGGCCCGGGCATCGGAGGTACCGTGTTTGAGTGGGCGGGTGATCGCCAGGAATGTATTACGCACATTACTTTGGAAGGGAACGGTTCCCATGACGAGCCCGAATTTCGCGAAGGCTATGGTTTCGGTGAAGTTGTCGTTCGCATCAAAGACGGTGAGAAGGTTGTTTTCTCCCAAAGGCACGCCCTAGCTGGAAGCCCAGATCCAACGACGAGCATTGCCACTGGCGGGATTCGTGGTGATGTGATCGAACTGCAGTTCCACAGCCATGAAAGGGCTGACTGTGGAGGTTTTTCAGAGCTTAGAATCAACGCTTTACGCTAGTTCTTTGGGGTAGGGCGATGACAGTTTTCTCTTGTTGACCCGCAAACCCGCGCGATCCATTCTTCTGCCGGAGGCTGTGGTCGTGCCTAGAAACATAGTTATGCTTGGAGCGGTGGTCGGCGCACTGGTTTCTGGCTGCGTGTCAGTTGAGCCTTTTCAGTGCGAGAGTGACAATCAATGCGTACTCGATGGTGTGCGGGGATCTTGCCAGGTCACGGCGGATACCAGGCTTCGCGCGTGTGCTTTCCCAGATGCTTCCTGTGATGGTTTTAGGTGGGATGTCAGCGCCGCTACCGAATCCGCAGGGGAATGCCTCCCCAAAGGGGACGGACCAATTGCGGAGGAAGAATCCAACTTTCTCGACGGCATCGGTAATGGCTGCGGCGGAGAGAAAGTCTTAAACCATGAACCAACCGAGAAGTGCGGTCCTTGCAATCGGGGCGAATATGTTTGCGATGGGGCAAATGCGGTTGTTTGCCAGCACAATCAAGTAGCGGTTGAACTTCTCGAAGAAGACTTTGAACGAGTTCACGCTGAACGATGCGCGAAAGGTGGCAATGAGAGAGCTCTCATTGATGGACGGCTAAGCACGGTTTGCTGGACTAGTAAGCCAGAGCTTGATTCGACACCTACTCACAGTGATTTTGATTTTGTTTTTCAAGACCGTGAGTGCGTGATTGAAGTGCAAGTCTTCGGCAATGCCGGGTTCGCTCGCGGACGCGAGGATGAGTTTCAAGCGGAAGAATTGAAGGAAATGCGCGCCAACCGTGGGTTTGCAAGCGTCACTGTTCAAGCTTTAAGCAGCGCGAGGAAGCCTATCGCATCGATTGCTGGTTTAGAGTTCCCCCGAGGAATCGAGCCTTTGCGGGTTCATTTGCCGGCGAACGATGAGCCGAAGCAAATGAGCGGTGGCGTTTTGACGAAACGGATGCGGCTGCGGTCTGGCCCTTACGTCAGTGATGCCGGTGGCGGCTTGTCCGAGTTTCGAGTCATCGTTGCTCGTCCAGTTGAGTAGTTCTTAAGGGGCACGGCTGTAGTCGGCGATCGTTTGGTATTCGCTGTGGGCGTACGTAAAGCCGGTTGAATCTCGAAACCTCTGGTCGTCGATTGTAACGGGGTACTTGAGGTGGGCTAGCGCGCCTGTCGGAAGCACAGGTAGGCCCATTCGTTTGAGACCCATGCGGAATAGTTTTTCTGGAAGCGGTAGGCGCTTTTTACCTGCGTGTTCGATAATGGTGGAAAGCGGAAGAGGCGGCGGGCCGGCAACATTGAAAACACCACGAATGAGATCAATACTGGCTGTTCTTGCGATCGCTTTGGCGACATCGTTTTCATGGATAAACTGAAAGAGCGGGTCAAAGCCAAGTATCGTCGGCACTCGCTTGGGGCGGATGAAGTTGGCGAGTGTGCCGCCCCCGCCAGGACCCAGCAAGTAACAGAACCTGAGCACGGCGGTTTCCAGCTTGGGATACCGCCACAGCGCAGAACCGGCGTACAGGTCGGCTGCGACCAAGTCGGCTAGTTCCGGGAAGGAGTTTGCGGCCATTGGCGGGTCATCTTCGGAGTGGTAAAGAGGCGAATCGTGACTGGCGCCGTAGTAAGTGTGGCGGCCGATGAAAACGGCTCGGCTTACTCCATAATGGTTGCAGTGGTCAAAGAGGGCACGCGTTCCCTCCAGGTTGATTCGATACCTCTCCTCGGAGCGACTGGTTAGGTGGGTGACCGTCGCCAAATGGATGGCGACGTTAGGCCGTTCTTTCCGGAAGACATCTTCCGCGGCTCGCTTTCTAATATCTATCTGATGAATCCGAACGGAAGGGGGAGCATCCGGCCAAGGGCGTCTATCGATTCCAATGACTTCATGGTCTGTCGCCATTTCTTTTGCGACCAATCGGCCAAGATACCCTGAAACGCCTGTGATTAGGATCTTCATTTGCTGGAGAGGTCTCGCCCGTTGCGAATTTTTTGACCATCCTCAATTAAATTTGAAATGCGCTCTTTAACCTGGTCAACGTATCCTTGGATGACGACGTCTTCTTCGTCTCCCGTGCCCTCGAAAAACAGTGGCTCGCCAAAAAACACATCCAACGCGACCGGACGTGGAAGCGGGACCACGTATGGCGTTACTGGCAAGTAGGGAAGGCCAAACCACTTGCCGATCTTATAGAGGTTTGCCACCGTAGGAACGGCGTCGCCTCCACCAAGAAAGCCGAAGGGGACGATTGGGGCTTTCGCTTGAATCGCTAGGCGAACAAAACCAGTGCCGAATTGCACTAGCGAGTTTCTCTCTGGGTAGAGTTTTGCGGTTCCTCGGGCGCCCTCAGGGAATACGAGTAGGAGTCGTTCTGCCCGGAGGAGTTGAAGCGCATGTTCGGGCAGACCTGTAACTTGACCGGTGCGTCTCAGCCAGGTGCCAACGAAAGGGACCTCCGCCAAGAATTTTTCTGCCATGGCGTGGCCCAGTCTCGGCGGGTTCATCTCAAGGAAACAAGCAGCCAAAACCATGGCAGCGTCTAACGCAACACCGCCGGAATGATTGCCGACGAGCATGGCTCGGCCTGTGTTTGGCACGTGGCTTAGACCCTTTACAGATACGTCAAAGTAGTTTCTGTAGAACCAGCTTAAGAGGCTCAGCCATTGCCCGATGTTCTTCTTGGAAACGCCGAACGGATCGACGCCGTCTCGGTTGAAGGGAAGCGCAAGGTTTTGCACTCTGGCAAGGACCTCTGGGTCTTTGAGCCAAGACATTGAGGCAAACTAGCACGCAAAGGGAAGTCGGCGTTTTTACCTAAGAAAGAAATGCATACGGTTCAGAACCATGTTTTGCGTAAAAAAGAGCCAATCGAAACCATTGGTCGTCGAACGCGCTTCGAAGAACTATTGAACCGAACGAAGCAAGTGGATACGCTCTCAACGTGGGCCAGTCACCAACCAAGCTTCTCCAAGGACGCCGTATCGGGCTTTGTGTAAGCGGTGGAATTGCAGCCTACAAGTCTCTGGAACTCCTGCGAGGATTTGTGAAGGCGGGCGCCGAGGTTCAAGTGGCCATGACTCGCGGAGCAATGGAATTTGTACAACCGCTCTCGTTTCAGGCCCTAAGTGGGAAACCCGTCTTTACGGATTTGTTTTCCATGGCCCAAGAAGCGGAAATCGGGCATATAGCGCTGGCTGACAGTGTGGATCTCGTGGTGGTGGCTCCCGCGACTGCCAACTTACTGTCGCGACTCTGGGCCGGACAAGCGGATGATCCTGTGACCGCAATGGTTTTGGCTACGAAAGCGCCAGTGCTTGTAGCGCCAGCCATGAACGTGAACATGTGGAATCACCCCGCCACCCAGAGAAACTGGTCCGAGCTAAAGGCTCGAGGTGTGCTCGCTGTAGAGCCTGAGGAGGGGTATCTGGCCTGTGGATGGCAGGGCGCCGGCCGAATGAGCGAGCCAAGCGTCATTCTCGAACACGCGGCTGCTGCGCTCGTTTCAAAGGACCTCAAGGGCAAGGTGGTTGTCGTAACCGCTGGTCCGACACAAGAAGATGTCGATCCTGTGAGATTTATTTCGAATAGGAGTAGCGGCAAGATGGGCTATGCCTTGGCGGATGCTGCCGTTCAGCGTGGCGCAGACGTCCATCTTATTTCCGGTCCGACCTCTCTGGGGACGCCTCATGGGATCGCTGGTTTTTATTCCGTTCGTACCGCGAGCGAGATGGACGCTGCCGTGCAGAAGTTATTCGACAAAGCTGATGCGATCTTGATGGCGGCGGCTGTAGGGGATCTTACCCCAGAACAACCGTTAGCTCAGAAATGGAAAAAAAATGGAGGTGGTGGCGTAGAGGTCGCCTTTAAGGCGACCAAAGACATACTCGCTGACCTCGGAAGCAAACGAACGGGAAACAAGCCGCTATTGGTGGGGTTCGCCGCAGAGACGCAGAACCTTAATTCGAATGCGGCAGACAAACTAAGCAAGAAAAAGGTCGACCTCATCGTGGGCAATGATGTGTCCCGAAATGACATCGGTTTCGGTGTTGACGAAAACGAGGTCACACTTTTTTCAAAGCAAGGTAATCACTCCCTAGGCAAAGCAAGTAAAGCCCTTATTGCAACGCAGATCTTCGATTGGTGCGCGGATGCGCTAGGAGTACAGGTTGATTGACGTTAATTCCGAGTTCTCATTGTTGGTCAAGTCGGCCAAAGCATGGGCGGTTACCCTTGAAGAGCAGGGAAGTCCCCTTAAAAAAATACCGATTCGCGCCAAGGAGGTTAGCGAAGAATCCGTTGATTCAATTCGCGCGCGCTTGGGGGATTGCAAGCGCTGCGTTTTGTCGAAAACTCGGAAAGAAATTGTGTTTGGAGAAGGGAATCCTAACGCAGCCCTTATGTTTATCGGTGAAGCGCCTGGTGCTGAAGAAGACAAGACGGGTCGGCCATTTGTTGGACGGGCCGGTCAACTGTTAGAGAAAATGATTGTGGCGATGGGTTGGTCGAGAAATGAGGTTTATATTACCAACGTTCTCAAATGTAGGCCGCCAGATAACCGGGATCCGAAACCAGAAGAAGTAGCAGCATGCAAGTCCTTTCTGGCAAGCCAAATTCAATCTGTATCGCCTTCGGTTGTTGTGACCTTAGGTCGCCCTGCGGCCCAACTGGTACTCAATACCGACGCTCCGATTAGCGCGTTGCGTGGGCGCTTTCAGGAGTGCCTGGGCAAGGCTGTGATGCCGACGTTTCACCCCGCGTATCTATTACGCTCTCCTGAGCGCAAGCGAGAAGCTTGGGCGGATCTGCAGTTGGTGATGGAAAAGCTAAAATCAATGGGCGTAGAACCCAAATAGTTCAAGCTTCGCTTTCATAAACGCACCTTGACAGCTGTCGCGTACTTTTCTTAGATTCCGCGAGGTGTTTGTGTTGTTAGTTCGTTCTGAGGTGAATTGTTCATGAGTTTGACCAAGCAAGAGCTCATTGACCGCATTTATAAGAAACGCGGTGCAGGGCTTACAAAGAAAGCTGTTTCGGACATTGTTGACGGCGTGTTTGTTGAGCTAGGGGATTACTTTATCAAGGCTCGGAATGGGCGTAAGGGAGCACCGGCGAAGTTCACTTATCCTGGTTTTGGCACGTTCGCAAAAAAGAAGCGCGTGGCACGGATAGGCAGGCATCCTCAAACAGGTGAGAGGTTGGAGATCCCGGCCGCTAACACTGTCGGTTTTTCAGTTGGGAGCGATTTGAAGTCCCTGCTGAACCAGAGGTGAGGCGCCTTGCTTCTCGGCACTGAGAGCTTTGCGGTTCTTACCGCTGGGCTACTCGCGGTTGTTCTGGGTTGCGGTGGGGCCGAGGTTGAAAAAGAGCCTGGGCAAAGAGGAAAGGTCGAATCCGACAGTGCGGACGTGCTGTTTGGCTTTACCAACAACCGTGGCGCAGCAAGTATTTACCGCGGGGAAATGCTCTGGATCCCGACCAAGACGATTCACTTGTCGAAGTTTGTTGGTCGACTGCCTGGCGACGGCTGGCTTGAAGAGGTCAGCGGTGGTCGGGTCGTGGGTCGCGCGCCTGGACTGGTTATTCCGGCCCCGGCTTCGGGAACAGGAGATGTTTGGGTCGGGTTCTACGGGCGCCCCTTGATTGACAGACAGTTGTTCTCTGTCTTGGTGAACGGAAAGCGTGTGGGTGATGTTCCCATGGTGGGCGAGGGGCCTTTCGGTCTGGGTGTGCCGAGAAAGTTCTTTGTAGACGGTGAAAATACGGTTCGCTTTTACTTCCGTCACGTAACAAGTACCGGAGAAAAGTCCGCTGAAATTGCGTGGGTGGGGGTCGGCCCTCAACCCTCCGATTCAAGCGACCTTTCGGAGCTGCCGTGGAGAGTGGACGGCAGGGCTCTTGCAATTGAGGCGGACGCTAGAATTGAGTTTCCATTTCCAGCTCAAAACCGAAATGCGCGCCTTAGGGTAAAAATGTTTGGCACTAAGGCTGGCCAGGTACAACTATCCCTGGAAAGCGATACGCTGGCAAAGAGAACTCTTTGGAGTGGAGAGGTTTCTGGGGGCGTTGAGATTGAGCCTGTTCTTTCGGATTTTCAGGCTGACATAAATGGTCCGCTGATTTTGACTGTAGAAACTCAAGGGGCGGTGGAGATAGAGGCTGCGGTCGTGCGAAACCGTTCCGAAGAATTTTCCCCCGTGATGGCGGATCACGTCCTGGTCTGGGTGGTGTCTTCCTTGCGTGCCGACGTCCTTTCTTCTCAACGCACTCCCAATTTTTCACGGTTCCTGGAAGGGGGCCTTTCGTTTCCTCGATCCATTACAAATGCCCCCAATCCCCAAGGGGCGCATAGGGCTTTGATGGGGGGGAGGGCCTTTTCGCTAAAGAGTGACTTCATTCGGAGCCAATCTCTTGCTGAAAGGCTTGGGGAACGTGGCTACGCTACAGGTCTCTTTTCTGCGCATGGTTACGTTAGCGATACAGCCGGTTTTACGCGGGGCGTAGACCATTACGAGAATCCTCTCAAACAAGATAGACCTCACAGTGCCGAGGTTCTTTGGAGGAGCGGCCGGAAGTTCTTGGCGCAGCATAGGAAGGGCAAGACTTTTACGTACTTCGCGACTTCTGAGCCCCATGTTCCGTATATGCCGTCGGAACAAAGCCTTGCGAAGGAGTGGGTTGGTGCAAGTTTGTTTCCCCCGTCAAGAACAGCTCAGCTTCAAAAACTGACCGCTTCAATCGGGAATAACATTACAGAAAAAGAATTTTTACGTGCTCTTTACTTGGCCGAGGTCCGCGATGCCGATAGGGCTTTCGGAGAAATGCTTTCGGAGCTAGCCAAACTCAATTTGAAGGGACGTGTGGTTGTGCTTCTGGTCGGCGACCACGGAGAGGCTTTCTGGGAGCACGGCCGTGTTGGGCATGGAAGTGACGTCTATGGGGAGGCCGTTCGTATTCCGATTGGATTCGGTGGCAATGGAGTCCTGCAAAAGCGTGAGGCTTCCCCGGCAGACTTGGTTGACGTGTATGCAACGATTTTAGCCTTGGCAGGAGCGCAGCCCGACCCTTTCTCGGCCGGGGAAGACCTGATTGAACGCACCGCGCTTGGGCGGGGTGGAAAACCGATTGTTACTGTCGCTGGCAGTGAGGTTCGGTCGATTGTTTCCCAGCGTTTGAAATGGGTGCATGGGACAAAAGGCTCCGCACTGTTTGATCTGCGCGAAGATGCTGCAGAGAAAATTGACGCTACTGCACAGCGACCGCGAACCATTCGCTACATGAGGATGTTAGACGGGATGTTTCTCAACTATGGTCCTTTTTGGAACGGTACACGTTGGGGGCATATAGATAATGTAAGTGCAGGCTTTGCTGCCGAACACGATCCATAGGCAGATTGGTTTTTCAGAGTTTTTCGAGTACGGTGGCTTATCGGGTACCGCGGACGAATAGCGCCGACGATCTCTGGGCAGTTGCACTTGGGTCATGCAGCGACCTTTCTTGCGACCCAAAAGCGCGCGGACAAGTTAGGTGGAATTCTTGTGTATCGAGAAGAAGATCTGGACCGTCAGCGCTTCAAAGAAGAATTTCGAGAGAGTATTCGAAGAGATCTTAACTGGCTGGGCGTGCAGTGGACCGAGGGACCGCTTACTGGAGGTACCTTTGGCCCTTACCGCCAGAGCGAGCGCGGCTCTGTCTATAAAACGCAGATGTCGCGTTTGGCGAATTTGGGACTTGTGTACCCGACGGAACATTCCAGGAAGGACATTGAGTCTTCTGCCGAGGCAAGAAGCACTGAAGGCGAATGGATCTTTCCCGATTCACTACGAAACCCTGTGTCCGCGAATTTCAACCCTAGACTCAATTGGCGTTTCGTGGTTCCGAAAGAAAGGGTTTCTTTTCTTGATGAAATCTGTGGGAAAACCGAACGTGAAGGACAGGTCGACTTTGGCGATTTTCTGGTTTGGAGGAAGGATGGGATTCCATCCTACGAATTCGCCGTGGTAGTGGACGACGCGCTGATGAAGGTCTCCGAGGTTGTACGAGGTGCCGACCTGTTGACGTCGACAGCTCGTCAGCTTTTGCTCTACAACGCGCTCGGGTGGGAGCCGCCCAAGTTTGCTCACTGTCCGTTGGTTCTTGGCGACGACGGGACACGTTTGTCTAAAACAAAGGGCTCCCTTGGGCTATCTTTTCTACGCGAAAAGGGCATGTTGCCCGAAGATGTATTCGAGCTCGCAAAAAGCCGTTTGTCGGCGCCGTTTCCTACGGCGTTCGTTTAGCCGAAGGCGGCAACATGAAAGAAACCCCGACACCCATAAAGAGGTGGTTGAGGAACTTGGCATCGTCGCCGGAAACCAGTAAATCTCGATTGGTATCAAGTCCGCTGGGGTTGTTTTTGAAGATGTAATCGCGAACCGTCAAATCCAAGGCGATCCAGTCATTTAGGAAAACGTGTGCGCCTCCACCAAGGTATAGGCCCAGTCGAAAGCCGTCGTTTAGTGGGCGGTCGTTCCTTGGGAGCCTGTCTGGGGGGTTGTTCATGTCACCCTGCGGGTTTTCATCGATTGGTGAAAAACTACAACAGGAGTTCGTTAGGTTGGCGCCAGCAACACCTGCCTGGAAATAGAAGTCGAAACTGACGAACGCCGCTCCAAAGGCCGCTAGCTTTCCGTACCATGGCGTGATTCCCACGTAGACGGCACCGTAGTTTGAAATGTCGTTAATGTGTTCCTGGTATTGGGTCTTGCTAGGGGCCGGGTCTGATTCCGGTGTTACCGGCAGCTCGGTGATGATTCGGTCGGAGAGTCCGGTGTTGATACTCTTTCCAAAGAAGCCGACGGCGCCAAAGGAAAACATATCGGTAAAGTGATATTCGAGTTTAAGGCCAGCAGCCAGCGTGTGCTTGTAGTCTGCGTTTACAGACCCTTCAAACGCGAGGGACGCTTCAAGTCGGCGCTTCACCAATAGAAGGCGGTTCCGTACCGCGGGTTGTCCATCAAGTGGGCTAGAGCGAGTTTCCTCATCGTCTTCCGACTCAGCAAAGCTCCCTGATGGAAAGGACAACATCATTAAAGCAGCAATGAGTCCACACGCTAGTCGTACTGGAAGTATGGGGTTCGAAGACCGGGATGGTAACAGTTGTAGTATTCTATTCATGGCGTTACCTGAAGGTGGTGTACTCGAAGGAGGGCGGAAACCAGAATCCGATGCCCGCTTGGAACATTACGTTGTTGATAAATGACGAATCTGCGTTGTCTTTCGCGTCTTGCGCGCTTGCAAAGTTGGTGGGGCTTCGACCTGAGGGCTCGAACCTGTCGATGAAAACGTAGTCCCGAACGCCCATAGAAAAAGTCAGATACTTTGTGATGAAGAACCTCATGGAAGCGCCAGCGTTAGGCGTTATCAGGAGATTGGTGAAGGAAGGCAGGCTTGGGTTTTGCGGTATGACCTCGCTTTGGGTAACTCCGATGCCTGCGGTTAGAGCAGTCTCCCAGTGCACGATGTACTCATCAAGAACCGCAAATTTTCCGTGAATAGGAACGTAGTGAAAGTTTAGTTGAGCGCCCCAGTTGTACTTGTTTACCTGGGTGAGCAGCCGAGTTTGTGCACCAATGACTCGCAGTGGTTCCCGCTGTTCTTCAGCGTAGAGATGGCCTTCTAGCCCTATTCCGAGGATGTCAGTGATGTAGTAGTTGAGGGCTAAATTCAACTGCTGGTGACGAATCAAGTTGTCGTTCATCGAGATACCCCACTGCGGCATAATCTCGAGACGCGAAAGCTTCAAAAACGGCTTTCGTACTACAACTACGATGTCTTTCCAGGAAGCACGATCGTCTGTTAGTGCAAGGTCACCCTTGAGCGGTGCCGTTGCTTTCACACCGTCATCCGGATCGTCGACTTCGGGTTCTGGTAGCTCCGACTCAGGTGTTACATCCTCCTCCGGCTCCGGTAACGCGTCGTCGGGAGCAGGGGTGTCTTCTGAGACATCGTCTACGTCGAAGGTAAGGTCGTCGTCTTCAGATTGAGCGAAAGAAGTTTGCGCTTCTGAAAATAGCAGGCCCGCTGCCAGGACGATTGCCAAATTGGTTTGTAGCTTCATGGATCTCCAGGTCGGGGCGCGAGCCTCCGCACGCTAAGTACTTAACACGGCGCGAAAAGGCCGAGCAAGGAAGCGTGGCCTGAGTTTTCTTCAGCTTTGTTCTTCTGAGCTGGGGTAGAGAGCATCCACAAACGCGTCGGGGTCAAACGAGCGCAGGTCATCAACCTGTTCCCCAACCCCGATATAACGGACTGGGACTTTGAGCTCATCGCAGATCCCCAATATGACTCCGCCTTTAGCGGTTCCGTCCAATTTTGTAAGGATGATCCCGGTGACATTCATGGCCTCTTTGAAGAGGAGAGCTTGTTGGATGGCATTCTGTCCCGTTGTCGCGTCCAAAACCAACCATGTCTCATGGGGCGCACCTGGCATGGCTTTGTCGATGACCCTGCCTACCTTTTTGAGCTCTTCCATCAGCTCGACCTTGGTGTGGAGTCGGCCTGCGGTATCGGCAATGACAACGTCTACGTTTTTTTCTTGGCCCTGTTTGATTGCTTCAAAAAGCACCGAGGAAGGATCGCCGCCTGCTTTTCCTTTCACGACCTCCGCGTTGGCTCGTCCTCCCCAGACTTCCAGCTGTTCAACCGCAGCTGCTCTAAAGGTGTCACCAGCACCTAAGAGAACGGTTTTGCCCTCGCGCGACAGTTTCGCGGCAACTTTGCCAATGGTCGTTGTTTTTCCAACGCCGTTTACTCCCAAGACAAGAAGTACGAATGGCTTGGTCCCATTGTAGGTCAATGGTGGCGCGTCGACTTTTAAAATCGTTCTTGTTTCACGCCTGAGGCAATCCCAAACGGTCTCTGCTTGTCCTAAGTCGTCGCGACTAAGTGAGTCCTTGATCGCGTCAAAGAGACGTGCTGACGTCTTCGGGCCGATGTCAGCGGTAAAGAGAACTTCTTCAAGCTCTTCTAAGATATTGGCGTCGATTTGTTTTTTGCCGAAGAGGGCGCCCATTTTGGCGACGAACCCCCCTCGAGTTTTGGCCAAACCTTGTCGGAGTTTTTCGCCTTCAGGTTCTTCTGTCGGTGATGCTTCTGAGGGCTCAGGTTGTTTCTCGAATTCAGGTGCTGGGGCGGCTTTCGGTAACGTCTTGGGTGACGAACCAGATAGTTTTGATCTGTACGCTGCGCGACGGACAAGGGCGACGGCTCCGCCCAGTCCAAAGAGCACAGCAACGAGTATGCCTATTTCCAAGCCAGTCACGGCGCGTCTTATAACGCGCCTCTATGGGCGTGGCTAGAGCGCAGCTACTATGCGGGCAACTTGCGGTTAGCTTCCTACGGAATTGCCGCAAGAGGGGCAGAAACGCCAGTTTTCAGTTAGCGCCTGTACATGCAGGGGATCGGTGCAGAGGCCAACAGGAGCCTTCGCATTCGTAGCGGTTGGTTCCAGGGCAACACCAGAAGAGAGTCGGATTTGCTCATCGCCTTTGGGGGCGGAATCGCTAAGTTCGAAGATGGAATCGCCAACTCGGAATCTGTCGCCAGCTCGCAAGACTGCCTGGGAAATGGGATCACCGGAGATATAGGTTCCGTTTCGACTTGAGAGATCAATGAGCATGATGGTTCCGTCGTCGCGTACGAAAATGCATGCGTGCTGGCGGGATACACCTTTATCCAAAAGTTGAATGTCCGCGTCGCCATCCCGGCCGATTATCAGCCGCCCCTCTAGAGAGAAAGAGCTTCCCTCTAAACTCCCCTGTAGTCCTTTCAATGACTTCACCCTTGTAGGGTACCAGAGCGGGTCGGCGTGCGGCAAACCTGCTAAAGGTGGAAAGATTTGGAAAGCTCCCGCGCTTTGGCAAGGTGCCCTTTGTCGACCGTGGTCCTGCCGAAGTAGGTCTCTTCAATGAAATCAGTGAATTCTTCGACTTTTTCGGCAAGCGGGTGCTGCTTCACGTGTGCCAGCGTTTGTCGCGGCGTAAGAACATGAGCTCGCTTTGTGGGTAGAAGCGGAGCGCACGCATCTTTGTAGACGTCAAAAATACACTCGCGTAGCGGACGTAGTCGAAGTTCGATTTGTGACCACTCACCTCTGTGAGGAATGACTGCGGTAAAGGACTCGTCATCGTAGTCGTCGTGTGTGCAATGAATAAGGTGAGCTCCAGGGGGGAGCTCTTGAAAAGTAAATTGTCCACGGGAATCCGAAACCGTTTGCTGGTTTACCTGTGAACTTCTAGCCGTGAGAAAAGCACTACTCACAGTTCCTCCCTTCACCGCATCTCTTATAGTTCCCGACACCGCGAGTTGTTTGGGCCTGCCGCGTTTCGGTTTGGGGCGCGGTGCCACTCCGCGTGTGACAGCCAAGGTCTTTGGCGGGGTGGAAACTCTGACTTTGCGCTTGGTGCTCCAAAAATAAGCACCGGAGACGAGCATGCTAACGACAAAAGTACTCAAAAGGAGAGTGAAGTTGATCCCTGGGGATTGAATTTCGGAAACAAGAAGGACCGGAGATTTGCTGCTCTTTAGGAAAGGCTGCGTCGTTGTGTAGCTGGCTGTGAGGTGCTTCAAGCTGGGGAATTCATCTCTGTCGACACTAAAGCTAAAATTCCCGTCTGCGTTTGTCAGAGATTCGTCGATGGTTTTCCCGTTTTTTTGAAGGGCGACGAGAGCATTCGCGATTCCTTGCTCCAAGTCATCGGTGAGTCTTCCCGAAAACACGTAGTTTCTACGTTGTTTTGGACCTTGCGCAAGTGTGAGTGAGGTTGCTGAATTCCTTGAGAAACGTATGGAAGAGCTTGCGCTATTAAAGAGGTCGCTCTGGTTTGATTCAACTCGCAACTGATAGTAGCCAGGTTTTGGGACGTCTTCCTTCGTAGGAGTAAACGACGTCCCGCCGTCGGCTTTGATAGAAACAGATTTCTGAAAAAACGGACCGTCGCTCCCGGCAATCGATATCGTTGCGCTGAGATGTAACGGTTCTCCTTGACTGGTAGCGGTAATCAAGAAGGATGGAAGCGTTTCTGTAGGCGTTTCTTCTAGCAGCAAGTTTGGATTGCGTTTAGAGGCTCGAATGTTTTCCTTTT
This sequence comes from uncultured Kofleriaceae bacterium, assembly GCA_964410875.1. Taxonomy (GTDB): domain Bacteria; phylum Myxococcota_A; class Polyangia; order Haliangiales; family Haliangiaceae; genus CAYPIX01. The sequence goes on from CAYPIX010000049.1 coordinate 19,326, forward strand.
TCCTCTCTGCGCCATCTAGAACGTCGCTGCCTAGAAACACCGCGCGGAGACTGTTGGATTCTTTTGTGTTCGGAAAATTGAATTGGAAAACTCCCAGTTCGTTGGTAGCGACCTGAACGGTGCGTCCGGACAAAGAAAGGGCGACAAACGCGCCGACGACAGGGTTGCCAGAACCGGTTTCTCGCAAAGCCCCGGAGACCTGGATTCCTTCTTGGGTTTTCTCAAGCGACAGAAGTTCAATTTCTGTGCGATCTCTAACCACCACCTGGGGGGCGGCGTGCGCAACCAAGGATGTGCACGTAAGTAGCAGCACCAATGATCTCGGAATGAAAGGTGAACCGCGCATCGCTTACCGCATATATCACGGGCTCTTGCCTGCCTTTTTCTGTGGTTTGACTAGGCCCGCCACCGGTAATGTCACATTCTCATGGCATACACCGGAAAATCGGGTGGCTGCCTTTAACTGAATACAATCCATGCGCATCAAGCGAATAGAGATCATTGGCTTTAAGTCTTTCTGCGACCGAACGGTTCTCAACTTTAACGAACCGGTTACCGGTGTAGTTGGTCCTAATGGCTGCGGCAAATCAAATATTGTAGACGCCATCCGTTGGTGCATGGGCGAGCAATCGCCGAAGCATTTGCGTGGACAGGCTATGGCCGACGTAATTTTTAACGGCTCAGAAAAACGTGGTCCGGCGGGAATGGCGCAAGTCTCGCTTACGTTTGAAGACGTTGGCTTTTCTCATGAAGCGCTAGAAGTTTCATCAGAACAAGACTCGATACTCGAAGATCCAATTTTGGAAGGGGTCGGAGCCGAGTCTGAGGAAGCAGGCGAAAACAGCGAGGAAGAAAAGTCTGGGGACGAAGTCGAATCCGTTAGCGATTCTTCGTCAGAACCAGAAACTGCTGAAAGTGAGGTTGAGGAAACACAAGTCTCCGGCGTACCGACTCCAGACATTCAGCCAGAGTTAGCACCAGGAGAAGACGACGAAATCGCCAAGGTTTCGGCACAGGCTAAGAAGCTGACGGAAGAAGCAAGGGAAGTCCTCACTGAGTCCGCACCGGATATCGACTTTTCTCAGTACACTGAAGTGACTATTTCACGGCGGCTTTTCCGAGACGGAACGTCAGGGTATTTCCTAAACAACACACCTTGCCGCCTTAGAGATATTACCGATTTCTTTCTGGGAACCGGTGTCGGTACCAAAGCTTACTCCATCATCGAGCAAGGCCGAATCGGCATGATTGTTTCGTCGCGCCCGCAAGATCGTCGCAACATGATCGAAGAAGCGGCAGGTATTACCAAGTTCAAAACAAAGAAACGTGCCGCGGAAAGAAAGCTTGGCCAAACGCGCCAAAACCTCCTTCGTGTGACTGATATTGTAGACGAGCTTGGAAGCCGGATGGGCAGCCTCCGGAGACAAGCCCAAAAGGCGGAACGGTATCGCCGATATCGCGAAGAAGTGCGCGATATTGAACTCTGGAAAGCGAGTCACAAGTTTCTGGAACAGAAGGGCCAGAAAGACTGCATCGTCGGCTCGTTAGGAAGGGTGCGCGAAGGGCTAGAAACGTCCCGTTCAGAGTTCACCGTGAAAGATGCCGCAATCGTTGCTGAGCGAGCAGATCTGTCGGTTGAGGAGCGTCGGTTAGCGGCTGTCCAGGAACAAATTTACGAGCTCGAAAACCGGATCAAACTGGGGGAGAGCAAGGTCGATTTTCAAAGACGTGAGGCTAGTGACTTAGAGGCGCGCGTAAGTGGCGCTTCCACAGAGGTCGAGAACGTTCGCAACCTCAAGAACAGCGCGGGTGTCGATATAGACAGTCAGCGTGAGCAGCGTGAGTCTCTCGATGGGAACATCGAGACTGCTACTAGTACAGCGACTGATAGAGAGGGAAGTTTTGAAACGCTTCGTGCTGCCCTCCGAGATGCTCAGAGCCAGTTGGATGAGGCGCGCAACGGAATTGCACAAGCTCAAGGTAGTCGCTCGGCGGGAGAAGCTCGCCGGGAAGCGATCGAACGTCGCCGGCAAGATTCCACGGCCCGCCGAGATCGCATTAAGAGCGAATCCGGCCAGGTTAATGAGCGAGTTGAGACCCTGTCTAAATCTGTTGGGGCTCTGGAAGAAGAACTAGCAGGGTTGCGCCAGACTCGATTGTCTTTAGGGACTCGCAACGAGGCTATGGAGGCGCGTCGCTTGTCGTTGGCCGAGGCTTGTGAGCGCGACGGTGAAAAAATTGAAGTCGAGCGTGAAGAATTGCATCGCAAGCGTTCGCGTTTACAGTCGCTTGAGGAAATTCATGACCGATATGAAGGTTTTGCGCGGGGAACTCGAGCCGTCATGCAAAATCGCCAAACCGCACTTGGCGGGTCTGATACAGGTTTGGCTGGCGAGCAGGGCAAATCCCTTGGTCTGGTTGCGGATTTAGTCAATGCACCGAAAGAATTTGAAACCGCCGTCGAGGCAGCTCTTGGTGAGCGACTGGGGGCGGTGCTCGTTCAATCGACTCAGGGTGGTATCGAAGGCGTGCGCTACCTCTCCGAATCAGGCGCGGGACGGTCTGCCTTTTTGCCAATCTCAGACTATTCAGCAGACGCGAGTTCGTTTCAGGAATTTGCGTCAGCGCCAGGGGTTGTCGGCCGTCTGGCAGACCTTGTCGAGTTTGAGGCCGGTCATGAGTCATTGGGCGTAGAGCTTCTGGGCAACGTCCTTGTGGTGGAGAGCCTTGAGCGAGCAGTAGAGCTTCGTGCACAAGGAGCGAAAGCTCTATTGGTTACCCGTACAGGCGACACCGTGGATCCCTGTGGACTCGTGCGCGGCGGATCAGCGGAATCCGAGGGCGCCAGTGTTCTTTCGCAAAAGCGCGAAATGCGAGAGCTCAATGATGTTTGTGCCCAACTAGAGGAAACTGTCGTCGCTACTTCGGCGCGCTTGGTGGCTGCGAAGGATGGGCTCCGCGCCGTCGTGAGCAGTATCGAAGGGCTTCGTAGCGAAGTTCACGACGGAGAACTTGCTGCTCGTACCAAAGAGCAAGAACGAAGCGGAGCGCAGAGTGAGTTAGAACGCTTGCGGCAACGAGCGGCTAGGCTCGATGCGGAAACCATCGAGCTCAACGAATCCATAGAGGGTCTTTTGGCTGAGGAAGCGGAGTTAGGTGAAACCATCAAAAAGGCAGAACGCTCGATTGATGAGAACGAACGCCGACAAATCGATCTTCTCGACCGAGTAACGCAAGAGCAGCTTCGGGTGGAAGAAGCTCAGCAAGGGGTCACTGAAGCCAAGGTCGAAGTCGCGCAACTTGGCGAGAAAAAGGCGTCGTTGGAGTCGAGTATTCTGAGGCTGCAGAACACAGAGCGTGAGCTCAGTGAACGGCTCGGCAAGCTTGAAACAGGTATTGCCGAAGACAAAGGTCGTTGTGAGTCTCTGCGTAGGGACGCGAGCGAAGTTGAGACCGAGCTAGTTGAGGTTCGCGAGCAGCGCCAAAAGCTTGCCATGGAGCTCAGCGGGGCCCGTTCAAACTATGAAACTCGAGTCGCAGAGCTCGAGGTGAAAGATCACGAAGCGCGGGGTCTACGCCAGGCTGCGGACAAACTAAGCAGCGAGTACTCTGCTCTTGAGGTTAGGCTTGAGAGCATTGAGGTGAACCTGCAGCACTTGGGAGAGGGAATGCGCGAGCGGTATCAAGTCGTGCTAGATGAGGAAATTTACAACCATCACCTGCGCCCCATGGTGACGAATGAGGTGGAAGAGCGTCTGGTCGAACGGAAACGCCTACTTGAAAGAATGGGCTCGGATATCAATTTGACGGCCATTGACGAGTTCAAAGATGTATCGACGCGACACGATTTTCTGGCCGGCCAAAAAGACGATCTGGAAAGTGCTGTTTCTCAGCTCGAGAAGGCAATTGCCAAGATCAATAAGACCTCGAGGAAGTTGTTCCGCGATACCTTCAACGCGATTAATGAGAACTTCTCAAAAACGTTCCCGCGACTCTTCCGAGGGGGCAAGGCCAAGCTTGCGCTTACCGGTGGGGATGATGTTGACCTTCTGGAAGCAGGAGTCGAGATCATGGCGCAGCCACCAGGGAAGAAAAACGTCACAGTCGATCAGCTCTCTGGCGGTGAAAAGGCCCTCACAGCAGTAGCGCTTATTTTCTCAATATTCCTAATCAAACCGTCGCCGTTCTGTCTTTTGGACGAGGTCGATGCTCCTCTCGATGAAGCAAATGTGGATAGGTACAATCAGATCTTGCGTGAAATGACCGACCGGTCGCAGTTCATTGTCATTACCCACAATAAACGGACCATGGGAGTCGCCGACACCCTCTATGGTGTAACCATGGAAGAGCCAGGAGTCTCGAAGCTGGTGTCCGTGGATATCGGTCGCGTCGCGTCGGCTTCCGCTGCCGCGTAGTTGGCGTTTACGAAGCCCTACGGGCGGAGTGCCGTGGCCGGAGTCGTGAAAGGGCCTGGTGGACAGTGTCGTTGGGAAACAGCGGAGCAAACTGGACGCCGAGTCGTTCGAAAATATGTCGGGCTGACTCGTATTTTTCGCGGGACGCTAGGAGCGCGGCCGTCGTTTTGTGGTCGGCTGCTTCTGGGAAATGACCGGTGGTTGCCCGGTGCGAATCCAACGGGTACAGAAAGAGAACCCGGCGGCCACGTCGCCGGAGCGCTGTTAGTTCCACGAAGCGTTCGATTGGGCTGTCAGTGATTCCGCTAAAATCTGATAAGACAACGAGAACTTGGGCTTTGGACTGAGACGCAAGGTTAATTGAGTCGTTAAAGCCGGCCCTTCGAAGGCCTGGTGTTGGTATTCGACGATATGGCAAGTCGATTCCTTGGACCTGGCAGAATCGACGAAAGCTAGATATTCGAGAATCCGCGTCCCGATCGATGACAATCTTGGGCTCTGTGTTTTTCTCTGGTTTGAGCAGCTTGGAAAGAATTCGGTCTCCTGCGCGGAGATCGTAGAGCTCCCCTCGGGGGCCCGCCTGAAGGTGTTCCCAAACCGGACTGTCTAGCGCGGGGCTTGCTTTGATGCGAATATCAATAGAGTGTTGGTGAGCTAGATATTTGGCTACCGTACTAACCAGCTCGCTAGCTGTTGAATCCGTGAGATCGGAATCGACGACGTTGTAGGATTCGGCCAAGGCGCTGGCGATGTTCAGTAAGTGATGTGCACCCGGTTTAACCTGAGTGCTTCGGTGAACTCGGGTGTCAAAGGTCGCCAAACCAACGCGATCGCCTGAGCTCAATGCGGATTTTGCGTAGCCGCTAGCAAATTCTATCGCAGAGGCTAGGGCACTGTTGGGTTCCCGCATGTTGGCGCCCATGTCGACTGCAATAAAGTGGCTCCGAACAACCTCATCTTGAAAATCGCGAACCACAAGCTTTCTCCGTTTTGCTGTCGCCTTCCACGCGATGGCTTTAAATGGGTCTCCGGCCTGGTAATGGCGCAGTTCCTTGAATTCACCTTCGAGTCCCTTGAGCGTACGAGGGTTAGGGCCCGACTGGACTGAATCGCCACCGCGTCCCGGCAACAGTTGACTCCCCTGTGGCGCGACTACCTGCGCCGGTAATACGTTCAAGGAAACACTGCAGGGGAAGTAGGCTGGCTGTTTGAAAAAGCCCAGGGAATCACCAAACCACACGGCTGCGCCGTGAATTGCCAACTTGCCAGAACGTAACGGAACCCCCTCAAAGGCGAGTGACACCTCAGATGACTTTGGAAGGAAACTTCGTCCTTCGCCATTAATTTCAAGCCCGGTTTGGACCGTCGGTGCAATTTTCGCAATAAGAAAGTTATGGACGCTATCGTTTTGGACTTTAATGGCGACAAAAAAACGTCGCCCGACCGAAATGGTTCCCGCCTGACGAAGGGACCAGCCGATCTCCACCTGGCCTTTGCGGACCGACGTAGCGACTACGTAAAAATAAAAATACGAGGCAGACACCGCGGCTGCAATCGTCACCCCAAAAGCTGCAACGATGGGGCCACCAATGACGCTTCCGTGGAAAATTAGCAGGGCGGCGCAAACCATGACCAGCTTTCCACGTGCGGTGGTTAAGGGGCGCATAGATCTACTATTCGACTCTTCCTGGCCGATAAGGGACGCTTGCTATCGCTTCGCGCAAGAGATTCTTAGCCTGGGTGCCCTCCATTTCCGCGTCTGGCCGTAGAAATACCCTGTGAGAAAGAACAGAGCCGACTAGTTCCTGGACGTCATCCGGCAATACAAAAGCACGGCCGCGCAGGATAGCGCGAGCTTTACTAGCACGTAAAAGTGCTAGGCCGGCTCTCGGCGATGCTCCTAGGCCGACCTTGGGGTGCCTGCGGGTGAAGCGCGCGAGCTCAAGTATGTATTCAAGTATTTCTGGTGCCACGTGTACGGTGTCAGCCAACTTTTGTAGGTTTGCAACATCAGAGGGCTGCATAACGGAGCCGACGGTTGCCAACGGTCGGTTGTAGGTGGTTAGCATTTGGAGTTCGGCTTGCTGATCGGGATAGCCCATCTCGATTTTCATAAGAAACCTGTCAATCTGTGCTTCCGGAAGCGGATAGGTACCTTCCTGCTCGATGGGGTTCTGGGTAGCAAGGACTATGAATGGGGAGGGTAGCTTTCTGGTTTCACCTTCGATTGTAACTTGCCCTTCCTGCATCGCCTCCAATAGCGCAGACTGAGTTTTTGCAGGTGCTCGGTTAATTTCGTCGCCGAGCAATACGTGGGTGAAGATGGGGCCGGGCCTAAGCGAAAACTCATTGCTTCGCATGTCCAATACGTAGCTGCCGGTGATATCAGATGGCAAAAGGTCCGGGGTGAACTGGATGCGGCGAAACGTTCCGCCAACGACTTGTGAAAAAGTTCGAACGAGTGTGGTTTTAGCGATGCCAGGAACGCCTTCCACTAGAACGTGCCCTTTGGCCACGAGAGCTGTGAGAAGCGCTTCGGGGATGCTCTGATCTCCCATAAATACTTTGGAGATTTCTGCAAAGACAGAGTCCGCGACAGATTTTACCTGCGCTAGTACGTTTTCTCCTATGGGGGAATTATCCATTTTTATTCCGATCTAACTCACGATAGAGGGTTTCTACTCCGCGCGCCAACTTGTCGAGTCCGGTACGTGAAAGAGATTGCTTCCGCAGTCCAAGCTTGGTCTGCGCAGTATCTGGGAGCCCGCGGATCTGAGGGGCAATTTGCTCGAAGGCCCTCCTAGCGTTAGGGCCAGCGGCGGACTGGACTCTTTGAGCGAGTTCTCGCTGATCGAAACTGGAAAACGGGTTTGGGACGTCAAGGACTCTTGCCAAACGAAGAGAGACCGCATCACGAAGTATACAGGCGGTGTGCAAGTCGCTTGCTTTTCCCATTTTTGGGGGTGGGCTTACCAACGCGGAACTCCGAATCCAAGACCCGTCAAGGCGTACCGGTTGTCTGGATGGGAAAAGGGAAAAAGCAAAAGCAGCTAGCAGAGCCGCAAATCCAAGAGCAAGGGCTTTCGCCCCTGGCTTCGTTAAGACGTAGGCGTTGGCCGTCTCGATGATGTTGTTGATCGTTCCTAGGAAGTCTTCGAAGGAATCTCCGGCAGTTGGTGCCTGGGGAAAACCGGAGAACTGCATGTTCCCAGACATCAAGATGATTCGTTTAGGTTTCGAACCTGTTAGGAAGTGAAACAGGTTTCCCGCGAAAGTTAGGTTCGAGTCAAACTCGAGCATTCGGTTGATAAAGATGCTTGGGTCGGCGATAGCGACCAATCGCCCACGCCCATAGGAACCGGCGGCCACTAGCGCTTGGTTTTCTGAAAACTGGTAGATCGGGGTCAGAGCGCCCGTGGATCTAAAGGCCGATGGGTGGTTTGAGACGATGGAACCAACGCCTTCCGTTAGAGGATGCTTGGAGGCTGCTGCTGCTTCGTGAGTGAAGTCGTATTGGGCGTGCGTCGCACTGCTCTGTATGGGAGCGTCGTCTATCAAGAGCCCGAGACGCGCAAACAAGGGGTTTCCTTTGCCGAAGTCATCGGCAACGATCGCATGCCCGCCGGCAGCTAGGAAGTCTGAGAGGTGGTTGGCGTCGACGGCTTGGGTTGGGTAGAGAATGACAAGCACTTCGTTCTTGCCGATTTCCTCCCAAGGCGTGATCGCAGCGACGGAAACCGTGTGGCCTAACCCCTCTGCCAGTTTAACGAAGGATGAGAGTCCGTCCCAATCTCGGCTTTGGCTGTCGTATTCTTGCGCGTTAGCCGGTTCGACCCAAAGAAGAAACAATATTGCTATGAGAAGGCGCTTGGTCAAAAACCCATCTCCGAGCGCAGGTGGCTTCGCGCCTGCGAAAGACTGTTCTGGGCTTCCGCAAGGGGGGTCGTTGCGCGGCAGGCCAAGACAGCGAAGTAATTTTCAGGAAGGGTTGTCATGCCTACACGGAGGTCACCGTATGAAAACGAGAGGGTTTCTGTGTTTCCAAAGTGAAAGGAGTACAACATGGTCCGAACGTGTTTCAGTATCACTCCGTGATGTGCGGATATGAATGCGCACTGAGCTTTCTGTTCTTTGGTTATAAGGCCCTCGCGGCACGACAGATAGGAATCAACGATTTCGCCATCGTAGGCGACGAGAGCGCCAAAGAGACCGCCTGTTGCGGAATCAACGGCATGGGCCAAGATTGCTTTAAACCCGGTCAAGGTTACTGACCCTGTGGACTGCTTGGAGTCGATTTTGGATCGGGAACGTTTTCCGGGAAGATCTCAATAGTTTGATTCTCGAACTGCTGGTACCAAGTCAAAAAGAACTTTGTTCGGTCGTTCGCAATCTTCTGGATGGGCGGGGCTAAGTTAAAAATTGGGTGCCCGTTCCAAACGATGTCTCGTATTTCTGGTTCTGCCTGCTCTTTGGTGAGGTGAACCTCGGGCATGATAACGTCGAGTTGTACGATGTACCAGCCAGCCGATGAGGCTATAGGAGCCGTGAAGTCTCCCCGGCGGGATAGCTTCTTTGCTGCCTCAGCGAAGATTGGCCCCCTTGTTCCTGCGGGCTTTGGGGTTTCTGTCCCCGCAGCGGGTTCTGCGCCCTTCACGTCCATCCCCTCGGTGGTTTCCTCGCAGAGCGCCGCAAAATCGACTGAAGACAAACCGGATCCGTTTGCTTCCGCCAACATTGCTATGTAAGTCAACTGTGCCGCTGCCTCCTGAGCGTGAGCCACTTTGGCGACGCGTATTTTCGATTGCTCTAGAAGCTTCTTCTCTTCTTCTACGGAGGGGATTTCCTTCCCTGCCGCTTCGTATGCCTTGCGCGCCGGTTCACCGAGCAGGGT
>CAYPIX010000050.1:0-27028 GCA_964410875.1 uncultured Kofleriaceae bacterium
GCCCAACGACGATAAGAAACAACTGTGTCCGAAGGCCTTGCCGGATCAAACGGCAGGTTGAAGAAGATCACAGAGTTCGAACCCGATCGGTAGTCCCACCCTTTGAAGCGAGAGCGGCGTACTAACTTGTCGTCTCGCGTCACTGCGATACTCGCAGAGATGGGGACGAATTCGAGCTGGATAGGAGACGCGTCGCCGACAATGGAATCGATGATCGCATCAAGCGTCGGATCTAGATTCTCTTGGCAGATAGAACCCATCTGCCCACCAAGGGTGTTGATGAGTTCGTAGTAGCCATACGCGTATTCTCCACCTGAGCAGGTTGAGCCACTAAATGGCAGGGGCTCAGCGATTAGGTGCGCGATAGCATTCTCTTCGAGAAAATCATTAGCAAAGGGGAGGATGAACTCCTGGAGCTGCGCCATTTGTTCTGGGGTCGGCTCGACGGCACCAAAATCGTTGATGATACCTGCGTCCTCTACTTCGTCAGGGCGCTCGTCGGTGATGTAAATGACAACCAGCTTTGCTTTCTCTCGCACCTTCTGTGGATCTGCGTCGTCTCTTGGAAGGTGCCGTTCCAGTGCCGATCGTCCTTGGGTTAGACCGTGCTCGGATCCTCCGTCGCTTTGGTCTGGCCCAGAAGGTTCGCGGACGGCTGCGCTAAATTCATTTGGCTCGTTGGGGAGAATCCAGCGGTCTCCGGTCCCTCCTTCTTGCCTCGTCGCGAAAATCCCGGGCTGATCTCCAGGACCCGTATCGTTCATATCGGTTACGCCCATGCGGAAATCGAGTCCGGTATCGAGGGCCTTATTAAAAAGTGCAGCAGCGTTTTCCGCAATTCGTTCCCGGTCATCAGACATAGAACCGGACTCGTCAATGACTAGGATAATGTCTGCTGACGCTTGCTCTCTGGCGAAAAACTGCTGGCATTCAATGAGTTCGCCGTTTCCTGATTGTGCGAGAGCGGTGCCGTTGCTGAGGTCATCCGCATGGAAGCCCGTCGACCGTTCCCGGTTGTCGTACATCTCGGCTCGGGCGACGCCACCAATAAACAGCGTTTGATTCTCTTCTGGTCGGTGAACCGTCTGAAACGTGATGATGAAACGCTTTGACTGTTCCCCGACGAACGGGAGGGCGGGGATGTCGACGTCCTCCGGGGCTCTATCTAAAAGGGCACTTAGTATGGTCCCCCTTACTTCGGCGACCTCGGTTTCGGTTGATGCTTGGACTTCAAGTGTTGTCTTGAGCACCGTGTCAAAACCATCTAAGGATTTTGTTCGAATTCCAGAGATCCGAACGGTGACGGAGGCAATGCTTCCAGTATTTTGGATCTTGGATATTGCGGCGGTCGCTTCCGTCAACGCATCGAGACTGTCTGTCGCTTTTCGGCTCACAAGGAAGCCGGCAACCTCCACAACAGGTGAGGTCATGTCAAAAGTGTACGCCGCATCCAGTGGACCAGGCATCGTGATTGAGGGGGTTGAATCCAGGGCGCCGACTTCTAACGCTACCCGCCAATCAGAATCAACATAGGGTGTCTCAGAAGAGTCGACATATCGAATTCGCTTGAGACCAAATGGGTTGTTTGAACTTTGTGGGTGACAAATGAAACTGCCCTCCCGGTCGTCCTTGGTTCCATCCAGATCGGTGTCGGCGTGATAAGGGCTGGTTTCGCCGTCCATGCAAGCAGGGGACACACAAATACCTGGGCCGCCGTGGCTGGGCAGAGAGCATGCTTCGCCTACAGTACCATCACAGTCTAGAGGACCAGAGCATGAGGTTGTGCAATTGCCGAGCTGCCCGTCCTTGTTCCGATCTTCATCTCCGTCTTTGACGCCGTCGTTATCAGAATCGGCATCCAGGTGGTTTGGGATGCCGTCTTGGTCTGAGTCGACAGGCGCGTCGCAGTCCAGTGCTTCTTTGCTGTCTGAGACACCGTCACCGTCTGAGTCGTTGTCGGCCCAATCCGGTGCTCCATCGTCGTCGGTATCGATATTAATATTGGTTACGCAGCCCTCTAACTCGTTGCTAAGGCAGTCACCATCGCTGTCTTCGGCGGGGTCGCATGTAAGCTCTTCACCACGCTCCTCTCCGGTGCCAGTCCCCCCGCCGCAAGCTCCTGCGGTAAAGGCGAAAGCCAGAGCCAAATTTTGAAGGAGCGTCTTGTCGAGGTTGAAATAGCTCATAAGATTTCGCCGACTATACCTCCTGCGCCGAATGAGTGTCAGGCTTTCTGCGGCCACAAAAATCCGTTGGCGTTCCCTAAAATGCTCCTTTCGTTCTAGAAGAGTGAAATAAGGGTAAGGGTAGGTTAGGAATACTCTGGACTCGAGGCAGCCGCCCCTTCGATGCTCGCTTGGTGTGGCGAATAGAGTGGCCGACCAAACGATCTAAGTTTCGCCTTTTGAACTTGGGTGCCACGACATTTCCAGTGGTTGGTCAGTGGTGCGCGCATTGCAAATACGCCGAGATTCCCTACTCATCTCGACCACTTTTGTAAATCACACAGGAGAACTTTAATTTATGCGTACCATTTCACTATTAACCCTTGGCGCTATCGTCGCCGGTGCTGCCCTTATGTCCGGCGTTTCCGTTGCAGACGATGCAAAAGCGACTGTCTTCGAGATACAGACTGACATCCTCGTTAACCGTCAAATTGATGACGCTGATGAGCGTAGCCGAGCTCTCAAGCCACGTTGTGACCTCTGGGTTTCGTACCTTGATAACCAAGCCGAGCGCCTTCGTGGAACTCAGCAATCTCAGGTCGGAATTGATCGAAGCTCGGTTCAATGCGTTGACGTCGAATTAGATGACAATGACGATACGGTCACAGCTGGGCGTCTCATCGCTCAGGTTCGACTTCCAGGAAACCGACAAGCGAAGGAGACGAAAATCGCTACCTTCCGTGCGACCAATCATTACGAGTCTTGGCGTCAATGTCACATCGCCGCAGGTCGAAGCACTGCTCTTGCGTTCCGATGTGTTGACTTTGGAAAGGTCAACGGAGAGTACGAAACGGAGCTCCGTGAATTCAATCAGGTTGCTCGATAGAACTTAACCCGAATACTTCCAAACGCCCGGCAGAGATGTCGGGCGTTTTTTTATGCCTTCGGTAGTTCCGCCTCTTGCGCTGAAACTGAATCTGCATGTGAGGCATGAGATGAAGGGGCTTGCGCCGTATTGCTGTCGAGTAGGGTTAGGGCAATCGCAAGAGCTTGTTTCGCACGGTGGTTAGTTGCCTCGTCCGCTTCTTGTCTTTCTCTGGCCCCTGAAAGTTCTGCTCGAGTTGCGGAGAGTTCGGTCTTGGCCCCCTCAAGCACTTCAAGCGTCTTGGTGAGTTCATTCTCTAAATCAGTTTTGTGGTTTTTCAGCGCTTCAAATTGGTCTTTTTGAATGCTCGCTTCCTCTGAAGTCATCGATAACTGTTTTTGCAAATCCACATTTGTACTTTCAAGCGTAGAAATAGCAGCCTGTGCTTGTTGCAACGATGTGGAAGTGTCTGATAACTCGGTTCGGATCTGCTCTAGCTCGGTGCCTCTTTGTTCAAAAGATGTTTGGACTTCGGAGAGGTTTTCTGTGAGCTGGTCAAATTCGATGCTCTTCTGCTCGAGTGCGACCTGGATTTCTACTTGTTTGTTCGAAATTGCTTCCGCACGTTCATTCTCTTGGGCCAACTTGGCATTAACTTCTCGGTTGTCTTCTTGAGCGGTTGTTAGTTCTTTTTCCATCTCAGACAAAGCGGTTTGAAGTTGGCCAATTTGGTCGTTCAGAGTTGCGATCTTCTCGTTGTTCGTTGCCGCGGCAGCTTCGAGTTCTTTTGTGGCGCTCTCAGCTTCATTTAGAAGTGATTGGAGCGACTCTTTTTCTTGATTGGCCATGGAAAGGGCTTGCCGGTGTGCTTCTTCGTGTTCGTTCTGCTTAGCTGAGAACTGATCTGAGATAATTCGTTCAGCATTTCCCACTGCTTCTGCCTGCTTGGCCTCCATGTCGGCTACTAGCATCTGCAGAGCAGCTTGGTTCGAATCCTCGAGGGAGAGTTTAAGCGAGTTTAACTCTGTAGCGTGAACGCTCTTTGTTTCGTCGGCGTTTGTCTTTAACGCACTAATTTCTGCGATGAGTGATTCCTCGCTCTTTTTTCTTTGATGCTCCAGGTCGTTCTTCAGCGCATCGATAGCTTGCTTGTGCTCGCTAGCAAGCTCGGCCATTTTGGTTTTCCAATCGAGAGTGACTCTCTCAACTTCGAGAGAGTTTTTTTGGTTTAGCTCCTCGTTGAAGTTTGTTAGGGCATTTTCCGCAGCAGCGTTCAGCTCGGATTTCTGTTCCTCGAGTTTCGCGAGGGTTTCCTGCTCCCAGGCTATTCGTGCTTTTTCCATCGCGGATTCAGCACTGCTTACACTGCTCTTTAAAGATTCCGTGCCTTCTGAGAGCTGAGCTACACTTGCTTCACTGGCTGCCAATTGGTTCTCCAGCGTTTGGATTCTCTCTTTTTCGGAAGCCGCTTTGGAGGTCAAGGTTTCAATCGTCGCCCTAGAACTCGTCTGTTGATGCTCCAGGTCTTGAACTTTTTGTTGAGCCGACTGTAGAGCTGTTTCCAACTCCTCCACCTTCTCTGCTTCGTCGTTGTTCTCTCTCTCGACGGCGGCTGGTTGCATGTTGATCGCGGTGGGCGCAGAACTAACCGCTAGAACGCTGTCTACCGACTCAGTGAGATTCTCTTCGTTCGAGCTCGCAACTTCTTGGTCTTCTTCTTGGAAGTCATCTTGGGATGCTCCTAGTACTTCTGTGGTCGCGGGAACGTCGTCGAGGTCATCAGACAAGCTGAGTGCTTCCTCTTCTTCTTCCAACTCGTCAAATTCTTCAATGTCTTCATCGAGTTCATATAAGTCTTCTTGTTGACTTTCAACTTCATCGGAAGAGAGGGATAAGGTTTGTTCGTCGGGCACGGACGGCGCCGTTTCAGTTTCGAGGTTGAGAGGTTCTTCCTCTTTTTCCGTATTTTCAAATTCAGCATGGAGCTCTGTTGGATCTTCTATCAATCCCATCGGTGGCGGAATCTGCTCCTCCATAGATTGTTGGTCATTCTGCTTAGCCATGACTTCTACGACGGGCTCATCGCTTTCATCTTCGACCAATTCCATTGGTATAAGCGTTTCTTCCGTTGCTTCCGCCGAAGGAATCACTTCCAAGACCGGCTCGTCGCTAGCGCCTTCGGCTAGTTCAACGAGAGGCTCTTCCTCTTCGAAATCGATTTCATCTTCAATTTCGAACTCTTCCTCAAGCTCGATTTCTTCTTCAGAATCGGCCATCTCAGAGAGAGGGGCGGCTTCTTCTTCGCTTGCACCTGAGGTCAATGCAGCAAACACGTCGTCAATTCGCTGATCAGTCCCGCCACCAAATTCATGGGGGGCTTCTTCTTCTTCGAGTTCTATTTCTTCGACATCGTCGAATGAATCCATCTCTACTTCCTCTGGGTAAGTGGAGATGGGGATGCCTAGCGTAATTAACTTGTCTAAGGTGGCCAGAAAGAGTGGTCCAGTCAATCCACGCTTGTCTACGTACTCGTCGGCAGAGATGCGTAGTTTTCGGTGAGATTGGAACGTGTCGTCGTCCAAAGAACCAGTGGTAAGAATGACTGGAATCTCTTTAGCAACACCCTTTTTTGCTTTTCGACAAAGACCAAATCCGCTTTTCGCAGGTAGCTCGACAGCAATAACAACGGCTTCTGGTTGGTTGTTGGTAATTGCAGCCAACGGGTTTTCAGTGTCGGGATCGACAACGATGATCTCGAATTGGTAAGGCGTTAACGTTTCACGAGCAAGATTGTGAAACTCAGAGTCATTGTCGATGATTATTAACTGTCGCTTATTCATGGCCCAGCGAAAATCTTATCGCGCTAGGAGGGTGAACTGCTACGGGGACAATGGGTGCCATAGCTCTTACTAGTAGGAGCTATCACGTCCGGATTCTCTCCTTGTTAGGGGAAAACACCTATTTGTGGTTTTGCTGCGACTCAACTCGTCGCAATAAATCTGATTGCGCAACGAGGCTAACCAACGACCTGCTGTCCAGTTTAGAGCTGAAAACATAACCTACGCCTTGCTCGTCGGTGTAGGCGACTGTAGAGAAACCCTGCTTTTGTGTAAGCCAGATCTCTTTATCGCCAAGCATTTGACGGTTGTCGGTTTGAAGATTGGTACGACGGGCATCAAGCGTGTGAACAAAAACACGTTTAGTTCCCTGGTTTGTCGGAACGTCATAGACAAAGAGAGCAGCGACACGCCCGTCTAGTTGAGATTGTAAGTACCCACGAAGACCACCACTCCTTTTTTGAGTTTGCTTTGAGAGCGTTTGCTCAAAACGAGGAGGGCGAACCGGCATACGGACATATTGTTGTGCTGCACGTGATAACTCTGGCCGAGAACCTTGGCGAAGCATGCTGACTGGTATGGTCTTTTGCTCACGGATAGCAGCTGCGGCGACAGGCGAGCTTTCCGCGGCGGGTTGGCGGGTTTCACTCACAAAGAACAAGGTCAAGGCCGCAGCTGCGGTGACTGTAGACAACCCGGGTAGAAACCACTGAAAAGACGATTTACGAGCAAGCGCACGGGCGTTTCGATCTTCTTCATCTAATGCCGAGGCAATACTCAAGCGCAGATGCCGAGGCGCTCTTGGAGGGGCAAGCCGTTCTTTAACAAAACGATGGAACAGCCTCTCATCCTCCAGGCGTGACATACAGTCTGTGCATTGAGCGGTATGCCTTTCGAATTCAGAAGAGTCACCAGTGGCGAGCTCGTCGTCAAGGTAGGTTTGAATTAGCGCTTCAATTTCGTTGCAGTACGACATAACTAGTTACCTGATTCCACTTTGGCTGCTCGTCCGATAGCGATTACCTTGGCTTCGCTTTCCACCGTCTCTTTGGCGCTACTGGGCTTCTTCAAAACCCCTTCGCGAATCGCGAATTCTTCTAGTGCCTTCTTGAGCAACTTCCTCCCTCTATATAGCCTGCTCATTACTGTTCCGACAGGACAGTCCATGACTTCAGCAATCTCTTTATAGGACAATTCTTGGACGTCGCACAAAATGACGGCCAAGCGAAAATCTTCCGGGAGTGATTCTAAAGCTGCGGACACGTCGTCCGAAAAGGAACGATCCAAGAGTCTTGCTTCTGGATCTTTCTGGCTAAGTGCTCTCTCGTGAGCCAAAACGCCATCACGTACTTTTTGTTCTTGATGCGCTGCGTTTTGAATTTCCCGAGTACGCTTCTTTTTTTGATATGAATTGATGAACGTGTTGGTGACGATTTTGGCCAACCATGCTCGGCAGTTTGACGTATCTTGGAAGGTGTCCCAAAACCGATAAGCTCGCAGCATGGCTTCCTGTACAAGGTCCTCTGCGTCACGTGGGTTACGCGTAAGTCGCATCGCGACACCGAACATCGAATCGAGATGAGGAAGGGCTAACTCTTCGAAATCAGCTCTTTTCCGGTTTTTTCGGAGAATACGCATGGCAGGTCAACCTAGTAGACCGTTGTCGGGTGCCGGGCATTCCCCGCGCGGGAGTAAATCTACCGATAAGTTCGTATCTACGCGGGATAAGCTGTGAAATCGACCGATAGGGCCTCCGCAACGGCTTCGTGAGGGACGGTGCCTTTATAGGTGTTAATTCCTCGCTTGAAGCCTGGGTCCGATGCAACGGCCGCTTCCCAACCCTTGTCCGCCAACGCGCGGATGTACGGCATGGTGGCGTTGTTAAGTGCGAAGGTGCTTGTTCGCGGAACAGCACCAGGCATATTGGCCACACAGTAGTGGATTACGTCGTCAACGACGAACGTCGGATTTTCGTGAGTGGTTGGTTTGCAAGTTTCAACACACCCTCCCTGGTCCACCGCTACATCCACGATGACAGATCCAGGCTTCATGGTTTTAATCATATCCCTGGTAACCAGTCTCGGTGCACGCGCGCCGGTGACCAGGACAGCACCAACCACAAGGTCAGCTTCTTTCACAAGTTCAGCTACCGTGCTTGGGCTTGAGTAAAGCGTGCTGATTCTTCCTTCATAGATATCATCCAGGTAAGTTAGAACTTTGGCGTCGATGTCCAAAACTGTGACCTTTGCGCCAAGGCCGACTGCCATACGCGTCGCATTCGCGCCAACAATACCCCCACCGATAATGACTACGTTTCCGCGAGGAACACCGGGGACTCCTCCAAGAAGAATTCCAAGTCCTCCTTTTTCTTTTTCCAGGTGAGCTGCGCCGGCTTGAACGGCCATTCTTCCCGCGACCGCACTCATTGGCGTAAGAAGCGGTAGGCTACCGTCTTCGGCTTCGACGGTTTCGTAAGCGATAGAGTCCACCTTCTTTTTGATTAGCTCTTTGCCCAATTCGTGGGCGGCCGCTAGGTGCAAATAGGTGAATAGCATCTGCCCCTCTCGGAGGTGCTGGAATTCGGGTGCTATTGGTTCTTTGACCTTGATGACTAGGTCTGCCCCCCACGCGTCGCTAGCGGTTGGAACGATCTTGGCTCCTGCTTTCTTATACAGTTCGTCGCTAAGACCAGAACCCAAACCGGCGGAGGTCTCCACCAATACTTCATGGCCTGACTGTGAAAGAGTGGCTGCTCCTTGGGGGGTAAGGCCAACTCGAAATTCTTTCGTTTTTGTTTCCTTTGGAACTCCGATTCGCATTGCGAGCGACTATGACACAGCTCCCCCCAGTGCAAAGTAGCAATGATGTAGTTTTTATTTTTCCGGCCAAACAATGAAAGCGGCTCGGTGTTACCGTCTTCCTAGCGATGGAAAGAGTCTTCATAACTGGTGCGGGGAGCGGGATTGGACGAGCCACGGCCCTTGAATTTGCCAAACAGAAATGCGGCCTCGTGTTGACCGATATCGATCCGGATGCGGTTCACCGCGTTGCTGAAGAAGCAAGGTCTTTGGGAGGCGAGATCGTTGATTCTGTAGCGCTCGACGTGTCCGATAGTGAGGCGATGCGGGCTTTCGCAAAGAAATGCGACAAGTCTGGAGTTTCACTTTCGGTCATCGTGAACAATGCGGGAATCGGAGCAGCGGGGAGTTTTCTTGATACGTCGCTAGATAGTTGGGAACGCGTTCTATCCATCAATTTGATGGGGGTCGTCCATGGTTGTCATTTCTTTGCTCCCCAGCTAGTGAAGCGGGGGCGGGGGCACATCGTAAATATTGCCTCTGTGTTAGGTCTTATTGGTTTGCCAAATGTCAGCTCGTATGCAGCGTCAAAGTTTGCAGTCGTAGGTTTATCGCAATCACTGGCTGCGGAGTTCCACTCGAAAGGGGTCTCTGTTACCGCGATATGCCCTGGGCTTATTGCTACCGACATTATTGATCATGCGGAGATGTCAGGAAGCGAGTCTCTTGAGGGGCGAGAAAAGTTGTCGAGTTTCTTCCGAAAACGCGGAACTTCTCCGGCGGCTGTCGCATCAGCGATTGTTCGCTCGGTTAGGCGCGGTAAGTCCGGAATCGTCACTGTTCCAGCTCAAGCTGGAGCATTGCATCTAACCCAGCGGTTTGCGCCTCGTCTCCTCTCGTTCGTTGCGCGCAAAGGAAACAAGGTTAACAAACTTTTTTCCTAGAAACCGAACTAGGTTCTGTAGTCCGCGTTGATCTCGACGTACTCTTTAGACAAATCGCAGGTTAGAAAATGGGCTTTCGCGTCGCCCGCGTTCAGAGAGAGACGTAATGTGTATTCGGGTTGGTTCATCACTGAAATAGCTTTCTTTTCCGATTTTTCAGTCATGATGCCTCCACCTGCCTTTGCCAATTGGACATTGCCTACCCAGAGATCCATTTCTTGGGGGTTGAGAGGGATGCCAGCTCTGCCTGCCGCAGCTAAGATCCTTCCCCAGTTGGGGTCTGAACCGGCGATAGCGGTCTTGACTAAGGGTGAATTTGCAATAGTCCGTGCGACTTGAGTGGCAGCCTTTTCGTTGGCGGCATTTTCAACTTCAACACGAACAACATGATGAACACCTTCGCCATCCTTCATCAATTTAAGCGCTAAGTCTTCCAATAAATCTCGCAGCGCTTTACTGAAAGTACTGCGAGCACTGGCTCCTGGAGAACGATTTCTCGCTTTTCCGCTCGCCATGATGAGCATCATGTCATTAGTAGAAGTATCCCCGTCGATGGTCAGCCGATTGAAAGTCTGGTCGGAAGCTTCACGAAGAGCAGTTTCTAGGAAGTCCACAGGAAGAGCGGCGTCTGTTAATACAAAGGAGAGCGTAGTGGCCATGTTTGGGGCAATCATTCCTGCGCCCTTTGTGCATCCGAGTAAGGTAACGCGGGCACCGCCTATTTCAAGACGCCTTCTCGCTATTTTCGTCCTTTTGTCCGTCGTCAAAATTGAGGTCGCGAAGTCCTCGAATGATTTCGCAGACAGTGAACTTGCAGCCTTATCGATGCCTTTATCGAATTTTTCTGTTGGCATCTGCACACCTATCACTCCGGTTGACGCGACCAAGATTTCACCAGTCTCGGTCTCAAGAGCCTCGGCGGTGATTTTTTGGACATGCTTCGCTGCGGCGTCGCCGTCTGGTCCCGTGCAAGCGTTCGCGTTGCCGCTATTTACGACGATGGCACGAACTTTCCCCTCGGCTTTCTTGATTGTTTGCTTCGATAACTTTACGGGTGCGGCGACGACTCGGTTTTTTGTGAAAAGAGCTGCAGCATTTGCAGGTTCCGCGCAGGCTATCAACCCGAGATCGAGTTTGTTGGCTTTTTTGATGCCAATTCGCCCGCCATAAAAACGAAATCCACGACAAGTGTAGCTCACAGGTTCACTCTAGCATTGGCGTTTGCACAGTCGCTAGAGACAACGAAACGTCGGGAGTTACATCCTCGCCGATTGTTGGGGGCTCGACGAGCACGACTACCGCGTATATAAAGTCATATGCGCCGACTCTTATGGGCTTCAACGTTCCTGGTCTTTTGTCTTTTGGAATCGTCGGCGCACTCTGGAAGGGCGCGGAAGGCCTTGCGCCGTGTATCTGCAATTCAAAAAACTCTCTCGCGGATAAGAGAACTGCCCTTCAAAAAAAACGTTCGTGCATCTAGACAATCCAAGAAAGCGTTCGTTCGTTATCTCGAGAGTGAGATCGCGAAGGAAATTTCCCCCCAAAAAAGAGAAGATCACGACAAAGCCCTAGTTCATCTCGGCTTTCTACGCGACGGGAAGGAGTTGGTGCCTGCGACGAGAGAGCTGTTGGCAGCTCAAACGTTCGCATACTACGACACCAAGAGAAAGCGTTTCTTCCTCGTCGATCTCGCGGACGAAGATCTCAGATTCGACGTAGTGATCGCACATGAAATTCAACATGCGTTGCAGGACCAGCATTTCGATTTGCGCGCGTTTTATGAAGATCGAGCGCCATCGCTAACAAGAGATGAACGACTCGCGCGCCAATTTATCGTCGAGGGGGAAGCGACGTTTCTAATGGCTGCGTTCATGTTATCGAGTCAGGAAAATTCGCCTAGACTATCGTCGGAAAGAGGAGCATTTGTTGTCCAGGAAATGCGAGAGCTTGCCGCCTTAAAGTTAGAAACACTTGCCGGCCTTTCCAACCCCGCATCGCCCGAACAAGGGACTCGCCATCAGAACACACAAGAGGTGATTGCAGCGACGCCGCTCTTCGTTTTGGGCCCCTTGCTAGCTGCATATACGAAAGGTGTCTTGCCCGTTGCGGATGCGTTTGAACGAGGCCGTTGGGACGAGGTAAATCAACTTTTTGAAAACCCACCTGAATCAACCGAGCAGGTCTTACATCCTGCGAAACTGGTGGGAGAGCGAGATAAGCCGATGACCGTTTTCTTCACTAAACCAAACGAGATCTTGGATTGGCGTCTGCTGGATAGCGACGTGATGGGGGAGTTTCTATGGAAGATGTATTTTGGAGAATGGGAAGTTGAGAACTTCGAAAACACCGCCAAGGGTTGGGGAGGCGACAGATATGCAGTCTTTGAAGATAAAAAAGGACGGGTCGCAGGAATATTTTTGACCAAGTGGGACTCGAATCTTGCAGCCTTTGAGTTCTGCGCAGACTACGTAAGAACACTAAAAAAGCGGTTTCCTGGCAGTGTCATCACGAAGGGCGCCGGTGAGGCACGAATGGTAAGGCGTTCAGACGGGACTGTGCTCTGGATGGGCCGTAAGCAGAATTCTGTTTTGATTCTTGATGGGTTTACTACTCGATCACCTGAAGCTTTTGCAAAACTAGCTGCATTTGTTACGCAGTGAGTGAAGTTAAACGTTGGCTTCAGTGCGAGCGTGGCATTTCTTGTACTTTTTGCCGCTTCCGCAAGGGCATGGGTCGTTACGTCCAACCTTAGGCTTGTCCCTTCGAACAGTTTTCTGCTTTTCACCAGTATGCCCACCGTCGGCGGCGTTTCCAAAGGCACTGGTTCCAGCAGGTGCGCTTTCACCATCAGCAGAGGGGTGCCGCTCGATAGTTTTTCGTTCTTTGGCTTGTAGTGCAGGGATATTCTCTTCCTCGCGCTCGACCTGAACTCGAAAAATCTTCTGCTGAGCGTTGGACTCGATATTCAGCATCATTTCGCTAAAAAGATCGAAACCCTCTTTCTTGTATTCTTTCTTTGGATCTTTCTGGCCGTATCCGCGAAGGCCGATGCCTTCTCGAAGTTGATCCATCTGCTTGAGATGGTCTATCCACTGCTTATCGATCTCTTCGAGATAGAAGTGTCGAGCGAAATACATAAGCCACGCGCGGCCCAGCTCGTTTTCCCGCTCGTCGAGGCGAGCTTCCACGACTTCCCAAGCTTTCTCGGCAATACCCTCTTGATCGAGCCCTTTTTGCGGTGTGTGGTCGATAGCGAAATGGTCTCGTAACGCTTCTTTCAATCCACCGAGATCCCAAGCATCTTCTGATGCGTGAGCTGGACAATAGGTACCAACGAGTGCCCCGAGGGTATTATCGGCTAAATCCAGCAACCTCTCCCGTTGTTGAATCCACGATGCAGACACTTGAGAGGAAAGATCAGCGATCAGTGCGCTGTCACTTTGTTCCCAAAGCCTGTCAACGTTTTCGCACCAGGCTCCTGTTTGTCTCCAAACTTCACCTCTGAGTTTCCGCCACACCGGCGGCTCTCTCATCTCTTCGGGAATGTCGGCTTCATCGGTGGTTGATTTGTCTCGCTCGGCTTGGTCAGCGCGTGCGATCTCTACGACCGAGCGCACTTGTTCTTCTGCTTCGCTCTGGAGACTCTCCATGGTCCATGAGCCGCTGGACGTGGGCGGTTCGGGTAACTTACCTGCTTTCTCCTCGTCCTCGCTGAGAGTCGGGTAGTACTGCCCTGTCAAGATTTGCTTGCGGAGTCCGTAGATTGCTTTCCGCTGTTGGTTCATCACGTCGTCGTATTCAAGAACGTTCTTACGCGAGTCAAAGTGTTGACCTTCAACTTTCTTCTGAGCGTTCTCAATAGACTTGGTAACCCAAGAGTGTTCAATCGGAACATCGTCTTCCATGCCCAGGCGTTCCATTAGACCTGTGATGCGCTCGGCGCCGAAGATTCTCATCAAGTCGTCATCAAGTGAAAGATAGAAACGCGCTGCGCCAGCATCGCCCTGGCGCCCCGCTCGACCTCTGAGCTGGTTGTCAATTCGGCGAGATTCGTGTCTCTCGGTGCCAACAATCTTCAGCCCCCCCGCAGCGAGGACCTCGTCACGCTCTTGATTGCAGCGTTGAGAGAGCTCTTTAAGAATTTCTTTGTAACGAGTTTCGTCGTCTGCTTTGCCCTCTTTTTCGAGTTGGGCCCGGGTAAGGTGTTCGGCATTCCCGCCTAGAACAATGTCGGTTCCTCGTCCGGCCATGTTGGTAGAAATTGTGATCGCGCCTTTTCTTCCGGCTTGAGCAACGACAAGAGCCTCCCTCTCATGTTGCTTTGCGTTAAGGACCTCGAACGGGATGTTCTTTTTACGAAGTTGCGAAGCAACAATCTCCGATTTCTCGACGCTTGTCGTTCCGACGAGCACGGGTTGCCCTTTGGCGTGACTTTCTTCGATCTCATGAGTGACGGCTCGAAATTTACCTTTCTCATTCTTATAGATGAGGTCGGGTTCGTCTTTTCGTTGGATAGGCTTATTGGTGGGCACGACAACAACGTCTAGCTTGTAGATGTGGTGGAATTCCGCGGCTTCAGTGTCCGCAGTTCCTGTCATCCCCGACAGCTTGTCGTACATCCGAAAGAAATTTTGATAAGTAATCGTCGCGAGGGTCTGGTTCTCTTCTTCGATTACAACGCCCTCTTTTGCTTCGATGGCCTGATGAAGACCGTCTGACCAACGTCGTCCGGGCATTTTTCGGCCAGTAAACTCGTCGACGATCAATACTTTTCCGTCTTCAACGAGGTACTTTACATCCCGCTTGTACAGGGTGTGGGCCCGTAGAGCCTGGCTTACGTGGTGGTTGTAGGCAATATTGCTCGGGTCGTAGAGGTTCGTAAGACCTAGGAACTTCTCGACGCGCTCGACACCGGAATCGGTGAGCATAACCGAGTGTGCTTTCTCGTCGACGGTGTAATCAATATCGCGTTTCAGGCGGGGAACAACCTTGTCCACTTCTTGGTAAAGGGCTGCGGATTGTTCGGCGGGGCCGGAAATGATTAAAGGAGTTCTCGCTTCGTCGATTAGAATCGAGTCAACCTCGTCGACAATACCGTAGTTGAGGGGACGCTGGACCATTCGGCCCGGTGACACCTTCATGTTGTCGCGTAGGTAATCGAAACCGAACTCGCTGTTTTGTCCATAGGTAATATCAGCGGCATATGCTTGCTGCCGCTCCCAGTCCTGGATGCCGTGAACAATGATGCCGACATCTAGGCCCAAATAGCGATAAACCTGTCCCATCCATTCTGCGTCGCGACTAGCAAGGTAGTCATTGACCGTAACCAGATGAACGCCCTTGCGGCTGAGTGCGTTTAGGTAGCAGGGAAGGGTGGCGGTCAAGGTTTTGCCCTCGCCAGTTCTCATCTCCGCTATTTTTCCGCTGTTCAGGACCATTCCGCCCATGAGCTGAACGTTAAAGTGCCGCATTGACAGCGTTCGCCAGGCGGCTTCTCGAACCACCGCAAAGGCATCGACCAAAATGTCATCAAGACTCGCGCCCCTATCGAGTTGTTCTCGGAACGAGCTGGTCATGGCTTTGAGCTCGTTATCACTCAGTGATTCGTACTTGCCCTGTAAGCCATTGATGGCTTGAACGCGTGGCTGGAGTTTCTTAAGTGTGCGCTCGTTCTTACTGCCGAAGAATTTTTGTAGGATGCTCATATAACGCCCTGTCCGGGATGTATCACGATAATCACTTTGGCGGCGGTGGCAAGACCTGCCTTGACGCCCACTGCCAACGTCATCGGAGTGACAGTACTTCAGATTAACGGAGGCTCGGGGCTCAAGCGAGAACTTGGGAGTGGAAAACAGCCGAAAAGCGAGAACGGGCCCGATCGTGAGATCGGACCCGTACCGCTGGAGTTTGAGATATGTCTACAGTCTGTCTTCGCAGCCCCGGTAGATAAAGCTCTCGCAGCTGCAGTCGGGAGCGTTGGGGTCGTCGCACGCCTGTCCGTTCGGGCTAGTGCAGTTGATACCGCGGAAGGTGAGCTGGCAGACTCCGAGAGCGCTGTCGGCTTCACATTCTGTGCGAGTGTTTGAGTCACAGGGGTTGTCATCTGCACAGGTGCTATTCCCAACGCAACCACCAGTGTAACAACCATTGACGATGCGAGCGGTCGTTCCAATTTCACATTCAGGCTCAGCTCGAACACAGCCGGTTGGGGCGAGTTCAGCCTGGCAGAGGATGCTCCCGCCAGGGATACAAACACCGCGATCGTCGCAGATTTCGCTACCACTACACTGCGCATCGGTATTGCAGTTGTTACTAGGTTGGCAAGTTCCGGCGTCACAATAACCAGAATCGCAGCCTAGGTCATTTTGGCAGCTAACACCGCCGCCAGGTACGCAAGAGTTACGAACGTCGTCACAGTCAAAACCGACTCCGCAATCGCCATCGTTTAGGCAGAATCCAGAGTCTTCACAAATACCGTTGTCGTTACAGTATGTGCCGTTGTTACATTGGTTGTCAGAACTACATGAAGTTCCGGGAATATTCGGTCCGTCGCCTTGAACAGTCGGGTAGCAGCCGTAGTCGTCGCATTCGTAACAGCCGAACTCATCACAGCGGTAGAAGACGTCGTCCTCAACGTAGAGGTGGCAACCGCCGAGGGCGATCGCTAAAAGTGAAAGGGTTGCGAATTTTGCAAAAAGTCGATTCATGTTGTTCTCCTTCTCCAGGGGTTTCTCTCTCGCGCCTATTTACTGCAGCTCCAATGCCAGCCGCCAATACGACATTTGCCAGTGAATGCCGTTTCCTTTTTAAAGTTAGTTGCTTACCCTTGTTTTGGGTGGAGCTAAGTTATCGAATCCAAATAGCCGCTCAAACACATGTTTTTCCCGCCTCGTTAACACCTGTTCACGGGGGAGTTGGCGGAGCAGTTAACGAAAACTCGGAGTTAATCCGGAGTGAATTCCTACTGTTCCCAGGGATCTAGGACCGCTCGAATGGTCTCGCGTAACGATTGTCTTGGCGCAAAACCGAGCTCTTTTCGGGCTCGCGCTCCATCCACCATACAGACGTACCGGATGAAGTCGAACTCAGCAACTGGGAATGAACTCAGGCCTAAGCGCCAGGCGGCCGACCATAGCGGTTTAGCAAAAGGGTGGGGGATGCTTACTGTTTGTTTTTCTAGTTCTTTGAGCGTGACAGAAATCGGAACCTGGCCGGGACCTGTGACATTGAAGATTCCCCTCACTTGGCTGGTCAACGCACAGGCAATAGCTCTCGCAACATCTTTCTCGTGGATGAGCTGAACCATCGGGTCGAAGCCTAGAAGAGTGGGAACCACCGGAAGCCGGAGGTAGTTAGACGGGGCATTACGAACTGCTCCCAAGATGTGGACCGGTCTTAGGATGACGGTGCTTACATCTCTAGCTTTCCAAAAAAAAGATGACGCCATGTGGTCAATCTCGACAAGGTCGCGCATCTCAGGAAAGGACTGAGCAGCCAGAAGCGGTGCTTCTTCTGTAAGAAATTGCGTGTTTTCAGGGCGTGGTCCGTAGACGTTCGCGGAAGAAAGAACGATGACTTTTTCAACCTCATAAGCTTGGACATATTCCAAGAGCTTAGCTGTGCCCTCGATGTTCCAGGAATACGCTTCCGCGGCTGAAGCTCGTGGGTGGTGCATCATCCCCATGTGCACAAGTGCGTCTATGCCTCTTCCGCGAAAAAGATCTCTTGCCTTTTTGGACCGGTAGTCGACTCGGTGGTGTTCGATGTCTTTGGGGAGATCCGGGATTGGTCGACGATCGATGCCAACGATTTGTAACCCTTCGATTCGGTGAAGATGGCGAGCAACAAGCCGGCCAAGTCGGCCTGCCATCCCAGTCACGAGAACGCGTTTACTGGCGTTACCAGAAGACATTTTCTCTTTCTTGTACTCCTTTGTTGAGCATGCCCTGTATGGTTTTCTTCACTTCTTCCACTCGCTCACCAAGGGTTTCATCGTCTTCGTCAGGATCTCCCTCGAAGTGAAGAGGTGGTCCAAAATAGACTCGGTATTTTACGGGCAGAGGCAGAAGCGGTAGGAATGGCGGATAGGGGACGACTGGAAATGCTGGTGTCCCGAGAAGTTTTGCAAGGGGAGCAAGGTTAAACGCTGGAGCTTGTTCTTCAGCGCCCACAACAGCAACTGGAATAATCGGTGTATTGGTTTGAATTGCAAGCCTCATAAAACCAAGACCAAAATCTTGAAGTTGGTAGCGCTTTGAAAACGGTTTCGAAATTCCCCTAGCACCTTCGGGGAACGCCAACACCAGTTCTTCCTGCTCAAGCAAACGTCTGCAGTTGTCTGGAGTTCCGGTTATCTGTCCCCAACGATTAAACAAATAAGAAACGAAAGGAACAGAAGGCACGAAATGTTCAAACATAGAGCGAGCCACTCGTGGTGGCGTTGCGTCGAGGAAGCATGCACAATTTAAGACAACGCCGTCAAAAGGTAGCTGTCCTGAATGGTTTGAAACCAAGAGGCCGCGGCCCGCAGCAGGGACGTTTTCTATGCCGAAAACCTCAGTTCTGAAATAGGTACGGTGCAACCAGCGGGCGATCAACATCACGTATTTGATGCTGCTCTTATCAAAGCCAAACGGATCGAAGCCAAATTCGTTCTGCCTCACGGCAAGAGCTTGGCTTCGCGATTGAAAATCTGGCCCGAGGTGCTTGTCCACCGCATTTTCTAACCGGCCTTTGAGCCACCTGGTAATGCCCACGGGACATGAACCTATCGGCCACTTCCCTACGTGTCAATGTGGCTAATTCCGTCGTCACCCGCCAAATAAGATGCGATAGTGGCCAACAACGATGAGCCACTCTGACTTGGTGCGACCTCCGCGGTTACGCCCCGGTGACAAAATTGCTGTCTGTGCTCCGTCAGGACCCGCTCCGGATGACAGGTTACGAGCAGGGCTAAATATTCTTGCGGGTCGATATCGGATTGAATGTTTGTGGGATGCAGCTGAAACGCAAGGATACCTTGCAGCAGATGATGATCGACGCGCTGAATCCTTCAATCGTGCGCTTCGAGATTCGGAATTCAGGGCTATTTTTGTTTTACGCGGCGGGTACGGAGCCATGAGGATTCTCCCCGCGCTAGATACGGATGCGATGCGCGGAGA
Source organism: uncultured Kofleriaceae bacterium (assembly GCA_964410875.1). Lineage (GTDB taxonomy): Bacteria > Myxococcota_A > Polyangia > Haliangiales > Haliangiaceae > CAYPIX01. The sequence continues at coordinate 18,771 of CAYPIX010000050.1, forward strand.
TCCAAAACCAATCGTTGGGTTTAGCGACGCCACGGCGATTCTTGCATGGGCGACACAGGAATGTAATGTGCAAGCCATCCATGGGCCGGTTGTTACTCATTTACCAGTTATTCCCGCAGCAGAAATTGAGTGGCTATTTAGGTTGCTCGAGGAACCTGTAACAGAAGGAGTCCTTCCGTGGGACCTGCACCAAGTCGGTGCTCCTTCTGAGGAGGAAATATCCGCCCGGATTTTTGGCGGGAATCTGTGTTTGGTTTCGCATTTGTCGAAAACCGGTTTTTCATTGCCAGCTAACGAGACCTCAATTGCACTTTTGGCAGAAGATGTCGGTGAGCAACCCTATGCAATAGATAGGTACTTGACTGGCCTTTCTTTGTCGGGCGCCCTCTCGAGAGTCTCTTGTGGTTTATTGGGCAGCTTCACAAATTGCGAAGGGCAAAAATTCCCTACACCAACCGTAGAAACCGTCCTCGACGAGAGGTTCAGTGAGTTTGGTCTGCCTGCTCTGGCAGGCCTACCGGTCGGTCACGGCGAACATAATTGGGCGCTTCCTATTGGCGGTCGAGCACTGGTAAATTTCTCAAATTCGACTGTAGCCCTGGTAGAAGGAGCGGTGTCATGAGGGTGCTCGGTCTTGATGTAGGGGAAAAAACGGTTGGCGTTGCTGTCTCCGATGAATTGGGTATCGCTGCAAACCCTATTGAAACCGTACCTCGGTCGCAGCACTCTAAAGAGGATGTCGAACGAGTGTTGGCTCTCGTGAAGAGTTATCAGGTCACTACGGTTGTGGTGGGGCTTCCACTGGAGCTTTCAGGCAAAGAGGGTCGAGCAGTTCGACGAGTTCGCGCTTTCTCTGAACAATTAAAAAAACGACTGCCGGAATTGAAATGGGTTGAATGGGATGAACGGTTTTCGACGGTTGCTGCTGAGAGGGTACTTTTGGATGCAGACCTTTCAAGAAAACGCAGGAAAGAGGTCGTCGACAGGCAAGCCGCGGCCTACATTCTCCAGGGCTGGCTCGACGCGCAGACGGCAACTCAGTAGGCTTGTATTGTGAAGAATTTTCTCAAGTGGTTTGGTTTGCTGTTGCTCTTGGTTACTGGCGCCTCAGTGATATGGGGATGGACTTACCCTACTCGTGGAAGAGTCCTTGCAGAACCCGTTAACGTTGAGATTGCACGGGGAATGACGCTGCCTGCGATTTCAGAATTACTTTCTAAGAAAGGAGTCATCGGCTCGCCTGTGACCTTTCGTGTTTACGCCAAAGCTCGCAAGCTCTCAGGGAAAGTTCGGAGTGGGACCTATCGCTTCGCGGGCGAAACGACCCCCGAGATGGTGCTCAATATGCTAGTCGCTGGAGCTAAAGAGCTAGAGATAGCCGTAACGATTCCAGAGGGCCGCCACTTGCTAGAGGTGATTGGGGTTATCGACTCCCACGGCATTGCGCCCGCCGATATGCTAGAAAAAATCGCTCGCGATCCGGCGTTTCTCAAAGAGATGAATATACCCGGACCGACCATCGACGGATATCTCTTCCCCGACACCTATCGATTTAGACCGAATACGAAACCCCGAGTTGTCCTTACACGGATGGTTGCCCGTCATAGAGAGGTTTGGGCCGACATCTCCTCGAGGCACGCGAAACGTCTTTCGAAACTAAAAGAGGATATGGGCTGGTCGGACCATGATATTCTCACGATGGCGTCTATCGTCGAAAAAGAAGCAGTTGTGGATAGGGAAAGATCGACGATTGCCCAGGTCTTTATTAATCGCCTTCGCTCACCCAAGTTTCAACCCAAACGTCTAGAGACGGATCCAACGATTCGGTACGGGTGTTCCGTGCCCTTGAAAAAGTCAGCGGGCTGCAAGAAATGGGATCCCTCACAAAGGCTGCGCCGAGCACAACTCGACGATAGTGATAACCTTTACAATACCTATCAACATGAAGGACTGCCGCCGGGACCGATCTGCAACCCGGGAGCAAAAGCGATTGAGGCAACCGTCACCCCAGATGGAAGCGGATTTTTCTTTTTCGTAGCGCGTAATGACGGAACTCACGTGTTTTCCAAAACACTGAGACAGCATCAGCGCGGTGTTGATAAGTACCAGAAATAGCATTTGAATTATTGGCCAAGAGATTGGCCGCCTCATACTGGCGTGCTACGTTTCCGTAGGGCCAGCAACAGAAACGGGGACGGCTATGACTCTCACAAGTCAGATCGCATCACTGCAAGATTACAAGGAGTATGAGGACCTTCACTGGGAAGGTGGGTACGAAGAGTATCTACAACTAGTGAAAAAGAATCCTCGCGTTACGCGCAACGCGTTTCAACGTTTGTACGACATGGTTTTGTCGCACGGACAAGAAGAGTATATCGATAACAAGAAGAAATTGATTCGCTACAATTTCTTCAGCGACCAAGAAGGTGGCTCCGATGCCATCTACGGACTCGATATCACTTTGATGCGACTTATGAGTGTTCTCAAGAGTGCTGCGCAGGGCTACGGCACAGAGAAACGCGTTATCTTGCTACACGGGCCTGTTGGCTCGTCGAAGTCCACAATTGTTCGATTGCTCAAAAAGGGCATAGAAGAATATTCGCGAACGCCCGACGGCGCGTTGTACAGCTATTACTGGAGCCTTCCCGGAGATCTTGCCAAGCTAGCTGGCGGCGAAGAGGAGTTCCATTGTCCGATGCACGATGAACCCCTTCGTCTTATTCCTCGCGATTGGCGAGGCAAGGTTGTTGGTGATTTGGGGCTTGGGAGCAAAGCGCAGATCAAAGGTGATGTGAACCCTGCTTGCCGCTGGATCTTCCGCGAGCTCATGGTTCATCACAAGGGTGACTTCAACAAGGTGATGAAGCATGTAAGGGTGAAACGAATCGTACTGAGCGAGCAAGATCGTGTCGGTATTGGTACGTTTCAACCGAAAGACGAAAAGAACCAGGACTCCACTGAGCTAACCGGCGATATTAACTACCGCAAGATTGCTGAGTTTGGCTCCGATTCCGACCCGAGGGCTTTCAACTTCGACGGCGAATTTAATATTGCCAACCGGGGAATCATTGAGTTTGTCGAGCTTTTGAAGCTCGATGTTGCATTCCTTTACGATTTGCTTGGTGCAACGCAGGAACACCGTATCAAGCCCAAGAAGTTTGCCCAGACCGACATCGACGAAGTCATCATTGGTCACACCAACGAGGCCGAGTACAAGAAACTTCTAAATAACGAATTTATGGAAGCTCTTCGCGACCGAACCGTGAAGGTTGACGTTCCGTACATCTCTAGGGTTTCCGAAGAGGTTAAGATTTACGTCAAGGATTATTCGACGGACAGGGTGGGCAAGCACATCGCTCCCCACACTCTATATGTCGCAGCCCTATGGGCCGTTCTCACTCGCCTAGAGGATCCAAAGAAACAGAACTTGACGTTGCTCCAAAAGGCCAAGCTATACGACGGCAAGTTGTTGCCTGGCTTTACCCAAGACAATATTAAGGAACTTCGAAAAGAGGCCAGACGAGAAGGCATGGATGGAATCTCACCAAGATACATTCAAGACAAAATCTCGAACGCGCTCGTATCAGACAAAGGCGACGGTTGTATCAACCCGTTCATGGTGCTCAACGAGTTAGAGGCTGGATTACGGCATCATTCACTTATTTCGAACGACGAAGAACGACAGCGTTATCAAGAATTGCTAAGTGTTGTTAAACAAGAGTACGAGGACATTGTGAAGGATGAGGTTCGACGAGCAATTTCTGCCGACGAGGACGCTATCTCCAAGCTCTGCGCGAATTACATCGACAATGTTAAGGCGTACACCCAAAAAGAGAAGGTCAAGAACCCATACACGGGTCAGGACGAGGCGCCTGACGAGCGGCTTATGCGGTCTATCGAGGAGAAAATCGATATTCCCGAATCCCGCAAAGACGACTTCCGTCGCGAAATCATGAACTACATAGGCGCTCTAGCGGTCGAGGGTCGACAGTTCGATTACAAAACCAACGAGCGTCTCCGTAAAGCCCTCGAGGGCAAGTTGTTTGAGGACCAGAAGGATTCCATCAAGCTTACGTCCCTAGTCTCGAACGTTGTTGACAGGGAAACTCAAGAGAAGATCGATATCGTCAAGCAACGACTGATAAAGAACTTCGGGTACGACGAGGTGTCAGCGACAGATATTCTCAACTTTGTAGCTTCGATTTTCGCCCGCGGTGACGTGAAGGAATAAACTTGGACCCACTTGGCAAAGGTACGGTCGCAGTAGAGCTAAATAATACGGCAGCTCAGTTATTGGCTCGTATGTGCGCCGAGATGGGAACAGATGATCCTTCCGGTGTTGTGTCGAGAGCCCTTGGGGTTCTCGAGATGTGCTTACAGTCGGAGCGCCGTGGAGCGCGTCTTTGCTTTGTAAATGAACGTGGGGAAATGGCCGACGTTGCGTTTTAGAGGTTCACCATGAGCCAAAAGATCGACTTAGACCATAGACGTTTTCGTCAGATTATCCGCGGTAAGATAAAAGACAATCTCCGCAAATATATTAGCAACGGCGAAATGGTGGCTCGAAAGGGAAAAGACACCGTATCGATACCGCTCCCCTCGGTTGATATTCCGCGATTTAAACACGGTAGTACACAGCAGGGCGGCGTGGGCCAGGGCGATGGTGAGGTGGGCGACTCAGTTGGTCAGGGAGAGCCGCAACCAGGAGAAGCGGGAGAGGCTGGAGACCGGCCTGGCGAACATCTATTAGAAGTTGATGTTGGTCTCGACGAGCTGGCTGAAATTCTTGGAGAAGAGCTAGAGCTTCCCAATATTGAACCGAAGGGTAGCGAGCGAATCGTTGCTAAAAAAGACAGGTACAAAGGGATAAGAACATCAGGGCCCGAGTCGCTTCGGCATTTTCGGAGGACCTACAAACAAGCTCTAAGGAGACAGATTTCTAGTGGAACCTACAACCCGAAGAATCCGGTTATCGTTCCTATTCGGGACGACAAGCGATTCCGTTCTTGGCGGACCGATCCGGAGCCCCAGAGCAACGCAGTAATCATTTACATGATGGACGTTTCCGGCTCTATGGGAGACGAGCAAAAAGAGATTGTTCGCATTGAATCTTTTTGGCTCGACACATGGTTGCGCTCTCAATACACCGGCATAGAGAGCCGCTACATCATTCATGATGCGATGGCTAAGGAAGTAGATCGCGATACCTTTTTTAGTACCCGAGAATCTGGTGGCACCATGATCTCTTCGGCGTACAGGCTCTGTGCGAAACTTATCGATGAAGAGTATCCCGTCGATGAGTGGAATATTTATCCATTCCACTTCTCTGATGGAGACAACTGGTCGGTCGACGATACCGTTAATTGTGTCGAGCTTTTGAAGAGCAAGATCTTACCAAGTGCGAATTTGTTTTCTTACGGGCAAGTTGAATCGCCGTACGGATCTGGCCAATTCATAAAGGATCTACAGGAGCATTTCGCTGAACAGGACAATCTGGTTACCTCAGAAATAAAGAACAAAGAGGGAATCATGGACTCGATCAAAGACTTCCTGGGGAAAGGAAAATAGCGTGAAGCACCTCCCTGGACACCTGGTTGATATGCAAGCCGCGATTGAGGAAAACGCCCGAGAATTTGGCCTCGATTTCTTCCCCATCATTTACGAAATCCTCGACTACAAAACCATGAACGAGGTTGCGGCATTTGGCGGTTTTCCAACACGCTACCCTCACTGGCGCTTCGGTATGGACTACGAGCAGCTCTCAAAGAGCTACGAGTTCGGCATGTCTAAGATCTACGAGATGGTGATAAACACCAAACCGGCGTACGCGTACCTTCTTGAGGGTAACTCGTTGGTGGACCAGAAACTGGTCATGGCTCACGTATGTGGTCATGTAGATTTTTTTAAACATAACTACTACTTTTCAAAGACCAACCGCCGAATGATTGACGGTATGGCAAACCATGCTTCTTTGGTACGGAGGCATATGGCGAGGCAGGGCGTTGATCAGGTCGAAAACTTTATCGACGTGTGTCTTTCACTAGAAAACCTGATCGATCCGATGTCGCCGTTTATTGCTCGTGAAGAGCGAACCTCGGAAGAGGCTGGTGAAGAGTTTGGTGAGGTTCCACGCATTCGCGCCAAGCAGTACATGGAGTCTTATATAAATCCGCCAGAGTTCGTTGAGGAGCAAAGAAAGAAGAGGGCTCTTGAATTAGAGAAAGCTGCACGTTTTCCAGCGAACCCTACGCGGGACATCCTTGGGTTCTTGATCGGTCATGCGCCTTTGGCACCGTGGCAGAGAGACTGCCTCGAAATTATCCGGCGCGAGGCCTACTATTTTGCTCCGCAGGCCATGACAAAAATCATGAATGAAGGCTGGGCGACCTACTGGCATTCTCGGATCATGACTGAGAAAGCGATGAACGCTGACGAAATCATCGATTATGCGGACGCTTGTGCTGGGGTGCTTTCTACCGCGTCGGGACGATTGAATCCCTACAAGCTTGGTCTCGAGTTGTACCGCCACATTGAAGATAGGTGGAACAAGGGTCAGTTTGGCAAGGAGTGGGAAGAGTGTGACTCTTTGGCCGCGAAGAAGGAGTGGGACCGCAGGTTGGGGCTTGGGCGCAAAAAAATATTCGAAGTTAGAAAGCTCTACAACGATATTACGTTTATTGATGAGTTCTTCACGATTGATTTCTGCTTAGAGCAGAAATTTTTCTCCTATGGGTACAATGACCGTTCCGGAGGTTGGGAGATTTTGTCTCGCGAATTTAAGAAAGTGAAAGACCAGATCCTGAGCTCTCTGACGAACCGAGGACAGCCTTTCATTTTTGTCGAGGATGGGAACTTCGAAAACAAAGGTGAGTTACTTTTACGCCATGCCCACGAGGGAATGGACCTAGATCTTGGCCACGCAAAAGACACTCTACATAATCTGTTTAAGGTTTGGACCCGGCCAGTCCTTCTCCACACCCTTGTTGAAGGAAAGGGTAGAATGTTTCGTTGGGACGGAGATGGCTTCTCTGATTCGGCGGTAGAGTCGTAGGTGTGACCGCCTCTTGTGTTTCTATCTGCCTACTGTGATCGGCTCGATTTGAATGGAGGATCACATCTGCAGAAGACAAAGAATGAAATTGTGCGAGAGCTTTCAGTCAGAAATCTGTTTTCTGTGAGATTTTTTCTTTAAAGAGGTGTAAAGAACAATCCAACCGACACACTGACCATCCAGGCCTCCCGCATGCATTCAAAATTGTCATTCGCTTCATACACCCCAGAATCAAATCTTAGCCAAGAGAACGCTTTTTCCGTTAGAAGTTCGCGCCGTAGAAGGTGGTTGGGTTTCATTCCAATCTTTATGGTTCTCTTCGCAGCATGGGGCGCAACTGCAAGCGCCAACGACGCAATGACTCACCGTAGCCATCGCCACGCTGAGTACCCCAACCTCGTTGGGTTTCGCGTCGGCTATCTGGGACTCTCTGAACCTTTTGAGGGTGAACGGGAATTCGCCTCTTTTGTTTTTTTCGGGCTCTCCTACGAACGCACAGTCATACATGAGTGGCTGGAAATAGAAGTCTCGGTTCCACTGGCTGTGGGACTCTCCAACGCCGATGCGGCTACAATGCCCATGGACTTGCATTTTAAAATCCCGTTCCACCCTTCGCCATTTTGGAGTCCGTACGTCGCGGTTGGGCCTTCGGTAGATGTGGTTTTGAAGCCGGAGACTGAGGTGTTTTTCGGGGTTTCGTTCGCGATCGGAACCTATCTTTGGCTGTCACCTCAAGCCGGGATTGATATCGAAGTTGACTACAACGTTTTGTTCAACGGCGGAGAACAGATTCGAGAGTTTCTTTTTGCAATTGGCCCCGTATATCGCTTTTGAGGCATGGCGAAGAAGTTAGAGAGACTTGCCGGAACGTACCTTAAGGTGTCGTCTCATCGCCTGATGCGAACTTAACGAAGTCATAAACAAAATAACCAAGGACACCTTTGCGTGTGGTTTTAATGTCCGTTTGTTTCCGCCCAAGGGTACGGTCTACCTTGATTTTCAATTTGCTAGGAGAGCTGCGCACGGTGTCTTCGTGACGCATTTTCGCGTTAGTTATGTAGGCTAGAGTTTTACCCCCAAGTTCACCGATGAGGTTCAGGTATTCCATTGTGCCCTCGACATCAACCTTGACGTCTCGAGAAGACATAAAAATAGCCATTTTTGTCTTCGCTTCGACGAATTTTTTGAGCGCTGAATTGTTACGAGT
>CAYPIX010000051.1:0-26929 GCA_964410875.1 uncultured Kofleriaceae bacterium
GAATCGGGAATGGTATTTCACTACTAATCTTTGCCGGAATTGTGGCGGGAATGCCGTCAGCACTTGGGCAGACTTACGAGATTGCTCAGAGTGGTGATTTCGATCTCTTCCGTTTAATCGTTCTTGGAATTGTCGTCTTCGCGACCATTGCAGCGATTTGCTATTTCGAACGAGCGCACCGGCGAATACCTGTCCAATATACGAAACGGACAGTAGGCAGAAAACAGTACGGCGGCACGACCAGCCACTTGCCTCTTAAGATCAATGTCTCTGGTGTGATTCCGCCGATTTTCGCATCGTCGATTCTGCTTTTTCCGGCGCAGCTCGCTCAAATGATCGACACGCCCTGGATGGCGGCAATTTCGTCAGCGCTGCAACCGACCGATTGGCGCTACAACGTCATTTACGTCGCGCTAATCGTGTTTTTCACTTTCTTTTACACAGCGGTCACGTTTCAGCCTGTTGATGTCGCTGAAAACCTACGTAAAGGTGGCGGTTTTATTCCCGGCATTCGTCCTGGAAAGAAAACGGCTGAGTACATTGAACGCGTTCTTACGCGTATTACATGCGCGGGTGCTGTTTACCTCTCTGCCGTTTGTGTTCTTCCGGCTTTACTACAGGGTGAGTTCAAGGTTCCGTTTTACTTTGGTGGAACTGGTCTACTCATTGTTGTTGGTGTTGCTCTCGACACAGTCCAGCAGATTGAATCTCATCTGATCACTCGTAACTACGATGGGATCACCGGCTCTAAGGGCCCCCGCATTCGCGGTAGGTCTTCTGCGAAAAGGTAAGAATGCCGCGTTCCCGTCCGATACGGGCGTCGGTCCTCCGTTTACGGTTTGCGTCTTTGTTGGCTAGATGGGGAGTGGTTCGGCTTTTTGGGGTGGCCGTTTGAAGATCAAGTATAAGAGCGCCGCGGAGATCGAGCTAATGCGTGAGACCAGCTTAGCCGTGGCGGAAATCCTTCGCGATCTTGCTGAGGCAGCAGTTCCGGGGACTTCAACCTGGGACCTAGACCAGATAGCAGCTCAAGGAATCAAACGGCTTGGTGTAAAAAGCGCTTTTCTTGGCTACTACGATTACCCGGCGGTTCTTTGCACTTCTGTAAACGAAGTCATCGTCCACGGTATCCCGCGCAAAGATGTCATCCTCAAAGATGGCGACATTATTGGAATTGACTTTGGTGTTTTCAAACATGACTTCTGTGGCGATAGCGCGCGAACTGTCGTTGTTGGAGAGACCTCCGAAGAACGAATGGCCTTGGTGAAGGCGACTCGGGACTCTTTAGATGCTGGGATACAGGAATGTCAGGTCGGTAGACGTCTTGGGGACATCGGTGCGGCCGTTCAAAGAGTAGCGGAATCTAAAGGGTATTCCGTTGTTCGGTCCTTTGTAGGCCACGGTATAGGTTTGGCTATGCATGAAGACCCTCCAGTACCTAATTACGGGCGAATAGGGACTGGACGGAGGCTCAAGCCCGGGCTTGTGATCGCCGTTGAACCTATGGTAAATGCCGGGACTCACGAAGTAGAGGTGTTAGACGACAAGTGGACTGCAGTTACCAAAGACCGCAGGATGTCTGCACATTTTGAAGATACGATCGCAATTACCGAAGACGGACCCTGGGTACTAAGTCGCCCTGATTCCACCCCCGGAAACCCCGGAACTATCACCTTATAAAAACCCTGGATAACTCCTCGAAGAAGCTGGATAACACGATGAAAGTTCGAGCATCAGTAAAACCAATTTGCCCAAAGTGCAAAGTTATAAAACGTAAAGGCATCGTTCGCGTGATTTGCGAAAACGGGAAGCACAAGCAGCGCCAGGGCTGAATAAACACCAACTTTAATAAGTTTTTTTGAAATTTTAGGTAGCAGGAAGAAACAACGAAATGGCACGAATCGCAGGCGTCGATTTACCGAAAAATAAGCGTATGGACATCGCACTCACGTACATCTACGGCGTGGGTCGTCACACCGCAAGGAAGGTGCTCGACAGTGCAGATGTGTCTGCGGAACTTCGCACCGATGATTTGGGAGAGCAGGACGTTCGCCGAATTCGCGATGTGATTGAAGCGGGTGGTTTCAAAGTCGAAGGTGACCTTCGTAGAGAAGTCACCATGAATATAAAGCGTCTTATGGATCTCGGTTGTTACCGTGGACTCAGGCACCGTCGCGGCCTTCCGGTTAGAGGACAACGAACCTCTACGAACGCGCGTACGCGTAAGGGCAAGAAGCGGATGGCAGTTAAGAAGGGTGGGCGTTAGTCCACATTTGTAGAGGAATTTAAACTAGAGACTTTTAGCAATTTAGCTAAGCAAACGGAGTACCCGAGAACATGGCGCAGCCCAAATCAAAGAGCACCAAGAAGAAGGTCAGAAAAAATATTCAAAGCGGAGTCGCGCACGTCTCCTCGACCTTCAATAACACCATCGTCACAATTACCGACGTGTCCGGTAATGTTATCTCGTGGGCATCGGCTGGTGGCTGTGGTTTCAAAGGGTCCAGGAAGTCGACGCCTTTCGCTGCTCAGCTTGCCGCTGAGAGTGCAGCCAAGAAAGCGCAAGAGCACGGTATGCGCACGGTGCAGGTTCAGGTGAAAGGACCAGGTGCGGGTCGTGAATCCGCAATTCGCGCACTTCATTCTGCAGGTTTCAAAATTACGTTAATTCGAGATGTAACACCGGTTCCCCACAATGGTTGTCGGGCTCCTAAGCGTCGTCGAGTGTGATGCAGGTATGGACAACGGAACCCGTAAGATTAAGCGAGTAAGGTAGGAACGAAAAATGGCTAGGTATATTGGCTCAGTTTGTCGACTCTGTCGGCGAGAAGACATGAAGCTCTTCCTCAAGGGAGAGCGCTGCTACACGGATAAGTGTGGTTACGAAAGACGTTCCTATCCGCCAGGGCAGCACGGACAAGCGCGACGTCGCAAGAGGTCCGACTACGGCGAGCAGCTTCGTGAGAAGCAAAAAGTAAAGCGAATCTACGGAATCGCCGAGCGCCAGTTTCGAGGCTACTACCACAAAGCGTCTCGTATGAAAGGCGTGACTGGTGACAACTTGATCCAGCTTCTCGAGCGTCGCTTCGACAACGTTGTTTACCGTATGGGTTTTGTAAGTGACCACGCTGAAGGACGACAGCTCCTCAGGCATGGGCACTTCCTCATCAACGGAAAAAAAGTCGATATTCCATCCTACTTGGTTAAAGCGGGAGATGTAGTTGAGGTGCGCGAAAAGTCCCGGGCGATGACTCGAATTATCGAGGCTCTTGGCGCTGTAGAGAGAAGAGGTATTCCTCAGTGGATTGACCTTGACGCTGCCAACTTCAAGGCAACGGTAAATGCACTCCCAACCCGTGATGACGTCACTCTGCCTATTCGCGAGCAACTCATCATCGAACTTTACTCCAAATAGATCGAAGATTTCTTTCCCTCCCAAACACAACGAGACAAAATTATGGAAACCACAGACAACTTCCAAGAACCCAGTACTCTTCCAGTTCCCGAGGTGCCAGCGTCCTCCTCGGATCTCATGGCGAAGAACTGGCGTGAGCTGATTCGACCAAGAACTCTTGAAATCGAAGAAAACAAAGGCACCTTTGGCAAGTTCACTTGTGAACCGCTTGAGCGTGGATTTGGAACCACTCTTGGCAACGGCTTACGCAGAATTCTGCTCTCATCGCTTCAAGGGGCAGCGGTGACCTTCGTTAAATTCGATGGAGCTCTGCACGAATTTACGTCTCTACCAAATGTTGTAGAGGACGTTACCGACATCATCCTTAACCTCAAGGAAGTCCTGCTTCGAGTTGAACATGACCGTACCTACCAGGTACGAATCGATAAAGAGGGAGAGGGAGAGGTAACGGCTGCCGACATCAAGACTGTTGATGGTGTAGAGGTCCTTAACAAGGAGCATCACATTGCAACGCTCTCACAAGGTGGAAAACTCAACCTAGAACTCACCATTAGCACCGGACGCGGATACATTCCTGCCGACAAGCACCCTCAAAACGATGAGGTTGGTGTGATCCCAATCGATTCGCTTTTTTCACCGATCAAGAAAGTTAATTTCACTGTAACCAATGCCCGTGTTGGTCAGCAGACCGACTACGACAAACTTACTCTTGAAGTTTGGACCAACGGTGCCGTCCCACCTGACGATGCGGTTGCATACGCAGCTAAGATTCTCAAAGAGCAGCTTAATATCTTCATCAACTTCGAAGAAACGGCCGAGCCTGTTGAGTCTCCTGTCAACGAAGAGCAAGAGAAGCTCAACGAAAACCTATGGCGTACTGTAGACGAACTTGAACTGTCGGTCCGGTCGGCGAACTGTCTGCAAAACGCTAATATCAAATACATTGGAGAACTGGTCCAACGCTCAGTTCCTGAAATGCTCAAAACCAAGAACTTCGGCCGCAAGTCTCTTAAGGAGATTGAGGGGATTCTCACAGAGATGGGACTTTCACTTGGCATGAAGCTCGATAACTGGCCCGGCACTACGCCGCTGAAAAAGTAAGGCAGGAGAATGCGCCATCGTAAATCTGGTCGTCAGTTAGGACGAAACTCAAGCCACCGGAAGGCTATGTTCTCAAACATGGTCGCGTCTCTATTGCGGCACGAACGTATCGAGACCACGGAAGCAAAGGCGAAAGAACTTCGTCGCATAGCAGAACGAACAATCACTTGGGGCAAGTCTGTTAGCGAGTTAACGAAGAAAGACGCGACGAAACTGTCTATGGCAGAGCGTGTCAAGGTCGTTCATGCAAAACGTATGGCCCGCCGAGTTCTCAAGGACACTGAGATGCTCGATCTCCTGTTCAAGGAAATTGCGCCTCGTTTCGAATCTAGAAGTGGCGGCTATACGCGCATCATGAAGACTCGGAACCGAGTTGGCGATGCGGCTCCGCTCTGCTTTATAGAGCTCGTTTAATAAGTAATCCAAGAGGCCGTTTGATTGGGGCTGGAAGAGTCCTTTGCGCCTTACTTCTCCAAACTGAAACGGTTCGGCTACTGGAGCTTCCGTTTACAGGAATGCGGAGGCTATCTGATTCGTAGTGTTTACGGGAGATAGCTCACTGGCACCGCTTGTGCGTATTAGATGGGCAAGGTGCACCATCGCAAAACTATAGTTTCAAGCGACAAGCTGGGGACAAGTTTGGTCTCGGCGTGGATGGAGAACGAGATCTTTGGCGCTGTGGAGGAAGACGTGGTTGCTGAGCTAGCGGCGCGGTATCGACCCAGGACCTACAATGCTGGCGAATTGGTCTTTGAGTCTGGGGCGGTCTCAGATCGTTTGTTCGTGCTTCTGAAGGGTGCTGTGAGGATTTTTCACCGGGCAACGGACGGGCGAGAAACCGTCGTGAAGTTACTTGGAGCCCCTTGTGTATTTGGGGATGTAGAAATTATTTCTGGCGTTCGGTTTTTGGAGAGTGTCAACGCGTTGGGTGAAACGCTTATCGCGGAAATACCATCCGTTGAGTATCTCGCATTTCTCGACGAGCACCCCAAAGCTCTGTGGGCACAGTTGCGACACGCGTCAGACAAGTTTTGTGTGGCAATACATAACGAGAGGCAATGCTTCGATACCCTCGAAGAGAAAATAGCCAATGTCTTATTGTCGTACTGTGAGTTCTTCGGAACGGAGAAAAATGACGATGCCATAATCATTGAACATCCTCTGTCACAGAAGGACATCGCCCTGACGCTTGGATTGGTGCCTAGAACTGTTTCAAACGTCATCGCCAAATGGAAAAAGAGTGGAGTACTTGGAAAAAAGGGCCCCTTTGTCGTTGTTCGCCAGCCGCAATTTTTGCGTGATCTAGTTCGACCGATTGGTCATGGTGTGACCTATAAAATGGGCGCACCCTTGGACAACTTGGGACACGCGCCCAAAACTGTAAGTGGAGTTATCAAAACCGTAACTGAAGGCGAGGCGGATGTGCCTGGATTGGTTTTCTCGGATGAGTGCACGATTGGCGCCGGTTCTACCTGCAAGATTAGGGTAATGGAGGAAGGTGTCTCTGAAATTGAATGCAGGGTCGCTATTGGCCCAACCAGTCAGCGGTTTTGGATAATCGGGAATGAACGCGAGGTTTCGGTTAACGGTTCAAAAACAAAACGAGCTCTCTTACACGAGGGTGATTTGATCCAAGTTGGAAACCAGATCTTTGAGTTTCGGACGAAGAAGGATTCTGCCTGAAAGGTGTGTTTATCCTGTTTGACGTATGCAACCGTAAAGGTGCATAGGGAAACTTGGCCTTGCTGCATGCCTTGCTCGATAAGACTCTAGATTTTTGAAACCGGAAAGAAGGCCTATTGCTTTCGCGCGCTGCAACGCATGAGTCATGGCTATATCGGCTGCGCTGAAGTGAGAACCCAGCAAAAAATCTGGAATAGAATTATCCAAGATGGCGGCCATGGTTTTGAAGTCTTCTCGGGCTTGGGTAGTTTTCGATTCCGATTGGTTCGCATGGGCGCGAAGTTGTCGGGTTCGATCGATGATGGTCAGAGGTCGCTCAAAATCATCCGTAATATAAGACAGCCACTGTTCGTATCGTTTCTTGGCGAGCGTTCCTGGCGTAGGGATAAGCCTTGATGCTGGATACTTCTGACCGAGGTAATTCATGATATGGGAAGCTTCCTGCAGCACGATATCGCCATCGATTAAAACGGGAACAGTCCAATATAAATTCCTAGGCGTATTCTCGTTAGTCGCCTGAGTTTGTTCTGTGGCCGGTATTGGCACGAACTCGGCACCTAGTTCTTGGAGCATCCAATAAGGTTTGATCCAGCGCGGTGGCCATCCTCCAAACAATTGGACGGTCCCCTCCTTTGACAAAGTGCCAATTTGGCTTTCACTTTTCGTCCACGAGGCTTTTTGGGGCAGGGTCGCTGAGCGCATGACCGAGTAAAATTGCAGCGGCCATACCAGGGAGGTCGCATGCGCATGTCCGACCACTTAAACCCGCAATACGAATTTTTTCGTATGACGGTTTGTCCACTGGTCCCAAGAAGAATTGCTATGGGGTTCCCCGTAACTCTAGTTGCAGTTCTCACTTCACCATGCCGGAATTTCAGAGGCTTCCTCTTGGTTGGTTATCTCCAATCATGCGTAAAGGAATTTGGTTCAATTCAGCTCTGGGTTTTGCTAAGCAACTGGTTCAGAGGACCTTTCCATGAGCCGATATTCTATCTTTTGTCTAAGCCTTCTATTGGTATCTGCCTTTTCCGGCTGTCGAGATGTTAGCGACAGCCGCAATCGCGTAGGACCTCTGCCGGAACCATCACAGGACGAGCACTCTGTCTTTGACGTTCAGGATGAATCAATGCCTGTTGGGGCGTCCGTGACTTTGCGCGACGTCGTGATTGTAAGCATCGACGAATTTGGCGGCCGTCAAGGCGGTTTCTTTGTTGCCGAGCCTGAAGGTGGACCTTTTTCTGGAGTTTTCGTTTTCGCGAGAGGGACTGAATCGGAGGGTTTACGCCCTGGGGACTTGGTTGACATTGAGGGTGGAGAAAAGGTGGAATTTGCCCTGGATTCGGACTCGAGCGGAAAGAAGCTTACGCAAGTCGCCGCGGCTACCGGAGGCTCGCTAAACATTCGTCGGGTCGGTTCCGGCACCATCCCTGAGCCTGAGGTTCTTGAGCCTTGGGCGCTCGCAGCGTCAGACGAAGAAGCAGAAAAATGGGAGGGGGTTCTAGTTCGATTCGAAAATGTTCGCGCGTTCTCCGCTCCCCGGGGAGTAACCAAGAGCGACGAGACCTTGAAAGAAATGAGGGTGACAGGCCCTTTTATCGTTCAGTCTGGTCTCACTTCTCTTGATGGAGTGCCGGAAGGGGCATGCTTTGCTTCGGTTACTGGTATCGGTGACTATTTTTTCCAATATAAATTGCAACCAAGGTCAGCTGATGACCTGGTGGTCTCCGAGAATGTCGATGCTTGCCTGCCCGCGGAAACTGGGGACGATGCATGTGACGATGGGCTAGACAATGATCGAAACGGGTTTTCCGACTGCGGTGATTTTCAATGCGTTCAAACCGCTGCCCATTGCATCGTGGACACGGATATTGTTTCACTCCAAAAATCAGGTGCCGACGGAAGTACGATTCGTCTAGAGAACGTCCTAGTAGTCGCGCGTTCAAGCAACGGCAAATCCATTTGGCTGCAAGATCCCGCTTCAGCCCCAGGAGAGAACAATGGTCTTTACGTTTTTGATGGCGGAGGTATCGCGCCAGAGGCAGTAGTTGGAGCGCTGTTAAAAGTGGAAGGGCAAGTCATAGAGTTCGATATCGACAGCGATGACGACTCGGAAGAGACAACGGATGGAACTCTTACCGAGCTCAAAAGTCCGAAGATCGAAATACTTGAGGGGCTACAAGTGCCAGAGATTTCCACGGTAGAGTTGGCAGTCGCGAAAACTGAACCGTTCGAAAGCGTCCTAGTTGAAGTGGCGAATCTGAAGATCGTCGAAATCTTGGAAAAGGGCTTGCTCGCGACTGATGGAACGACCCAGGTTCAGTTGGATCCTTTCATCACGCCAATCGAAGGTGCCGCTGTTGATTCGTGTTTTTCCATCATTGGCGTCATGGACTACAACACGTTCTCCGATCCCGACGGTGCATCGCTAATCGTGCAGAAAGCCACAGCCTCCACCGGTTGCCTGTAGAAACACCATAAACAACCCTTGGTGCCCGTCGCACCAGGTACCGAAACAGCGGTACCATACCCCCGTGAGCAATCAGCGGATACGCAAAGCTGTGATACCAGCAGCTGGGTTAGGAACGCGGTTTCTTCCAGCGAGTAAGGCTGTCCCCAAGGAAATGCTGCCGATTGTGGATGTGCCTGCCATCCAGGTTGTTATTGAGGAAGCTGTAGCTGCTGGGATCGAGCAAGTGATTCTGGTGTCCGGCAGACACAAAGGAGCGATAGAGGAGCACTTTGATCACGGCTTCGAAGTCGAACACATTCTTCGCGAGGGTGGTAAGGCCGATGACTTTGCCCGCCTTCGATCTATTTCGAGTATGGTCGAAGTCGTCTCTGTGCGCCAAAAACAAGCGCTCGGTCTTGGCCACGCAGTTTCGTGCGCACGAAATGTTGTTGGCGATGAACCGTTTGCTGTTCTTCTTCCTGACGATTTGTTTGATGGCGATGAAAGACCGGGCATTGCTCAACTTTGCGATGTTTACGACAAGACCGGCGTCGGCTGTATCGGCGTTATGGAAGTTCCCGCTGCTGACGTTAGCAAGTACGGAATTATCGGAGGTGAAGCGGATAAAACCGGGCAGATGCGGATCAGTACAATGGTCGAAAAACCTGCTCCTGATGACGCTCCGTCTCGACTGGCCGCAATTGGTCGGTATGTGCTCCCTGCAGCCATTTGGCCTTTGCTCGCAAACACCAAACCCGGGGTTGGCGGCGAAATTCAACTGACCGATGCGTTGCGCGCTCTCGCTAGGCTGCCAGAGGAGGGACTCTACGGTGTGACTCTAAGGGGCCGGCGCCACGATGTTGGCAACAAGCTTGGTTTCTTGGAGGCGAACATCGCCTATGCCTTAAAGCGTCCAGACCTCCGCAATGGGCTCCGCCAGATCATGCGTGATCATCTTGCGAGAGCGAAAAGAGAGAGCAAACTAGGCTCATAACCCGAGCGGAACCAACGTTAGGGCCAGAGAGTGGGACCTGTCGGGTAGTCTAGGGCCGATGGCAGGCTTTGTGGAGGTAGCAGTGGCTTTGCCGCTTCGGCATACGCTGCACTACGCCATACCCAAAGAGTGGATTGATAAACCGGGTTTGGTCGGCGCTAGAGTATTGGCACCGGTTGGCCGTCGAGGTGTGAGTGGTGTGATTGTTGGGCGCTCCAATACTGCTCCGGGTGAATTTCGAATACGTCGGCTGTCGCGGATTCTCGAAGGACCAGGGGTAAGCCCGGAGGTTCTTTCACTGTGCCAGTGGGTCGCCACTTACTACGATGCGCCGCTCGGGGAAGTGTTGAAGGCTGCGGCCCCTCCGGGCGCTCAGGCAAGTGGACGTGAGAAATTGGAGTTAACTGATGCGGGCCGGAACGCGCTTGCGTCTGGTGCACTGCCACCCAAATTCGCGGTGGTGCTTGCCAGTCTCGAGGCGGGGGGCGCGATTGACGCCCAAAAAGCAAAACGTGCAGGGTTGGTTGGGACTGTTCGATCGGAACTCGAGAACCGAGGCTGGGTACGTGTTTCTTTGGCAGACGTCGGTCCACGGATGAAGAAACAGACCCGGAGAATGGTAAGGCGGCCTCTGCCAGTGACCGACTCGTTACGAGAGAGTCTCAAACGATCGCCACGAAAAATCGAAATACTAGAGGCGGTTCCTGAAAAGCTTGTGGCGATAAAGGAGTTTGAGGAAAAGTACCCTCGAGCCGGTGCGCACCTCCGAACCTTGGCTAAGTCGGGGCTAATAGAAATTTCGCGTGTTCCGGTCGAAACCGAGACGCAATTGGTCGACGAAGATGGTCTTTCTGCTTCTGTTCACCCTCCTCAATTGACGACGGAGCAAGTTACAGCACTAGAGGCTATCTGCGGAAACATTGAGAAATCCAGATTTCACCCCTATTTGCTTTTTGGTGTGACAGGAAGCGGTAAGACGGAAGTCTACTTACAAGCTATCGACAGGTCCCTTAAAGAGGGCAAGGGTGCAATTGTCTTGGTCCCAGAAATATCACTGACACCTCAGCTTGCGGCTCGGTTTCGCGCTCGCTTTGGCGATCAGGTAGCCGTGTTGCATAGTGGGCTAAGGCCTCGTGAGAGATTTATTGAATGGCACCGACTCTCAGAAGGGAAGGCCCGGATTGCTCTGGGGGCACGTTCGGCAGTTTTTGCTCCAGTTGCGAATATAGGTATCGTCGTTATCGACGAGGAGCATGACTCGTCTTTCAAGCAAGAGGAGGGAGTTCGCTATCACGCTCGTACGGTGGCATTGATGAGAGCGAAAGCAGCAGGGGCTGTTTGCGTACTTGGGTCAGCCACGCCTTCTATAGAGACTTTTCATGCATCTAACTCTGGAACCGCTACGAGGTTAGAATTACCGCAGCGTGCGACCGGGCAGCAAATGCCTGAAGTCGAGATTGTGGATATGCGGCAGTTCCAGCCAGACGGCGACTCTTTCTTGACTGCTCCCCTAACAGAGCGCGTAGAAGAAGTACTGGCCAAAAAAGAGCAGGCAATTCTGTTTCTAAATCGACGGGGGTTTCAGACGTTCGTTGTTTGTACTTCTTGTGGTGACGCATGCCGTTGCAAGGATTGTTCTGTCTCTCTTACTTATCACCGAAGCAGTGAGACTCTCGCGTGTCACTATTGCGGCCACCGCCAAAGCGTACCCAGTAAATGTTCGGGTTGTGGCAGCAAGAGAATTGTCAAAAAGGGGATTGGCACCGAACGCGTGGCTGATGCCGTAGCAAAACGGTTTCCTGGTGCAAGGGTGGGGCGTTTGGATAGAGACACAGGCGGAGGGGCCAATGTTGCGCGCCTACTGGGCAAGATGGGCCGCGGAGAGCTCGACATTCTTGTTGGCACCCAAATGGTGAGCAAAGGGCACGACTTTCCACGGGTGACGTTGGTCGGAGCTCTCTGCGCCGATACAGGTCTCTCGCTACCGGACTTCAGAGCCAGTGAAAAAACATTCCAGTTGCTTACTCAGGTTGCAGGCAGGGCAGGACGTGGAGAATTGGCAGGGCGTGTGGTCGTTCAGACTTATCGACCAGAGTGCTTGGCAGTAGCATGCGCGGCCAAACATGATTTTCTATCATTCTTCGATAAAGAAGCCGTGATTCGGAAGGAATTGGGATACCCGCCATTTGGGTACCTTGCAGCAGTACGGGTGGATGGGCCGGCGTCGAACCAGGTTGAGCAGACCTCTCGAAAAATCTCCGCGGAGTTGAGGGGTTTTCTTATGGAAAAATCTGGCGTCTCGGTTTTAGGGCCATCCGCTGCTCCGTTGAGTCGCTTGCGCGGAAAAACTCGATGGCATGTTTGGTTACGTGCGGATAGCCGAGAACAACTTCGAGCTTGTGTGAGGTTCTTGCGCACACTGTCCTGCTTTGGCGCAGATGCGGGTAACGTGAGAGTGTCCATCGACGTAGATCCAGTTTCTACGCTGTAGTATTCTAAACGTCTGGATGGGGGAGACGCTGGACAGTGTCGGCCGTGTGGCCGACGTCGGCTCGATTAGATCCGAGTCGCTTCTAGATTTAGCTAGTCTTGTTGGCGCGAAGCTTAGCGTCGCTGGAGCTGCTGAGGTAGCGACTTTATTCTGGCGACTGCGTGGTGTTGCCTTTACTGGTACGGCAACGTTCAAGCAGGATGATGTCGAGCGGCAAGTGGTTTTCCGGGGAGGCGCTCCGGTTTTTGGTTCCTCCACTTCAGTGCTAGATAGGATGGCTTCTCAGCTATATAGAGAAGGTAGGATCACTGCGGAACAGCGGGATGAAAGTGTGGAAATTGCTCGCGGCGATGGGGTTCGCATGGGGCGGGCGTTGATTTCTGTAGGGGCTCTCGACGAAGAAGAGTTGGCAGCTGCTGTAAATCGTCATATCGGTTGGATTATTTACTCTCTTTTCTCATGGGGGCGCGCTCAGGTGACGTTCGACCCCGATTATCGGGAAGGGGAGCCAATTGTTCTCAAGCAGGATCCCTGTTCGATTCTATTTGAGGGTGTTCGTCGCAAAATGGGGTTACGGGAACTGGAAGAAGCTTTGGGGCGACCTGAAACTGCAACTTTCGCCAGTGCCGTACGGCTGTCTGAAGATGTCCTTGATTCTACTGGGCTAGACAATTTGGAGTTGCGGTTTGTTAGGGCGCTTAGCAGTGGCAAATCTGTCGCATCGCTCTGCTCTGTTTATGGGTTGGATCTTCTAACCGGCATGCAGCTCGCCTTTGCTACGTCGGTCATAGCTGGTGCTAGACCGGTTTTTTCTCCAAGGCCTAGTGAGCCAATGGAGCGAAGACCCGCCTTCTTACTCAATGCCTGGAGGTTTGAATCGAAACTTTCTCAGGTTCGTTTTGGTGACCATTTTTCCGTGTTGGGAGTTCGCCGAGACGCGTCTTCTTTTGAAATTGAACGCGCATACCAGGAGCTTAGTCTCGAATACGATGAGGAGTGGGTACCGGCTTCGGTAAAAGAACGTTTTGAACTCGAGATTGGCGATGTGCGAGCGGCAGTAGAACGCTCTTACCAATTGCTGCAGGATGCGGATACTCGGGCCGCATACCTCAAGAATTTACGTGATTAAGCCTCTGTAAAAACGGAGCTTGGTGGACTTTGCTTGTTTCTAGTCTCTAAATCGCCTACCACCTACTGATAGATGAAAGTGGTTTTTATGGGCTCCCCGGACTTTGCCGTTCCGGCATTGCAAGCGGTTCTCGAGCGTCACGAAGTATGTTTAGTCGTGACTCAGCCTGACAAAAGAGCGG
Source organism: uncultured Kofleriaceae bacterium (assembly GCA_964410875.1). Taxonomy (GTDB): domain Bacteria; phylum Myxococcota_A; class Polyangia; order Haliangiales; family Haliangiaceae; genus CAYPIX01. The sequence continues at coordinate 13,444 of CAYPIX010000051.1, forward strand.
GGCGCGGAAAGAAGATCACAGCATGTGCAGTGGCCGATTTTGCTCGGAGTCGAGACCTTCCGCTCCTTCAGCCTCAATCAGCAAAAAAAGCGGAGTTTGCCAAAACCCTTGCAGCGACTGGCGCAGAGGTGGGAATCGTTGTTGCCTACGGAAAGATTCTACCTCCTGCAGTTTTGGCTGCTTTTCCTCATGGATGTCTAAACATCCACGCCTCGATTTTGCCTGAGCTTCGGGGCGCTGCCCCAATTCAATGGTCGATTCTCCGCGAACACAGGGAAACCGGCGTATCGATTATGATGCTCGACGAAGGAATGGATACTGGGCCAGTTTTCGCTGTTGAGCGTATACCTATCAAGGCCACCGAGACTTCCGGGGAACTCTTTGAGCGACTTGCGCCCCTCGGCGCCAAACTTTTATTGGAGGTACTCGAGTCGCTTTCCGACGGCAAGACTAAACCAATTCCGCAAGAGCATGCGGAGGCCACTTATGCCCCGATGTTGAAGAAGAGCGATGGGCAAATTGATTGGTGCAAGAGCGCTACCGAGGTTAGCGCTAAGATTCGCGGCGTAGATCCTTGGCCTGGCGCATTCACGGACTTCTTGGGCGGTCGGTTGAAAGTTTTTGGCGCGACAGTGATCGAGAAAGCGGGGAAAGCGGGGGAGCTTCTTTCTTTAGAGGGTGAATCAGTTGATGTCGGGTGCGGGCAAGATGCTGTACGAATTCAGGAAGTGCAAGCTGCGGGAAAAAAACGGATGAAAGCCGCGGAGTTCTTCAAAACGAGGCAAATAGTTTTAGGGACAATTCTTGACCAAGAAAATACATAGCGCACGGGACCTCGCCCGAATAGTGCTGGCTAAGATCGAAGCCGAGGACTCCTACGCTACCTTGGTCTTAGATGCAGAAGTAAAGAGAGCGGGTTTGGCTTCTGTTGACGTGGGGCTCGCGAATGAGATTGTTCTTGGCGTCCTGCGTCACCGAACTCGACTAGATCGAGCGCTCGATCAAGCCGCTGAATCAAGGATCAAGGTGTCTCGTTCCATTCGAAATGCACTTCGAATCGGAGCGTATCAATTGCTTATGTTAGACAGGGTTCCGGATCACGCAGTGGTTGACGACGCTGTGACTGCCTGTAAACGGATTGGCGGAGCAAGGATGGGAGGCTTTGTTAACAAACTGCTTCGCTCTCTTGCCGCGAACGGAGAAAAGCCCTTCGAAGGTAGTGAAGGAGAGGTTGGTCGGTTGGTCATGGAGTTTTCCATGCCTGAGTGGATTATTCGACGGATTCAAGAAGGATGTAGCAATCAGACGAGAGAAGCTCTTCAGGCGTTTCTTGAACCACCAGGAGTTGCCCTTAGGTGTAACCAGTTGAGAACCACCAGGGCAGAATTACAAGAGCACTTGGAGAATGAAGTTGACGGTCTTGAGATAGAAACTGACTCTCTGGCGAATCAGTGCATTCGCACTAGAAGGCTAGGTAATCCATCGTCTCTTGCAGCCTTTTCAAAGGGACTTTTCACGGTACAAGACATCGGGGCCCAGCTGGTATCTGAGCTAGCAGAAGCAAAGCCCGGTATGAGGATCGTCGACTTATGCGCTGGGGTCGGGGGGAAAACCAGCCACCTCGCAGAAATGTCTCAGGATGCAGCTGAGATCTTGGCTGTTGATTGCAGCGAGACCAAGCTTCAGCATTTGCAGAACAGCGTAGACAGGCTTGGGATTCGCAGCGTAAAAACCGTTTGTCTTGATTTACTGTCGAAACCCGCGTCTTTAGGACAAAATTATGATGTGGTTGTGCTCGACGCGCCATGCACGGGTTTGGGTGTATTGCGCAGACACCCGGAAGCAAAATGGAGGATGAAGGAGACGAGCGTGATGGAAATGGCGAGTATCCAGCGCGAGTTACTTACGTATGCTGCATCCCTGGTTTCGCCCGGTGGACGGTTGGTCTATTCAGTCTGTTCGTTTGCTCGTGAAGAGGGTATTCAACAGATAGAAAAACTGCTTGCCAACGATAAAACTTTGTCCATCAACCGAAGCTTTTCAACGTGGCCGCACACTCATAGAGCCGACGGATTTTTTGCTGCAGCTTTGGATAAAATGTAGCGCTAGAGGGGAACTTTGAAAGGGCTAGGGGGCACTACAGGACAGACATGTGATCGTTTATCGCCGAGGTAGGCCTTCATGTTTTTGTGATCGAAGGACCCCAAAAAAGAGGCGACAAAAGACATTACCCTGCTGTTAACTATTCATCCTACACGGAGGTGAAGTATATTCATGGCATGGGAACGCGCATTGCATTTGGTTTCTGGCTCGCTCTGTCCATGGCTGGGGTTGGTTGTGGAAACTCGGGCAACCAAGACAGTAGGGGAGACCTTCAAGACACCGACAACGATGGTATCGCTGATGTCGACGAGAATGACGATCCGGGGGCTGACCTCGACGGCGACGGTATTCCCGATGTAGACGACGACGATGTTGACGGCGACAACATCAGCAATCTGATTGAAGCGGGTGATAGTGATCCAGGTACGCCTCCTGTTGATAGCGATGGCGACGGGACCCCAGACTACCGAGACACCGATTCTGACGACAATGGAATCCTAGATGCCAACGAAGCGACTGATGACTTAGACGGTGACGGTTTAGGAAACTGGGTCGACAATGATGACGACGGAGATTCGCTTTTTGATACTTTCGAGTTAGACAATGGTACCGCTCTGGATACGGATGGTGACGGACTTAGCGATCACCAAGACACGGATGCGGACGGAGATACAATCCTAGATTCCGTAGAGCGCGATGGAGATGTTGATGAAGACGACATTCCCGACTACCTCGATTTGGACTCTGACGGAGACTGCCGCCCAGACGCAGTAGAGGCGGGTGATGCAGATCTTGAAACTCCACCAGTCAACTCGGACTCCGATGAAAGGGCCGATTACCTGGATCTTGATTCGGACGGCGACGGCTTGCCCGACGAGGACGAAGACGTGAACTGCAACGGCGTTGTGGATTCCGGGGAGTCGTCGGCAACCAATTCAGATACCGACGGCGACGGAGCAAGCGACCTTGTGGAAGGAGCTGCGGGCACCAATCCAGCCAGTGGTTCTGATAACCCACAGAACAATGGCGATTTCATCTTTGTTATGCCGTACCAGGAGCAGTCCTCACCTGGGGCGGATACTCTCGATTTCTCTACTGATATTGTTAAAGCCGACATCGTGTTCGCGATGGATACGACGGGCTCAATGGGCCAGGAAATCAATGAGCTTAAGACCTCGGTTACTAACCTAATCAATAGTGTACAAACACAAATTCCAGACGTTGCGTTTGGTGTAGCGGCGTATCGAGACTTCCCAACTAGCCCGTACGGAAGCGGTGTTGATTTCCCGTATGACCTTCGCCACCGAGTGATGACTACGGATACTCCTGCTGGCAAAGCGTCTGTTCAGGCTGCCGTAGATTCTTATCTCGCCATTGGTGGGGCAGACGGTCCAGAGTCTGGTTTTGAGATGCTATATCAGCTCGCGACGGGCGTGGGAACAAACGAAGGCGCTGCCAGTGTTCCCGCTTTTGATCCAGCAACTGCAGCTCCTGCGGTAATCCCTGCGGGCGAGGTTGTTGGTACGCGCGGCGGCGCGGGCTTCCGTGATGGTGCGCTACCGATTGTTGTCTGGGTCACAGATGCCTGCAGCCACAACAGTGACGATGGAGTAAATGACTACTCTGGTTTAGATTCAGCGACAGAAAGCGAAGCACTAAATGCACTTCTTGCCATCTCAGCCCGATTGTTATCTGTCGTCTCGTCTGGAGGCGCGTGTACTGCACTTGCGCAGTCGCAGACCCGAGACATGGCAACCAGTACCGATTCGGTTGTGCCCGTTGCGGCCTGGGACGGATCCCGACCAAGCGGTTGTGGCGTAGACGAATGCTGTACCGGTGAAAACGGTGTCGGTGAGGCACCAAATGCGGCCGGTGAATGCACTCTGAACTTTGACGTAAACAGCGCAGGTATGGGCCTTACGGGCACAGCTGCCGACGCGATTCGTGCTCTGGTCGAGTTTGCTCCGCTAGATATCGGTGCGGAGCCAGTAGATGACGCTACGGATTCTGTCGACGCGGTTGCTGCCTTTATCGACCGTATTGAGGCCAATCCATCGGCGGCTTCTCCTTGTGTGATGGGGCTTCCTGTCGACGATCGCATTGGAGGAGACGGCATCGACGACACGTTCGAAGGCATTTTACCCGGTACTCAAGTTTGCTTTGACGTGGTTCCTGTAGCCGTGAACTCCACGGTTCCTGCCACGTCAGAGGTGCAACTCTTTAAAGCTACTATTGTAGTGAGGGGAGACGACGTGACGGTGCTCGACACCCGGGAGGTATTCTTCCTGGTACCACCTGTAGATCCTGATATCGATATCGACTAGTCGGGCTTCACACGTTGTTAATTATCGGTCGGCCTTGGTGTCGGCCGATTTTTTTATGCAGAGATTGGTGTTTTGTTTGCACTGTAAATATGAGCAACGCCAAACATAAGGCTTGCGACCTCCGTAGATTCGAAGTTAGCGCCTTGAATCGTTCTTTCGAATTCCTCCGCAGGGGGGAATGCTTCAATCGAAGTTTGCAGATACCGGTATTCTTTTGCTCCAGAGAGAATGGCGCCAAGCCGAGGAACGATGTTGTGGACATAGAAGCGGCTCGGTGCGGTCCACCAAGACCTCTTGGGCTCACTAAGTTCCAGAAGTACCAATCTGCCGTTAGGAGTCAGAACTCGGTTTAATTCCCGGAGAGCGAGCTCGCGGTCCGGGACATTGCGGATGCCAAAACTCATGACTGCGCCATCGAAAGAGTTGTCTGGGAAATCGAGCGACTCCGCTTGCCCCATAGCAAATGAAAGCCGGTTGGAGGTCGATTTCTTTCGCGCGATCTCCAACATATTCTCTGACGGATCGACTCCGACGACGGTTACATCCGGCCTTTGTTTCGCGATGGTTAACGCAATATCACCTGTGCCCGTCGCAAGGTCGAGAATTCGCCCGCCAGTGGGGATTTTGGCTACGAGGGAGTCAACTGCCTTCCTCCGCCATCTTGCATCGAGTCCCAAGCTCATGATGCGGTTTAGAAGGTCGTATCGATGGGCGATATTATCAAACATGGCACCGCCCCCAGGCCGATTGGTTTTCTTCATTGGTTCTCCTCTGAAAATAGTTTTTCAGGCGTGGTTGCGCACATGGATTGCGCTGCTTCCATAAAAGACGCTGTTGTTGAGAAGCACCTGCCCACGACGGGTGCTTTGGATTTGATTTGTTCTAGCTTTTGAAGAAGGGCTTTCTTGTTGTCCTCGGTAATTTTCCCCATTTGTGTTTCGGAAATTGGCGCGAATACAAATGCTTTGGGCTTTTGTTCTGATGGAAGTTGTTTCCATATTTGGTCAAGCGGAAGATAAGGCGGCTCCCCAGGCTCGATGAAACCAATCATGATGGTCCCCCAGTCTTCAGGGTCGGCCCATGGGAGGCATACTGCGGACCGAATTCCTGGATGGCTTAGTAACGCCGCCTCAGTCTCTTGTGGGTTGATTTTGCGTCCACCACAAACGATGACGCGGTCTGAACGCCCGGATATGACAACGCGACGATTTGTGACGGTCCCCATGTCATTTGAATGCCAATGGCCGCTCTGAACTTGTGGGCCTGATACGGTAATTCGTTCTTGTTTGCTTTTCAAAGATACGAAGGGCAGAAGAGGGATGCCTCTTTGGGATTCTTTGAAACCAGGGGGAGGTGGAGCGTCGGTTGCTACCATCGCCGCAGTCTCGCTGGAACCATAACTCCTGCAAAGGGGGATATTGAGCGCAATAGCTTTTCTGTAAAGATCATTTGGCAAACCGGCCCCACCAACAATCAGAGCACGGAATGAAGGGGAGGGCGCCAACGCTGGGTACTCTTTTAGCAGTCGAGCAATCATGGTTGGGACCACCGAAGAAATCGTACATTCTCCCTGTTCTAAGACTCTCGCTAGAGAGCTTGGGGAAAATCGTTCGAATACCGAAGTGGTACCAAGCAAGAGCGTGCGCAAGAGGACGGAAATTCCGCCGATGTGGAAAATCGGTAGCGGACAATACCAACGATCCGATAGGTGGTGGCCTATGCGCGCAGTCGCTCCCATCGCGGAAAAGAAAACTTGCTCGGTCGTTACGTCTACTTTTTTAGGCGCCTTGGTGCTTCCACTCGTGTTCACAGAAAAAAGAACATGTTCTAGGTGCCAGACTGGATCTTCTTGACGAAGGTCGGCCATATCCGGGAGCGCAAATTCAGGGTGCGATAGGTCTACTGTCGATTGGGTTCGGAACCCGCGCAGGACAGATAGGACACTTTTTAGGAAGTCAGAACAATTTGCGTCTGACGCCGTTCGCGTGACCAGGTCATTTAGCTCGCGATATGAGAGGGACTTGGTCCTAGAACCGTCTCGCAGCTCGATTGCCATCGAATCGGGAATTGTTTGCGCATGGGCGTACAATGGATCAGGAATTGCGCGCACGTTCAACTCCTAAGCCGGTGATGCCTTCGGGGATTGATATAGTTCCATTTTGGATTCGGGTCCAATCTGTCACGGGTTCTGCCGCACCCAATCCATGGACGCCGGTTGGCGCTACCACTGAGGCCAGGTGAATGGCCGCTGCTCGACCAATGCTGGATTCGAGGGCAGAGGTAATTGTCACCTTTCCACCAGAGCTGCTGTACCGTGCTGCGCGCTTTGCGGTTTCTATAAGACCAGCTTCAAATTGCAGTTTCAATACTCGGACTGTCGCTGTGCCTTCTTCGTACAGCAGCTCGGAATCGGCCTCGTCCAGAGCTAGCGGTAGACCGTGAGCGGCGAGCTTTCTCCAACCTTCCAGGTCATTAGCGGGAAGCGGATCTTCTAAATAGTCAATGGGCGCTTTTGAAATGTTTGGCCAGAACAAGAGTGTCTCATCGGCGGAGAACGCTCGATTCGCATCCACTCGAAATTTTGCGCCTGATATCGTTGGTGCCCAGGAACAGAAACTCTCGACAGCGCTCTTGTCGGTCAATTTCACTTTGAGCGTTTTCTGCCCGCTTGCTATCGCCGCTTTTGCGGCATCCGCACCTGCAACAAGAGTGTTTGTACGAACCTTTTGGCAATGAGTTTTCGGTGAATCCGTCACCTCGCGGATAAATTCGTCAAACCCAACCTTGTTCTTTTGAGACCACCAGTCACCTAGGGCCATTTCTATGGCCGCACGCGCTGGGGAACTCCGATACAAATAGGGCTTGGTTAACTCTTCTACACCTTTGGCATCAATAGGAAGACTGGAACCTTGCAGTCGCTCAGCCGCTAGAGAGAGTTCTTCTTTAACGAGGTCTGGTGCTGCGGTACGCGGGGGCCAGGGAGCGGCATCACCAACACCGACACATCCCTCTTCATCGGTGATGACAAGCCAGAAACGGTCGCGAATGATCGTTTTTGGGCCGAATTGTAAATTCTGCCGATACGGTTCAATGGAAACTGATTCTATCCGCATAGTACGAGTCCCATTGTTAGAAGAATGCCCAGAAACGCATGTAGTCGCCCCGCGGCTGCTAGCTCGTGGTTTAACGCTTTGCCATCTGTTCGGAAAACTCTTTGGGCAGCCAAGAAAGTTGGAATTGCTAGGACCAACGAAAAATATAGTCCTGGATGATCCATTCTAGCGGCCGCGACTGTGCACCAGAAAGCCGCCGTCCAGTATGCGGCGTATTGAAATCTAGCGAATTGGCCACCAAAGCGAACAGCGGTTGTTCGTTTGCCGACTTTCCTGTCGCCCTCTCTATCGCGGAGGTTGTTAACAACTAATAGTGTGTTCGAGGCTGCTCCAATGGCTCCACCTAGCCACCATGCTTCCGGTGAGATTTGTGCGCCGTGAGCGAAAACAGTTCCAACGACCGCAGCAAATCCGAAGAAAACGAGAACGAAAACTTCAGCGATACCGACATAGGCAAGCGGGTAGGGGCCGCCCGTATAAGCGAACGCTGATACAACGCCCAAAACACCTACTGCGAGTAGAGGCCAACCAGTCAACCATACGAGATACAGACCGGCCAGAGCCCCTATCAAGAGAGAAAGTCCAATTGCCTTCTTTAATTGGGCCTTGGTTAGCCACCCCATTTGGCAGGCTCGCGGTGGCCCAAGTCTCTCGTCGGTATCCGCTCCTTTTTCGTAGTCTTTTAGGTCGTTGTGAAAATTTACGACGGTCTGAATAGCGAGTGCTCCCAATAGGCTCGCAGAAAAAGAGTCGAGACGAAAAGAATCCTGTGTCCAGGCGAGTGCGCTACCAACGCATACTGGGGCTAAGGAAGCGACCAGCGTTCTTGGCCTGATTGTGCTGAACCATACCTGTAATGGGCTTGGTTCCCCTGAGACTCGGGGAGAATTCATTTCTTTCCTGCCGCCATCGCCAGGTTTCGCTCACCGTGCGCATTCTTGGGGTCGACTTTGAATTGGTAACAAGTTCTTGGCTGGATTTCTGTTGGAAGTGCATCTTCGATGGCGAACCCAGCTGCGGTGGCAATTGCTTTGATGTCTAGACTTGGAGGCGTTAGGTAATGGCTTCGAAATTCCGGTAATTTCGCAACCGGGAGTCCGGTGAAAATTCGCCCACCATCGTTGTCTAAGACGGCGATAGCAATGGGGCATGATTTTGGGATTTGAAAAAGCGTCCCGACGTCGTGGGCGAAAGTAACGTCGCCGACAATCACGAGGACTGGCTCACCTAAGCCAATGGTTTCACCCCAGGCGGTCGCAAGAGTTCCGTCAATTCCCGACAGACCACGGTTTCCGAGAAAGCGAGTTCGTTTTGGGGGGCGTATATAACTGTCGACATCTCGAATCGCAGTTGAATTTCCAACATGCACCCAACGATGTGGCCATCTGTCGAGGAGTTCCTGGATGATTTGGGCTTCCCAGCGAGGTGTTCGGGATTGTTGCCGGTGCCAGTCGACACCTTGTTGGACGTGTTCCTGCCAGGCTTGGCGCCAGTCATTCACCGGTGTCAATTCCAGCTCCTCTGGGACGCACTCGGCGTTCGCGAAGAGACGGCGTGAAACCCCGCTGTTGTCGAGCACGTGTTCAGATTGGTGAACGTGTAGAACTTCCGCGGTTGTACGCCCAAGCCATTGGTCAAATACTTTGGAAGTCGGGGCGCGACCGAACCAAAGGATTTTTTGGGGAGAGAGTGCCTCGGGCAGCTGCGATAGCCAGAGTGCCCTTAGTCCGAGGGCTTCTGTGGCACCGTTTGTGGGTGCGAGTGCGTCGGCGAGGATGGGCCAACCGGACTCACGCGAAAGACGGCAGAGTCTTTCGCGGTGCTTTGGAACTCGGGGCCCGAATGTGGGGCCGTCGACGATGACACCTTGGGAGCAGGAAGCCATAAACGACGCAATTTTTTGACTCGCTTCTCTGTCGGCGAGGACCTTGGGTGGGGACTTCCTTACCTTCTGATCCTTAGGTCCTTCGAACCCCTCTTTGGGGGCGAGCGGTTTGCGCAACCTAACGTTGAAATGAACCGGTCCCCCGCTGCGTGAGGCTCTTTCTGCAACCGCACAAACCCGAGCACGAATGGTTCTTGAAACGTCTTTCGCATCTTCATCTTTGTCGCTCGAAAATTCGAAAGCATCTTTGGCCAAAACAAAGTCTGCGTAAAAGTTAGTTTGTTCAATCGTCTGATTCGCTCCAATTCGTTGGAGTTCCATAGGACGATCGGCAGTAACCGCTATCAGTGGGATGCCGCAGTTCTTAGCCTCCATTAACGCGGGGAGATAGTGTCCGCCCGCGCTACCAGATGTACATGCAAGCGCTACGGGTCGACCAGAACTACGGGCAGCACCAAGAGCGACAAAACCAGCTGTTCTTTCGTCGATTATCATTGTGACGGAGAGCCCCGGGTGTCGTTCAAGCGCATAAAGAAGCGGAGCATTTCGATAGCCGGGCGAAGCGATGACCAACTCCACGCCTGAATCGTGTAGTCCATCAGCAATCGCCTCACAGCCTCGCGCCTGATAGGTCATAGGCTCCACGCTTTCTCTAGGTTGCTCATCTTGAGTTTAGTTTCTTCCCACTCCTTCTCTGCTTGGCTTTCCGCGACAACTCCGGCGCCGCCGAAAAAAGTCACGGTTTGTTCCCGTATCAGCGCACACCGAAGTGCTACCGAAACGTGCGCATAGTCTACAGATCCTTCGTCATTTTCCTCCACAATACCTAACGGAGCGGCGTAGTAGCCCCGATCCGCACTTTCGTAGTCGACCAGGCTTGGCAGTTTAGAGCGAGGGCTGATTCCAACGGCCGGGGTTGGATGCAACGCATCGGCAAGTTTGAATATTTCGGTATGGCCTCGAAGGCGCCCTTTGAAGGACGAATGAAAATGAAACAACTCGCCCCGTGGAACCGGGGTTGGTGTACTCACTGCGATAGACTCCAACCAAGGAGCCAGTGTTTCCTTTACAGCGTCGCAGACGAATTTATGCTCGACGTAGTCCTTTTGGCTTGCGGCAAGAGCCCCCGGCGTTGTGGCGGTTCCGGCCAACGCGTCAACCTGCATCTCGGAGCCACTGATAGCAAATAGCATTTCGGGGGACGATCCGAGAAAAGTGCCGGCGTTCGGTTGATGCATTAGAAACAGGGTTTGGCCCTGAGTTGGTGGCCGAAGCTTGGCAAGGGCCGCGCCGACGCTACCGCTCCGGATCTGCGCAGTTCGAGTTCTGCTGAGCACAACCTTATCGACTTTCGACTGACTAATGTTCGTTCGCACAGTTTCGACGCGTTCGCGAAAAGACGGAAAGTCTTCATCATCCGTCGCTGGCTCAATGACAAAAGCGGGTGTCTGCCCTTGGCGAAAAGAACCAGAAGGAGAATGTGTCTCAAACAATTGAGTTTGTTTTTCCCAATTGTTCCAAAGCCCTGTGCCGGGCAAACCCGAAAAGGTACGCGCCCAAAAGTAACTTTGTGACCTGGGAGCGCCGTTCTGAAACCAACGAGGTTTCCCTAGATATGGCCAAATCACTGCGAATGCTCGCTTCTCTGCGACCAAGGCGTCGACAGCTAATCCCACCGAAGTTAAGTCGGGGGAAGGGGCTTCTGGCGCCATTTTGTTCAAAGCGGTTGTCACGAGGTTCAAGACTCCTTAAACTTATTAAACTATGGCCGTCACGAGCGCAACCACTCTTGCTTCCTCGCCGTTTAATGAGGCTGAGTGGGAAAAAGCGGGCCCATTACTCACGGACCTGACTGTTCATCGCCACAAAGACCTTGGTGTTTTGCGAATCGGTTTTGACCGGCCCGAGGTGAGGAACGCGTTTCGCCCGGAAACCGTGGATTCTTTGCTTCAGGCCCTCGAATTCGCACAGTCAGCCCAAAATGTTGGAGTTGTATTGCTTACGGGAAACGGCCCGAGCCCAAAAGACGGCGGTTGGGCGTTCTGTTCAGGTGGCGATCAACGGATTCGTGGTCGGAATGGATACGAATACGCGGATGGTCGTGTCTCCACAGGGCGACTTCACATCCTAGAAGTTCAACGATTAATTCGGATGATGCCCAAGGTGGTGATTGCTGTCGTCCCAGGCTGGTCTGTGGGCGGCGGCCACTCATTGCACGTTGTTTGCGACATGACTATTGCTTCCAAAGAACAGGCGCGTTTCAAACAAACCGACGCTGACGTAACCAGTTTTGACGGAGGTTTTGGGTCTGCTTATCTGGCAAAACAAGTTGGGCAAAAAAGGGCGCGGGAAATATTTTTCCTAGGGCGAACCTACTCGGCAGACGAGGCGTTCGAGATGGGGATGGTGAATTGCGTCTGCCCACACGAAGATTTAGAAAAGACAGCGATTGAATGGGCTCGGGAAATTCTTGCCAAGAGCCCAACGTCGATACGGATGATAAAGTTTGCGATGAACCTCGTCGACGACGGTTTGGTTGGGCAACAGGTTTTTGCAGGAGAAGCTACTCGTCTTGCGTATGCAAGTGATGAGGCCGCTGAAGGGCGCGATGCATTTGTCGAAAAAAGAAAGCCAAACTTTTCCCAGTTCCCTTGGCACTACTAAGGCACCATGACTGCAATCAATAAACGCATTTCTGGTGGCGCCGACGGTTACACAAGCTCTTTTGCCAACTCGGCTTTGACTTGGGAATCCGTCGCAATCGAAGCGGTAGGAAATGTCATTGAGTTTTGGGGGTTCAAGAGAAATCAAGGGCGAGTTTGGGCGCTGTTATTTTTGCGGGGCGAAGCTCTGTCGGCGGGTGGGATACAAGAGCAGTTAGGCCTCTCCAAGGGCGCGGTTTCAATGTTGATTCGCGACTTGGAGAGCTGGAGCGTTATCCAACGCACGCGTCGACCAGACAAGACTGGCTGGTGCTTTGAAGCAAATACCAACCTTATGGAGATGGTGGTTCGGGTTCTCAGTCGTCGTGAACTGGAATTTCTCAATCATGTGGTTGCTGACCTCGCTCGAGCTAAGAAAATGGTCGACGAAGACCCCATAGCTTCAAAAGAGGTGAAAAGAAAAGTTCGCAATATGCACCGACTTGGCAGTGGGGTACATGACGCCGTAAGTGTTTTCGCTAAGACCGCTCAACTAGACTTTCGAGGTGTGACATCTCTTTTGATGGGACGTGCGCGCGGTATAGGGAGAGAGACAAGATGATTGCAGATAGAATCTCAAGCACAGTGCTTTCAGTTGCAGAACCGACGAGGGCGGAACTCGCTGGTCGTGTGTCAGGCATGGTTGCACTTCGGGCAGAAGTTGCGAGCTTTCTCGATAAGGAGACTGCGAGGTGGTTGAAAACCATACCGGAGCCAAGCCGAAAGATCGCCGACAGGTTAGTCAACGCTGGAGGAAAGAGAATCCGGCCTATGCTTTCGTTTTTGTCAGCGGGTGCATGTGGTGGCGACTGGGGTGATGCCAGGCCGGTCGCGACAGCAGTAGAGCTCTTGCATACCGGGACGCTGCTCCATGACGATGTTATCGATCGCAGTGAAACCCGCCGAGGCCTTCCTGCTGCCCACATCGAGTGGGATAATTCTGTCGCAATTCTTACCGGAGACTTCTGCTACTTCGCGGCGCTTGATGCGCTATTGGAACTACGTGACGTTACAACAATGGAGTATGCAATGGGCGTGGCGCGAGCTCTGGCCCACGGTGAGTTGCTTCAACTCGAAAGAACAAGGAGCCCCAAAGAGTCTTTCACCCTAGAAGAGTGCGTATCGATTATGGAGAGGAAGACGGCTTCGCTTTTTGAATTCGCTTGCTTGGCGGGTGCAAGGGCATCGGGCGCAACGTCGGCCAAGATTGATGCGGCAGCGCGCTTCGGAAAAAAACTTGGCCTCGCTTTTCAGCTCCTTGACGATATCTTGGATTTTGTGGGTACGAAGGAAGAACTAGGGAAGGTCCCGGGGAAAGACATCGAACACGGCTGTGTAACGGTTCCGATGGTTTTGGCC